>NZ_JASWIM010000010.1:23113-144175 GCF_030291335.1 Arenibacter flavimaris
AGTTTACGAAGTCTTTAATATATCCGTAAGAAGATAATGTTGGTGGCAGTTAATGGTCAGTTTAAAGTACGTGCATGAAATTTGACTGGTAATTGACGGTGGTTGTAATAGAAGAATGCCTATATAATTTCTGAAGCATTTGAATTGGGATTTTATCCCCTGAAATATTACCGAAGCTGTGCCGTGCAATATGCATACTAAGTCTCTTTTCGATTCCTAGTTTTTCCGCCACAATTACTAATCGTCTGTTTAAACTCCTGGTAATTGTCTTAACCCTTGTTGAAACTTGTTTTTCGTCTTTTAGATTAATCCCCTTCAAATAAGGAAAAACCAAATCATTTTTAAATTCTTTTACTGAAATGTACGGGTATAATATTCTCTTTGCCTTATCAGGTACAGCGAGAGAAACAAGTTTTTGGTTTTTACCCATTCGATAATAAAGTCTATCATCTTTAAAATCGGAACATTTTAATTTTAAGATATCTCCTACCCTTATACCAGCAAAATAGAAACTGGTCAGCCAGGTAGTTACGGCATTTTGTTGAGCCTGCGTTAGTTCATTGGCCATTTCCAATAATTGGACCTCATTTACATTCAATCCTATTTTTTCAGTTTCGGGAAACTTGATTTGGATCTTGCCCCTGCCAAATGGGTAGTTTCTATCATCAACGTGGTACTCTTTACGTGCAAAATTATAAATAGTTCGAATTAGCATTAGATAGTTAATAACTGTTCTTGGAGAAACCTTTCTTTCATAAAGTAGAAATGTTTCAAACCCCCTTAATAAATTGACATCGATGTCAATAAAAGATAACTCCTTACATCCTAAAAAGTTTTTGAATATATTCAATCTTTTTTCTTGATTATAATGTTGAGCGAATTTTTTCCGTTTTAAAAGATTTTCCAGAAAGATTTGGCTCACCTTGAAAAAATCAAATTTGTCCTCGCCCAGAATCTTTTTTGCCAAAGTGGAAACCGACTGATTTTCTGGACTTGCCTCCATTTCCAAAGCCATATTATGAGCTTCCGAAACCTTTTTTAAGAGCATGTTATTAAGTCGTGAGGAATTGAGATAACTCTTTTTTGCCAACCCTTTAGTTTCATCCCAATCCTTTTCTAGGATATACTCACCTGTAAACAAAAATTTTGACTTCCTGTTTTGGGTCAATCGCAAAGCAATTGGAAATGTTCCGTCTTTCTTCCGATAATTCTTACGCAATACTATCTTTACGGTGGCCATAATAAATTGTTATAACATAAAGATATAAAATCTATGTACAACATATGTACAACATTTTGCGGTTTTATATGGATTTTTATGGTTTTTTCTATTAATTTAAATTTCAAAATTATGATATAAATAATTGATTATCAGGTGATTTGAGACCATATCAATACAATTTCGTTAGAATTCATAACCCGGAGGTCACGAGTTCAACTCTCGTTCTCGCTACAAAACTTAAGTTTATAAAAATCAACGGATTGGTTACTGCCAATCCGTTTTTTTATGCCTTCTATTTCCGTACTTTTGTCTACCGTAAACGAAAACGTAAACGTTTTTAGAATGAAATTGAGCTATTCCAGAAATAAGATATGGTTTAAATATAGAAATATTTAACACCTATCCAAACTGGAATTCTAAATATAATTCTCTTTCCATTATTCTTGGATATAGTATCTTTTAAAAACAATAACTTTAATGAAGTTTTAGAAAACTAAGCAGTTCCAATTAGGGGAAGCTAACAAAAATGCATAACCATCGAAGGGAATGGCTATGACATCTTATACAGAAAACCTTGTGCACAATAATGACGAATCGTATGAAATTAATATCAACTGTTATTCTGATTGCTACAGCGTTAAGTGTTTATGGACAAAACAAAGTATTTGACAATTGGACTGAAAAAGAAAAAAAGCAGTATCAGATACTGACTGAATTAGCAAAATATGTAAACGGAAAGGATAGTACTGAACTATCTAAGAAAATCCTATTTGACAAATACGTTGAATTAAACTACGTACTAAAAGACACATCAGAAATACGTAAGAAGGAACGGTTAAAGGCTTTTGATGGATTATTCTACTATTTCCGTAAAACGGTGGATAGCATCGGATTAAAAAATTTGGATGCCAAACCAGTTCGATTTTATAAAAACCACAAGATTTATGAGCCATTTGATAAGGACGTGGCAATGGAGAGCATTAGTGGCAAAAAAATGTACACTCAGGATTCCAATGTTTTTGCTTATTATCAAAAGAAAGAACCTGAAGAGCCATTAGGAACATTGCTATTTGATTCAGAAACTGACAAATTGGTTGCTTGGATTATGCTAAAGCAAGGCAGATACAAATATTTTCTAACCTTCAATCTATTTTAATTACTGTGCACATCATAACCTATGAAGTAATGCGGGCAAAGGTTTTGAATCGAATCGTTTGCGTATTTTTATGTGACCGCAAAATTTTTGTGATTTCTATTTTTTGGAAAGGAATTCGTAATAACGCTGTGCTAATTTGGGAATTGAAGAATAATTACAAAACAAAAAGCTTTGGCTAAGGGCTTAAACGGAAAGGTCAGTGCTTGTCCACTACCCCACTTGCCTTAACCGGGTCGTTGTGGTGCATTCGGCACATTAAATAATTCTTGACAGATGTTTGCCCTCCTCCTTTGCTTCTTTTCCCCCTGTTGCTTAAGCCATTCCCCATTTTTAGTGTAGGTAAATGTGAAGCAGTTTAAAATGATAAAGACGTATCCTTTAGAAAAATGTTTTCCTTTGTAACAGATAGATTAACTTGATACCTTAGTATCGTGATTTTAAAGAAATATGAACAATAACGATAAAGAGCACTTCCAAGAGAACAGTCCCTTTTATTTCCCATTGGAAGTTACCCCAAGAAAAGGGCTACTACCTATATCACGGGAAGACTATGAAGACAAGCCGAGTGGTGACATCTTTGGTAAAATACAGGATGCCGGGATGAAGTGGAACCCTGAAGATGTAAATCAATCAGAATTCCTTATAATGAGTACTGCTGGAGGATTAAAGAACGGTGAAGAGACACTGGCACTGGGCATGCACTCAGGACATTTCGAATTGGGAGATGCCGCAAAGGTTGCTGCAAGTACTTTCAAAAACCTGTTTGCCAAACCCTATTATGTATCGGTATCAGATCCTTGTGACGGACGTACCCAAGGCACTACAGGTATGATGAATTCATTGGCCTATCGCAATCATGCCGCCACAGTTTTAGGAGATTTAAGACGCTCTTTGCCCAATCGCAAAGGCGTAATGGGCATCGCTACTTGTGACAAAGGCCTACCTGCGATGATGATGGCATTGGCCAATGAATCCAATCTTCCAACGATTATTATGCCCGGTGGGGTAACATTGATTGCCAAAGGAATCAAAGACTTGGGTTCGGTACAGTCTTTACCATCGCTTGTTTCCCACAAAGAAATATCCTTGCAAGAGGCACAATCCCATGGATGTGCTTCTTGTGGGACACCAGGGGGAGGTTGTCATTTTTTGGGAACAGCAGCCACCTCCCAAGTCGTAGCAGAAGCATTGGGAATGGCATTGCCACATTCGGCACTGGCCCCCTCTGGTGGTAAGATTTGGTATGCCCTTGCCAAAGATTCAGCAATTGCTCTGGTAAATCTGGCAAAAAACAATATAAATACCAGTCAGATCCTTACTCAGGATGCCGTTTACAATGCTATGGTAGTACATGCAGCTTTTGGCGGATCTACTAACCTCTTACTGCATATCCCTGCTATAGCCCATGCAGCGGGACTACAGATGCCTACTCGAGAAGAATGGGAGGATATTAACCGAAAAACGCCACGATTGGTCAATGTGCTTCCAGCAGGGAAGTACTCCACAGCACACGTTTATGCTGCCGGAGGAGTACCAGAGGTAATGATACATTTGCGAAAATTAGGGCTACTCAAAGAAGACTGCCTCACCGTTACAGGAAAAACCTTGGGCGAGAATTTGGATGTCTGGGAACAGGGCGGCAAAATGTTCTCTTGGGAAGCAGAGAATAAAAGAGATAGGCGTCAACAAGTACGATTTAACCTCCAATCATTTAATCCCGATGCACATCCTGATAAAGTGATACTATCCCCTGAAGCGGCGAAGAAGGCCAAGATGAAAAGCACCTTGACTTTCCCCTCCGGAAACTTGGCACCAGAAGGAGCGCTGATCAAAAGCGGTGCAATTGCTCCTGAGATGATCGATGGCAACGGCATATACTACAAAAAAGGAGTTGCTAAAGTATTTGTCTCTGAAGCAAACGCCATTAAGGCAATTAATCATGGAGAGGTAAAACCAGGTCATATTGTAATATTGATTGGGACAGGGCCAAGTGGCACAGGAATGGAAGAAACCTTCCAAATCACAGGTGCTCTTAAACAATTATCCTTTGGAAAAGAGATAGCCCTGATTACCGACGGACGTTTTTCTGGCGTTTCCACAGGTGCATGTATAGGACATGTTGGTCCAGAGGCTCTGGTAGGAGGACCTATCAGTAAGGTTCAAGATGGAGATGTCATTGAGATCAAAATTGATTGTGATAATCTAAGTGGTAGTATAAACCTAATAGCCTCGCACAGCGATCCCGATGCCGAACTAAGTGAAGCCGACATAGCACAATTGTTTTCAAGCAGATCACCACATCCAGAACTTCGGCCACATCCAGAATTGCCCGATGATATTAAAATTTGGGCAGCAACGCAGAGCGGTATATGGGAAGGATGCGTACAGGATGCCGATCGGATTTTGAAGATTGTGAAAGCAGGAATGGATGTTTTGAAATAAGAAAAAGTACAACACAATACGTATGGACGCATATCTGCCCCTATCCTGTAGGGATGGCGACATATGGTAATCGTTTTGTTATAAAAGATAAAAAGGGTTGTAATATTATTTGGAAATGTTTTATTTCCAAATAAGCTGGAAAGACATGTACATAGAGGGTTTCAAAAATCCATTTAGGAATCCATAACTTAGAGGTCACGAGTTCAACCCTCGTTCTAACTACATTATATAAATCACCCAAAACAGGCCTTCAGCCCTTTTGAGGATAATAGTTTTTAAAATACTAGCCGTGTAGGTAAAAAATAATTGAGACTTGATATTATTTTCTTGTGCGGTTTTCACTTAATTGACCTTACTAAACCAGTCTTCACTTCAAGTCCACGTGGCTAATGCGTACAAGCGGACTACGTTGCAGCACATTAGCTCTTCATGAAAACGAGAACTAAAACGTACACATTACCCACGCCCCATCGGCCATGGAATTCTATTGGGGTTGGATAATATGGAACCCTGACCGACAAGAGGTACAACACCTAAAAGTATTTGGACATGTATACCATTTAGACGTTCGTAAAATAAATCTTCCCAATATAGGAGGAACAATATTTTTTGTTTGAATTCCCTTTGGGAATTATCCAATATAATGTTCTGTTATTGGTTCTTTACCAAACGTACGCTATCAGCAAAAGTTCCAGGTGGATTTGTAAACCTGAAGCTAGACGGACTTGCAGCTTCAATTTTTCTTCTAAAGGGGTTTCCTTCCCCAGTATCAGTGTCTGCCCATAAATATGCTTTAATGTCTATTGAACTGTATACGCCGTTCGATCTGTATCCAGACATTGGGATATTCAATCCAGAGGATCCGCCCACTTTCATTTTTGTGCCTTGGTCCGTTCCTCTTGTTGTGTCTTCTCCATTAATATTTAAATCGCTTGCAGGCATTCCTAGTTCAGTTTCCAATATTTTCCATTCAGCATCCGTTGGCAAGTGCCAGCCTGTTGGAATTGCAGCTTGTACAGTAGCCCATTCGTACAATCGGCCATAGTTTGCATCGTTGGATATATCATCATCGTAACTATATGATCCTGAAGAATTGTAGACTAAATTCTCCGTCATCCAAACCTGAGATCCAATTTTAATTGTTCCATATGTATGACCATCCCTAGTGTCCGTAAATGATCCAGTGAACAATGTCACAAAACTTCTCACTTCACTTGAAGTCACGTGAGTAGTTGATTTTGCATCTACGCGAAAATGGTAGGTTGTTCCCAATTCAAGTTCGATTGAAGTGAAGGATAGAGCGGTTTGATTAGGACTGACCAAGTCTAAGTTTGCTGAATTCGTTCCTAAATACACATCATAAGTAATGGCATCACCTTCGGCATCAGTGGAAGCCATCCAACTAATTGTAATAGGTGTATTCACATTTGTCGCGTTAGGCGCTGGTGCCTGATCAAAGATCACTATTGAAGGAGCTGAGTCTGTCTGGGAGGCAGAACAGCCGTTGGAATTTACAGTTTCTCCTGATTGTGTCCCTGGACATAAATCAATAGCATCCGTAACCCCATCACCATCAGAGTCCTTTTGACTACCTGAGCATCCTTGAGCATCTACAGCTTCTCCTGTTGGTGTATTTGGACACTGATCCAACTCATCATTAACTGTATCCCCGTCTGAATCAGTTTGAGTAGAGGAGCATCCAATAGAGCTCACTTCTTCTCCTGAAGGGGTATTTTCACATTGGTCTAGATTATCCGTTACTCCGTCTCCGTCCGTGTCCTTTTGACTAGCTGAGCATCCTTGCGCATCTGCTGTTTCTCCTGTTGGGGTATCGGGACACTGATCCAATCCATCATTAACTGTATCCCCGTCTGAATCAGTTTGGGTAGAAGAGCATCCAATCGAGCTCACTTCTTCTCCGGAAGGGGTATTTTGACATTGGTCTAGATTATCTGTTACTCCATCTCCATCCGTGTCCTTTTGACTATCAGAACAACCTTCACTATCAACCGTTTCTTCCGATGGCGTGTCTGGACATTGATCCAATCCATCAGCAACAGAATCTCCATCAGAATCAGTCTGAGACGAAGTACAACCATTACTATTAACGGGTTCTCCCAGGGGAGTTCCTGGACACAAATCCAAATCGTTCAGAATACCATCTCCATCCATATCTTGCTGATTTTCTGCACAACCCTTATCATCAACTGTCAACCCTTGACCAGTGTCCGGACATTCATCTAAATTATCGGTAATACCATCAAGGTCAGTATCTCTCTGGCTAATGGAACAACCTGTTTCATCTACTGTTTCACCCTCTGGGGTATCGGCACATTGGTCTACATCATCAAATACAGAATCTCCATCAGAATCTACTTGACTTTCCGAACAGCCATCCATATTTACAGTTTCCCCGGTAGTGGTTTCAGGACACTTGTCAACATCGTTCGGAACCCCATCACCATCCGTATCCTCTTTTTCAAAAACGGCGATAACCTCTGTGTCCGATTGTATTGTAAATGAATAGGGATTATCTGTCCCTGTAATATCGCCACTCCAATTCTTAAAATAGAATCCATTGGAAGGAGTTGCTGATATGGTCACCTTTTCTCCTGATTCAAATGTACCTTGGTTAGGGCTAATACTTCCTCCATCTATAGGAGATACATCACCTGTAAATTCATAAATGGTAATTTTTTCTTTGGAGCATGAACCAATTACGAACAGGAAAAGTGGGATTATGATAATTAAGGAATAAAATATTTTTTTCATTGTACATTTTGTTAGGCATGTTATTTAACTGCAATTCAATAAAAAAATATTCTATTGGGGGAACGAATTATAAAGATTAAAATTTACTTTAAAATTGTAAATCAAAAAATTAAAATCGATGTAATAACAATATTAAGGTATGAACGATTATTCTTGAAACCTTTTTAACTAATTATATGGATTCGGATTGTCATTATGTACTACGTACTTTATATTAAAAATTAATTATATTTATTCTTACATACTGTGTTACAATGGAAAGTATTCAAGTCCTGTCCCCAATTATAGCCAAACCGCTGCGCTTGAATAGGGAAAAACAACGTTGAGAAATAAAAGTGAAAGGTGGCAAACAAATTTATTTTTTGGAAAGGATACTCTAAGGAAAGTAGGTATGAAGCCCTTGATAAAATTAATCAGATTATAAATAGGTCGGGAGATGTTGTAGACGTAAAGCAGTTTTCTGATATTTCAATGTCTTTAAGAATTGAAGTTGAAGAGCAAAAAATAGAAAAACTTTATTTGGACTTAAAAAATTATATAGAGCTGGATGATTTTGATATTTTGGAATCAAGTACAAATAGTGAAAGAACAATATTTTTAAACATTTCCTTTTCACTGGGTAAAGGAAATATAGAAGTTGCCGTTCCCTATGTATAACCGTTAAATTTTAAATGATTAGGAATACGAAACTATGTTTAACAACCTTCCCTATGAAAAGCACCGGTCCTACCGGATTTTTATGGACCTGGACGTTAGCTCATATCCATACCTTTAATCCCAATTGAAAATTCTGAGTAGTAAGGGATTCTATTTTACCATTGCAGGCAGGGCCATTATTGATCAATAGACCATAGAATTATGGAAATAAAAAATGAAAATAATTGAAACGACACTTCCGAACCATTCGTTGCTGAATTCTTCTGGCAACACATACGACTATGTGGATAGTTTTCAAGCTAGCCTGTATGACCACGGAAATAAATTTACATCTACGGATATAGGCAGGGCATTTTTTTCAAGTGGACCAAAATGGGTAGAAAGGCTATTTGCCCTTAGAAATAAAATGGTATCCATTTTCGGGCTTAAAACCTCTGGTGATATAACCAAGAGGGAAAGGCAGCTCCAAAACTTTAAATGTGAACCAGGAGAACAAATGGGACTTTTTAAAGTGTTCGCCAAAACCGAAAACGAAGTCATTTTAGGGGAAGATGATAAACATCTGAATTTTAGGGTCTCACTATTTTTGGCACCTCATGCATCTGGAACCAAAAATAAGGACATCACCCTTACCACAACCGTAGAATTTAATAATTGGTTTGGTAAATTATACTTTCTTCCTGTTCGACCTTTCCACAAGCTAATTGTTCCAACCATGTTGAAAGGAATAATCAATAAATTGGAAATAAAGAAGTAAAAACTAAATGATAAATAAAAACGGACCATTAATAACCCTAGTAATAACTAGCAATTGTTGTATTTTTTTTTTAAAGTGCCTAATCCTTGGTTGTGAAATTTATTGTAATTTAAAATACGCTACTAGTTGTTCTATCACTCTACCTAACTTATACTGTAAAAGTCCCTTTTAATATGATTTACATAACCCAGCTTATATACCTTAATGAAGGGCAGGAGGACGTTTTTCATCAGTTTGAGGATCTTGCTATTCCCACCATTTTAAAATACAATGGTAGACTTACCTTAAGGATTAGACCCACAGAGGATTCCGTAATTGAAAAAAATACGGAGACCCCCTATGAAATTCACTTGGTGGAGTTTAATTCCCAGGAAGACTTTGATAATTTCAAAGAAGACGAAGAACGTAAGAAGTTCTTGCATTTAAAGGAAAAGTCGATCAAATCTTCCATCTTAATCCAGGGAACCAAGTTATAGCAGTATTAAACCTGAGATTAATTCAGTATTCCATAAAGATCCTAAGTCATTTATATAATTTTTGGTACTCCTAAAGGTAGTATTACATTTTTCCTACGGTCCCTAGAATAATTTTGGTTGATTAATTCTAATGGAAAACATTTAAGAAGGTGTTCTCAGGCTGGTATAACTACTTTGCCAAATGATAAATGTAGCCTCTTCATCGACCCATTTAGAAATTACTGCCCTTTAATTTATTAGTCAAAACTCAATTTTGAAAAGTCAGTAAGACGCACTTAAAATTGAAAGTTGAACTAATCCCGCCTTTTTATGCGGGATCTAGGTTCAATACCTCGACCCTAGGGTCGATTCCTATTAATGGGTTCAGGGCCTGCCTTTGTCGGCAGACAGGCCTGCCCTGAGGTTTAATACCTTTTATTGATTGCCTATTAGCTCCAATCCAAGAACTGTCCACCACCTTGATAATCAGTGTTCTATGTGACCTGGATATATATAAGCACATTTAAGTTGCCAAACAAATATTAAAAAAACAGATTATTAACATTTTTTTTTAACCTTTATAAAATATAAAGAATAAAAATGACCTTAGACTACCCCTCGATATTGTTTTTTTTAGCTCTGAATAATTTATTTATTATTTCCCTCTTCATTTATCAATATTTCTATCATCACAAACAATGGTATTTTTTGCTAGTGGCACTGGGTATAACGTTTCAAACGATTGCCATTATTCTACACGGAAATAGTGATTTTTTACCACCAATCCTTGCTTTGCGCATTAATAATTTATTAATGATTGCCTGTTTTACCTTTACTTCGTTTGGTCTTATCTCTTTTGATGGTAAGAAGCGAAAAAAACTGTTACGGATTTTTGTTGTTTTTGCATTTCTATTTTATGCCGCCATTGTAATCGCTGAAAAAAACAATACCATTATGAATGTTATACGGATAATTTCCTGCTCATTTTTCTATGCGATAGGTGCTTATTATCTATTTTTCAATAAAAATAAATACAAGTTTTCCATTCTTTTAAGCGGGGTGCTTCTTTTATATTCCATATTCCAGCTCTTTCGCGCTTATAATATATACCAAATTGGCGATTCATATGTTTTCCTCAAAAGCTCTACCTTCAATAATTGGTTCCTTATAATTTCCATCCTTGTAATTAGTGCCATCAGTATTGGTTACATTATGCTTTTAAAGGAAGTAGATCAAAAAACAATACTTGAAAAAAATAAAATCATTGAACAGGATAAGCTTAAGCTTGAAGCGTTGAACCAAACCCAAAATAAACTTTTTTCAATTATAGCACACGATTTAAGAAGTCCGTTCAACAACATTTTATGCCTTTCCGAACTGCTCTCTGAAAAGGTTGCTACCACCGAAAATTCGGAATCTGAAGAGTTTGTTGATCTAATAAATACAACTGCCAAAAATACCCTGAGTCTACTTGACAATTTATTAAATTGGGCAAAATCACAAACCGGAGAACTTGGTTTCAGCCCAGAAAAAATTAACCTGTCCAAAGTAATACTGCATATTATTGAACTTAAACTGTCCCAGGCTAAGGCCAAGAACATTTCTTTGCATTTTTCCGCCACAGACGAAATTGAAATAAGTACTGATGAAAATATATTAAGAACTGTTTTACGGAACTTAATTTCGAACGCCATAAAATTCACAAATCCTGAAGGACATATAAATGTTGTAGTCAATAAAAATCATGACCATGTAGAAATTTCCATTGTGGACAATGGAGTGGGAATGGACGACACTACAATCCATAAAATCTTCGATCTATCCACCAGTGTCACCCTACCAGGTACTGCAAACGAAAATGGTTCCGGTTTAGGTTTGGTTCTATGCAGGGAATTTGTGGAACTACTGGATGGACATCTTTGGGTGGAAAGTGAAGTAGGAAAAGGGAGTAATTTTAAATTTACCCTGCCCTTTCATATTCCAGAACCGGAATTATTGAATCCGGTTTATAGCAAGGTGATAGTATAACTGTAGAGATCTTACGGGCACCGTGGTTTACATTCCGGCGCAGAGGAATACACTGCTTACTATTAATCCATACGGATGGAGTTCCTACCTAAACCAAGCGACCCAGGGTAGCATACTTGGATAAATTGATCAAATAAGGGTGTGCAACTTAGCCCCTATTTTACTTTCGGTGCTAGTACCCTATAGAAAATCCCCAATCCAATTCCCTTCACTTATCACTATTTTCGGCCATTTATTTTAAATTATATACACCGTAGTCCCAAATAGGAAATCCTGCGTCTTCATAAGAAATGGTGTGTTACAACGGATAATTCTGTATTTCATCGATGTGGCAAGTACCGAAATCAATATTTGCTACCTTAGAAGTAAAGAATCCAATACTTGACCGTAATACTCTTCTCTTGGCTCCAGTGAAATCTTTATTGGATCTATGGGCAAAATCGTCTGGTTGGATTATAGGTCGTTAAAACAGTTATATTGTGACTTGTGCTTTTATTGTATGCTGGCCCTCATGGTTGACAATTAAAAATCCTAGGAAAACATTATATGGGTAATACTGCCATTTATTTTAAAACTAAATTCATTAAGAACGCTCCATTCATTTTTATGATGCTATTTTGGGCAACAGCTTCTATACACTCACAATCGACCTCTATTGACAATACCAAAACCGAAGCTGGAAAAATTGACAGTCTGATACAGCACAGTTATGAAAAAGGCATGTTCAATGGTGCTATATTGGTAAGTAGAGGGGATAAAATTATTTATAAAAATGCCCTAGGTTATGCAGACAAGGACAATAATCGAAAACTAAACATAGCTTCCGTTTTTTATTTGGCATCTGTGTCAAAACAATTTACAGCAATGGCGATTATGATTTTAAAAGAGCAAAAGAAGCTCTCTTATGATGATAAATTATCCAAGTATTTCCCTGAGTTTCCGGACTACGCCAATACTGTTACCCTAAAACATTTAATGACCCATACTTCGGGTATAGCGGACCACTATAGATTGGGTATTTATAGAAAGGGACTTAGGGATAAGGACGTATTGGAGGCCCTTGTAAAACAAAAGGAATTGGATTTTAAGCCTGGGGACGAATTCAGATATAGCAATGGGGGTTATGTGCTTTTATCACTAATAGTTACAAAAGTCTCGGGCATGCCCTTTCATAAGTTTATGGAAATAAATATTTTTAGGCCCTTGGGCATGAACAATACTTTGGTGTATGACGAATCTGCACCAGCTATTGAAAACAGAGCTGTTGGGTATAACCAAGCGGGGCAGTTGGATGATTATGAAATTTTCACAACGGGTGCTGGTGGTATGTTTTCCACGCTTGATGATCTACATCTTTGGGATCGGGCACTGTACACGGAACAGTTGATTTCGCATGCTGCCCTTGAAGAAGCATTTACCCCCGCAACCCTAAATAATGGGGAATTGACCAAGTACGGTTACGGTTGGGGAGTTTCTGAAGGAGATGGTCAAAAGGTAGTACAGCATACAGGGGGACTTGCAGGCTATAGAACCTTTATAAAACGAAATCTATATAATAAAAGTTGTTATATTATACTTACCAATCACGGTGATACATCCAATACTACGGCCATTAAAACAGCCTTGGATGAAATTTTGGAAGGAAAATGACGATAATTTTAAGATTTCCTATTTTAGCTTTAGGGCCCCATAACCAGAAAAAATAAAATGTCTAAAAAGTACACCAAACGTATCCTTAAAATTATATTTATTTTAGCAAGTATAGGCTCCTTGTATTTCGTACCATGGATTTTGGTAAAGGCGTGGATCTTGCCGTTGCCCGATACGGTGCAAGAACAAGTAAATGAAGCCATTGAACATGGTTTTGACGGTATGATAGTATATGTGGATCAAGCTGGGGAAGCAGCGGGGTTTTACGCCGGAGGCTGGCATGACCGTAAAAATAAAATACCTGCCTACCCCCAGGCCTTATTCAAGATTGCCAGCATTACCAAACTATATGTGGCCGTAGCTACCGCAAAATTGATCAAGGCCCAACGTTTGTCGTTGAACAAAACGCTTGCGGATTACTTTCCTGAACTTGTGGGTAGAATTGAAAATGCAGAAAAAATTACCTTGAAAATGATGCTACAGCACCGTAGCGGTATCCCCAATTTTGTAGATCACCCCAATTATTGGATAAACCCTCCAAAAAATAAACAAGAAACACTTGATTATGCCTTGGATTTACCGGCCGACTTTGCACCGGGGGAGGATTACGGCTATTCAAACACCAATTATATGCTAATTTCCGATCTCATTGATAAAGTGTTGGGCTATGGCCATCAACAATATATCAAGGAGGAAATTTTAACACCACTAGGACTAAAAAACACATTCGGCTCCCTAAATGAAGTGAATTTGGACGATGTTATGAGTGGCTATTATGTTGGCTATGAGGAAGATTTCAAGACTGACAATACGGGTTTGATGCTCGCCACTGCAGAAGATGTGGGTAAATTCTTGAGGGCCCTGAACGATGGATCCGTGTTTAACGAAGGGGAACAGGAAATATATTCCTCCATATACGTGTACGAGCATACAGGCCTGCTCGTGGGTTATCAGAGCATGGCGGAATATCATAAAGACTTGGATACAGTGGTTATTCAATTTAATAATACCACGGATTTTAATGGCTATGAATGGAATTTAGCGGAAATCATATATAGCAGAATTGTAAAAATTATAAGACGGGATAAAGACTCATAACAAAATATAAACCATTGCATTAAAGGCTTTCCGAAAAGAAGGTGGTAGCTACATTCCATATCTGTTCGTTGGCTTAAAACAAAAACCAGGAATTATGAAAAAGATATTTTACGTATTTCTATTATTGATCAATTTTAGTTGTAGTAGTACTGATGATAGTGAAATTGATGAACAGCAAGACCCCATTACAGTTGCTTCCCTTGAGATTTCATCCACATCCGGATCTATATTGGCAGATGGCAGTGACACAGTGACGTTTTCTGTAATAGCCCGTGATAAAAATCAAAATACCATTCAAAATTCCAATTTTGATATTTATATTGATGGGAATCTCCATGACTCCAGTACTTTTAGTACCAATACGGCTGGACAATATAAGGTGTATGCCAAAATGGATCTGGTTAAATCGAATACGATTACGATTACTGCAGAAGAAGTTCAAGTAAATTTAACCAGTATTAACTTAAATGCCAACACCTCTTTAATTATTGCCGATGGAAATTCCAAGGCAGAATTATCCGTTATCTTTTATGATGAAAATAACAGTCCTGTTGATAATGTTGATTATGAAATAGTTGATAATGATACTGTATTGGATAATCCCAATTTAGGATATACCACTACAGTAAGTGGAATTCACGATTTAAAAATACAGGCTAAGGGTATTGAATCGAATACCATACAATTAAACGCCAGGGTAAATGTTGATTATCCTACCATTTCCGTTCCCGTAATTTTTCATATAGTACATTTTGGAGAAAGCATTGGCTCAGGGACAAACCTATCACAAGGTCAAGTTACAGCGCTTTTGGACAAACTCAACAAAGGTTTTTCAAATCAATACAACTCTGAGAATCCGAATGCTGTGGATACCAAAATTGTTTTTCGACTTGCAAATTTGGATTCCAATGATGTTCAATTACCCGAACCTGGAATAAATAGAATTGACGGGAGTACATATGATGATGGGGTTCCTGCATTTCCTGATAGTTTTGATATTGCAAATGATAAAAAATTAGCTATTAATGAATATTGGAATTTGGGACTGGAAACCATATGGGATCCAAAAATGTATTTAAACCTATGGATAGGTCCGGACCAAGAAGCTAGGGGAAGTGCCTCATTACCCTGGATTTATGAATCCTATTCTCTTGACGGTTTGGTTAGTATTCCCGATAATTCCGAACTTGAACCTAATAATGATACTTTTCCGAGTTTTTGGTTGGATACCAACAATGCTTTAACCAGTACTGCCATAATACATGAAGTGGGACATTCCCTGGGGCTATTGCACGTATTCTCCAATGACAATTGTACTACGAGTGATTATTGTCAGGATACCTATTCATACATCTTCAATGAACCAAACCAACCTTGTTCCGATAATTTAGGTGGAAATATCAATGACAATTTTATGGATTATACGGGTATTTACAATACCTTTAGTTATGAGCAAAGGGAAAGAATACATCACGTCTTCGAATACGGCTTATGGCTCAATGAATTAAAAAACTCCAATAAATAATTTATACCGACAATGGTAAGTAGCAACCAGTCCTACATGGTTATTGTGTGGGGCGTTAGGCACAGGATCAATTTGCCAGGCTTGGCGGAAGGCAATACGGCCCTAGACCGATGGTTTGTATGTATACACTGACTTGTTGCTACAGCCGGAAGTTGGCTTACATTGTGAAAAACCGAGTAACCAATTAAAATCATGAAAAACCTTTTCCTATTTGTGTTTATTATTCTCGGTTTGATCAGTTGTAAACAGCAAGAAAAACCTATAGATATTGAAAACCAGAATAATCAAATAGTCATTGGACAATTGGACAGTATTTACTCCGAAATTTTGGACGAATCCCGTGAACTGTGGATACATATTCCAGAAAGTGCAAAAGATAGTTTGTCCTACAAAACTACATATCCAGTAATTTACTTGTTGGATGGTCCATCAAATTTTAATTCCGTAACTGGAATTATTGAGCATTTAAGCGGTAATATGATTGTTCCAGAAATGATTATTATTGGTATAGCCAATACAAATAGGTCTTTAGATTTGACACCTACAAAAGTAGATATTGATGTTATATCAGGAGATAGTATTCAATATCCATCAGGTGGTGGAAACAAATTTCTTGATTTCATTGAAAAAGAATTAATACCATATGTGGAAAAAACTTATCCTACCACTACCTATAAAACTTTTGTTGGTCATTCTTTTGGAGGTTTAAGTGTTATCAATGCCTTAGTAAATAGAAAAGAGCTTTTTAATAATTATGTTGCAATAGACCCCAGTTTATGGTGGGACAATCGTGCTTTTTTAAATATCGCAGATTCTATTTTATCGACAAATAAATTTGATAATAAAGCACTATACGTCGGTGTAGCAAATACAATGGAATCCGATATGGATATTGGCAAAGTTCAAAATGACAATATTCCCGACACCTATTTCACAGTTCATATAAAATCAATATTACAATTTGTTAATTCCCTCGACACTAAAAAAGATAATGGACTTTTATTTGAATGGAAATACTATGAAAATGACGACCATGGAAGTGTGCCATTTATTACCGAATATGACGCTTTCAGATTTCTTTTTTCCTGGTACAAATTGAATGGAGTAAATGATTTCTACTCGGAGAAGTCAACTTTGAATGCTAAAGAAATAATAAAAATAATCAGCTCCCACTATGCGAATATTTCAGATCGATTTGGTTATCAAGTAATTCCACCTGAAAAATATATTAACTCAATCGGCAAAGGATTTATGCACAATAATATGCCTGAAAAAGCATATAGCCTCTTGAATTTAAATATTAAAAACTATCCGAAAAGTGTTAATGTATTTGAATCTATGGGGGATTATTACTTATTTCAATCTGACACTTTAAATGCTATCAAAGAATTTAAAAATGGACTTAAAATTAGAGAAAAGGCAACACTAAGGGGAAAATTGGAGAGATTGGAGGATTGAACTCTGTAAAAAACAAGGAAGTGCCAACAAAGCGCTTAAACAATACGGCTTCGGGCTTTACGAAAGGTCTGTGTATATTTATAAAGTCGCTATATTGAAAATTACGCGATAGCGAAATATTCAGTTTTGGCTATGGACAACAAAAAACATAAAGCCAACCCGCCCGAACGTACGCGTTCGGTACGGGCGGGCAACAAAATTTAGCTACGTACCCAGTACATGTCAAAAAGCTTGGCAAGCGGAAACGGAAAGTTTCCTTGCCCTTGCATAGCCTGCCATTGTGCGCCATTCAGGCTTATAAAGTGATTTTATTTATTAATCAAAAAATATAATTATGAAAAGAATATTCAATTATCTAATGGTTATTATGCTGACCGTCCAATTTTCATATTCTCAAAATATATATAAGAACTTCAAATGGCCTGAAAAGAAAAAGGCCGCAGTCTGCTTAACATTTGATGATGGTCAAGATTCACATCTGGATAATGCCATACCCCTACTTGATTCCTATAATATGAAAGCAACTTTTTATTGTCCTGGGAATAAGGAGTCTTTACATAATCGCATCGCTGAATGGAAAAAGATCGTTGAAAATGGCCATGAGCTTGGCAATCATTCTTTATTTCATCCATGTGATGGTAGATTATTCGATTGGGTTACACCAGAATATGACTTAAACAATTATTCCAGGGAACAAATGCGCATGGAATTATATACTGCCAACACTCTCTTAAAGGCTGTTGATGGAAAATCGAATAGAACTTATGGTTATACCTGCTCAAATTTTAAAGTGCAGGGCGATTCAACCTACGTTGATATAGTGAAGGAACTATTTTCGGCCGCAAGAAGTGATGGCCCTATACCAAAAACCATGGAAAATATAGACATTAATTTTATGCCTAGTTGGTGTGTAGACAGTCATTCAGGCAAAGAACTTATCGATTATGTAAAAGAAGCAAGAAGTAATGGGACCATTGCCACTTTTATGTTTCATAGCGTGGGTGGTGGTTACTTAAACGTATCCAATGAAGCTTTACAGGAACTGTTGGCTTATCTTAAAGAAAATGAACAGGATTATTGGGTAGATACCTTTTTTAATGTTACTGAATATATATCAAATCAATAAGTCAATATTGAATAAATTAGTGGGTTGAGATTAAAGAACGTTGACGGAAATTGGAAAACACGCAATACGCAACATTGGCTAATTCTATGGTTATTAAGCCTGCCCACTTATTTGATTAAAATAAAATTTACCATATAGATGTTATCATACCTTTCAACCCCACTACACCTGACAATTGGATTTTTTCTCCTATCGGTTTTGTCGCTTTTTATTTTTGGTAAGGACCAAGCGGAGAGTTTGTGGAACATTGGAGGTCTTGTATTTGCTTGCTATCTCATCTTCAGCTCTATACTTATTCTGTTTGTTGATACGGGATGGGGTTATTTTTTGTCAATTCTGGGCTATTCTTTACTTTATCTCGTTTTTACCGGCATTTTAATTCAAATTATAATTCAGATAAAGCAGCTTCCAGGTTCCAATGAGTCTGCCATGATATTCCTGATTATAATATTTCATCCTCTTCTTCTGCTTTTTTTTAAATTAATCAAATGGTTGTTTTCAACGTTTGCGCAAAAATGAAGCTAAAAGACTAGAGACAGCAACCATATTATGATCTACAATTTTGAGTTCCACAGCTAAAGAAAAATACGCCCTAAAATTTCGCCATGTGCATGGTGTAAAGAAAACGCCTATTTATAGACTTTCCCGAAACGACCAATATTAAATGGCTATGGTACCGTTCAGTTCCCAGCTGATTGTGTTTTGGGATTCGTAACCACTATTCCGAAAAGCGGATCGTTTTACTTGCTTGGCCTACTTGCCGAACCGTTATGTACAACCTAAACCCAATGAGACATTATATTATTCGGTTTTCTCAATATTGTTTTTCAAATACAACCATATAACCTTTATAGATTATATTTCTGCTTTATAACCAAATCATGTTATATTTAATATTTATTATGAATGAATCTTATACAGTAATTGATGTTATTGTAAAAAAGTTGGCCTAACTCCACTATCCCTTACATAACACTTTAATTTGTATTAGCATCAATGCATTTAGCGATCCTTTAGGGCTATGGGATTGTTCACATACTTCCATCCATTTTAAACTTAAGCTGGGTGTCACTGCTCCATGTCTCTCCCGCCTTTACCTCCATTGGGGTATCATTCACCAGGTTGCGGTAATATTTGCTGTAATTGGTAACATCCCAAATAAATTGAATGGCCACATCATTGTTTATGTTAAACTCGCTCCCCACCACCACAGAGGTACCATTGGATTTGTTCCAGACATAGGCTGTATTGCCCATATCATTTATTTTTCTGTCTCCCGATCTGTCCAAAGTATATACCTCCGAAGTGTCCGATTGGCAAAACTCCCCTATGTCCGTTGCAATACAGGAAATGGACATATATCCTATGGCTATGGTACCGTTCAGTTCCCAGCTGATTTTGTTTTGGGATTCGTAACCGCTATGCCGAAAAACAGATCGTTTTACATGCCTGGCCTCAATAGCGGGTTTTAACTTGCTGGTCTCCCCTTCCCTGGCCGTTCTAAACATTTTGGACGTTTGTCTATAGCTAAATTCCCGGCAAGGCCTTAAGTTGAAGCTCGATGATAATTCCTCCCCGGAGAGCAATTTTTCATCCATATAAAATGCCACGTCCACCAATTTCTCGTCCCCGTGCCAACCCCCGGTAAAATCTATGGCATCCTTAGATCTATAAACACATTCCGATTCCCCGTTTGCCAAGGCTTTTAATCCGGTGGCTTCCATGGCAACGCCATTAAATCTGTATATATTGGCCCTTTGCAGTCTAAATTGATCGGTATTCACCAAGGCCGAGGTATCCAGTTCATGGGCTATTTCAAAACCATAGTAATAAGCCGTATTACCAGTATCCTGCACATAGACCGTAAATTTTTTGCGGCCCTCAAAACCCTTGGTCTCATAAGTAACATAGCACGCCTTATTGGATTTTTCCTCCGAAGCGAAATTGAACGCTAACAACAGTATTAAAATTATTTGAGCCATGGTTCCTAATGGGAATTATAATCAATTAAAACAATTTATATGGTGTGGCCCCCATAAAGTTTTACGGTATTGAGCTGTTGGCGATAGGCAGCCAGGTCTTCAAAGGAATCCAACATTTCCATGGAGCCCTGCTTCTCTACCCAGTTTCTCAATTTGTCGGTTCCATTAATAATATCGATCGGCTCTTTTTCATAATTATACTCATAGGGTGGTTTTAGCCATTCAAAATCCTCGCCAAGATGATGGTATAATTCCCTTAGAAGAAATTGTCCTACCCGCCAAGGCTTAAATATCTTCTTATCCGTTACATGGATCTGGAATCCACCACATGCCACATCGGTATATTTATGGAAGGTTGGGATGTACACTATAGGACGAAAAGTAAATCCCTGTAACTTGTTTTCTAGGGCTTGGGCGTTCAAATGGTTGGCGTAAAAGGAAAAAGGTTCCATCTTGGGATGGCCCACAATCTCAAGGGGTTGGGTGGTTCCCCTTCCTTCACTTAAATTGGTCCCTTCAAAGAGTACGGTACTTGGAAAGGTGAAGGCACTTTCATGCCGCGCCAGATTGGGCGAGGGTAAAAGCCAAGGCAATTTGGTGTCCTCAAAGGCCATTTCCCGTTGCCAATCCCGCATCTTAATAACTTTAAGGTTGGCCTTTTTGGTAGTCCAATAATCCTGATGCATTAATGCAACTTCTCCAATGGTCATCCCGTGCCGTACGGGTATGGGGTGTCTCCCTATAAACGATTGATATTCCAAGTTCAATATGTTCCCTTCAATATCCTTTCCATTCAGGGGATTGGGCCTGTCCAATACTAGAATCTCAATATCCCTATCCCCACATTTTTCCAGTAAAAGAGTAAGGGTGTAAATATAGGTGTACATTCTACAACCCACGTCCTGCAGATCCACAAAAAGATGATCTATCCCTTCCAACATTTCATCGGTAGGAATCCTGGTTTCCGAATAGAGCGAAAATACGGGGATATTAAAATAGGGATGCATCGTATGATCGGTCTCTATCATGTTGTCTTGGGCATCCGTTGAAAAACCGTGTTGAGGCCCAAAAATCTTTACAAACCTGGAGCCGAACATTTCCTTAAAGCGGAAGGCTGCATGGACACATTGGGAATCTACGGAGGCATTGTGGCACAGCAAAGCTACATTGCCCTTAAAACGCCCATGATCGTTTATCAAAACCTCTAAACCAGTGGTGACTCTTTTCATTTTGTGTGGTTTTAGCAAAGTTGATTAGCCCAGGACTACTTACTGTTCGCCCCGGGCAATCTAACAACTAACTCTAACAACTAATGCTAACTCTAATTAACATTACTTTTCTACTCCCAGAAAGGCCCTATGGTGATGGAATAATTTCAATAAGGCACACTTCCCTGGGTTTTAATTGATGTTCTACGGTAATGGCATGGTCCTTATAAGAGGTCAACAATTTCCTGCCATCATTGTTTATTATATAGATCTCCCCGCTCGAAGGAAGGTCGTAATCCTTGGTGTCCACATCAAAGTTAATGAGCATATGCTTTTCACTTATACTGGTCAAGGCTATACCAACATTGCCATCATCGGCTTTCCATGCCCCGGCATATGCCAAGGGATACTTCTTTTTATAAGCGGTAACATTCTTGCCCTTTCTTCCTGCGTAAATGGACAATTTGGAAATATTCAGCTCCTCTTCCGGAATTTGCATGGAGGGCGCTCTTAAAAATTTTCCGTGTAATAGATACTTTAGTCCTTGATATCTAATTTTTGCCAAATTCAGTAAATAATCAATTTCCTCTTTTCTTTGGGTATCCAAAAAACTGTGGTAATTGGAAATGGTCGGCTGCATTCCCCAAACATAGGACCTGGCCTGCTCCATTAAAAATTGCTTGTTAAATATGGGGTCCAAGGGTTGTTCCTGATTCCTGGGGGCAAATTCCTTAGGCCATAACTCGTCATAAGGTGGTGTAACCAAGGAGGAATAATTACCGTAGGTAATTGCATATTCATGATATACCGCCTGAAAAAATGGAATGGTTTCCCATTGACCAATACCGGAATACCGTTCCCTACTTACTTGGAGGGTCAAGAAAAGATCCAAGTAGGGCATCCAACTTTCGTTACCGTGCTCCCCTGCCAAAATGGGTTCCTTAACAATGGAAATTTTGGAGCGAATTTGATCTGTAAGCAATCCAAAATTCTTTAGCCAATAATTCCCGTTACCTATTTCATGTCCGTGAGCTTTATCATAACACACTTTTGTCATACAGGCCTGGTCCATATACACACCATTGGTACCATAGGTATTTACGGCGCTTTCGGACAGGGAGGTATATTTATCTTTCCAGAATTGGGTTCCCATACACATGTTTGTGAGGGAATTGCCCGTAAAAATATTATAGGCATGGGATCTGAGATTCCCATTTATATCCTTTACGGCATGTACCGCTGCATTTTCGGTTTTCCAGCTCTCTGTAGAATCGCCCCACTGAAAGGAATTCATATAGACTATGGAGTGTACCCCTTTTTGTTGCGCCAACTTCATCGCCTTGATAAATGACTCCCCTCCTTCCCTTGGCGGAAAGTATTCCGGAAAACCTTCATCATAGGAGCACCCATGCCACCAGTGCCAAAATACATTGACAGGTAACCCCAATTTTTCTTTTAATTCCGTGGCCGGTAACAGGACATTATCGGACCTACCCCTATTCCATACCCACAAAGCGGTTTCCTCCAACCAATCTGGATTTAGACCTTTCTTAAACCTGCTTTCAGCGGACCATTTCTGTTGGGAGCCCCATTCCCTATACTCTTCGGCAGCGGTAATCCAATCTCCCTTAAACGATCCTATTACAGCTTCATAGGTTGGAGAATATGAATTGGCATTGGCATCAAAGGAAGGATAATTGGACATTTCATAAGTTAAATTATTGGCCCCGTCCAAATCAAAGGAAAAACCTTTCCTGTAGGTGAGTGTATCGTTCGAAGCAAGATATAGACCAATTTTATCGGCATTGTACAATGCCAAACATTGTAATGAAAAATGATCGGGGTAAACCCACTCCATTCTCTTTTCTTCCGTTTTTTTTGCCGAAAGAATTCCCCTCGGGTCTGTTAAAAGTTCTCCCATTATTTTGGGAAGGGCCAATTTTTCCTGCCCTAAATCCTTAAACCCGTTAATCTTGGGAAAGACCACCGTATTGATTTCTTTGCCCTGCGTGCCATCCAGGGAAATTTTCCAATAGGACAAGGCCTTGTCCCTATCGAGTTTAATTTCTGCGGTAACGGTGAGTTCCTTATTGTTATCCCCTTTAAAATTCTCCCATTTTAACACCAAGGTCAATGGGTCCAATTTTGAATATTCAAAATCCAAGGGCAGCTGTAAGGAATCCTGGGCCTGATTGAAATCAATCTCCCATGGCAATTCCATGGTCTTCTTGTCATCCAAAAATTCATAGCCATGAATCAAATCCTGGAAAACAACCAGTGAACCATTCTCCTTGCTAAAACTTAATTTTATTTTACCGTTGTCTATTGTTAAATCCTCTCCGTTATTGGTATTACAAGAGACCAGTGCTGCCAGCACGGTAAAACACAAAAGCATCCAATAATAATTTTTAATCGTTTTCATGTGTCTTTCTTTAAGATTATAATTTAGTCTTCCAAGGGGTTGACTCTTAAGAGTACTGTTGATTTTGGTTTCAATGTCAATTGGAACTGTCTGGTGGCATCATGTAGTATTTTATTCTCCAATGGATCTATCACCTGGGCCTTAAATGGAAAATTGATGGTCCTTTCCCCACCTTCTATGGTATGTATACCCATCCAGTTTCGGCCAATATAGAATACATCCTCCGTATCTATATACCTATGTACACCTGCCTTTCCCCATCTTTCTCCCAATTCCGAAGCCGACCATTTAAATTTTCCGTCCATATACAACTCCCCTTCGTTTGGATCGAAAATTTTGGTTCCTTTGCCATTGGTCCATAGTACGGTTATTCCCCTTTTGTTCCACTTTTTTATTCGGGATTCCTCCTTGGAGGTGAGTTCAAGAAACCCCATTAGCCAAACTACCTTATATTGGGTGGTTGGCATGCTTTTTAGATCCGTACGAAGAAATAGGTCGTACGAAGTCCCTGTTTTGGCGAGTGGATAACGATTGGATAAAATATTCTCTGTAAGATGTCCATAGGTGGGATCCCAAAAAGAGATTTCTTCATCCACCACTACCCCTATCTGTGGTTTCATTCTTTCACCTTGGGATGGGGGAAATGTGCTGTGGAATTGCTGTGTTTTGGCTAAAACATCCAATAGTTCAGGATCACTAAACCATCCGCCCCACATATCGAACCACCAACCTCCATATCCATAGGCCAACATTCTTGCCGTGTTTTTCCATAAAAAGGATACCGAAGTGTCCATGTCCTCCGGGCCTAACCATACCCCGCTCTCATACTGTCCTGGAGGTGCTATCCCGGTTGATCGATCTTTCAACAAGGTAGTTATGGACGTTCTGGTATCGTTTTCCGTAAGCCATAATTTACCATGGAGGTGAACCGAGTTGATAGCTGCCATGGCTGGCCAATCCTCCCCTATTACTCTATTATAAACATTTGGACTCGAGAGATAATCCAGGTCCGGACAATCCAACAACTTCGCCAAGGCCCCGTGTCCGCGCCTAGCGTCCCCTACAAAATAGTGGTATCCGGAAAAGGCTCCCGTTAAAAGATAGCCATGACTCTTTTCTTTTACAATTTTGCTGAAATAGGCAATATTGTTGACCAAGACCTCTGCTTGGAAGCGATACGTATCAATATAGTTCCGATCCTGATCGGGATTCCTCCATTCCCTGCGTTTGGCAGGTTCATCAATATTGGCCAATTGGGCATTTTCAAAAGTCAGGGAAGGGTTGTTCCATGCCTTTTGCAAGGCATTATTGTTTTTATAACTTTCCTTTAACCATTGTCTGAATGCTTGTAAACGTACCGGATTTTGATCCTGATATTGCTTGGGATGATAAAACCATTCCTCTGTTAGGCCACTGGCAACATGGATTCCGGCCAAATAGGGGGAGTATTCGGAAGCCAAAAGCCAATCCAAACAGTCACGGAATACCTCTGCTGTTTTTTCCCTCCAGACTTCCGAGGCGAAGCATTGACGAAAAATGGTACCATCCGGGAGGTGTGCGGCTGCTTCCGGATATAATTGTGTCCACCATTCCGGTGGATCCAAATAGAAACGGATAATAACTTTTGCCTTGGGATCTGCTTTAATAATCTTTTCAAAATCCTTGACCAATCCACTAAAATCGTATTTGCCTTCAGCCAACCAAATGGGAGTCCTAAAAGCACCTATACCCGAAACAGTATTGATTCCCCCTTCACCCAAATAGGCCGGAATGTTGTAAATATGGATTCCGGTTGCCGATATTTCCTTGTAAAATTCCTCCTCGCCCAAATAGGACATATAGGCATAAGGTGGATAGGTTTCACCGTCGATTACCAGGGAGGGATTACCTTCTGTCCATTTTATGGCCGCCTTGGATTGGGCTTGGGTCTTTATATTCCCCATAAAAAACAAGCCTATAAGGAGAAGAAAAAAATAAGTGCTATTAAACAAGAGCCAAGTATTGTGTTTTTTCATTTCAACTAAAATTAATGAATATGTAAATGATTATTTACAAACGGCTGATTTCCATCCCTATAAAAATTGAATATAGGACATAGAGCAACAGCCTTGACATTCCATAGGAATCATGATCATTACCCTTGGAAATAGAGCAGTTCCATTTAAGGAAAATATGGGATATTAAATCGGAGAAGCGGCAAAAGACCACTTCTCCGATCCAAATTTTAAAACACTAGTAGCCCGGATTTTGGTCAGCCTGGCTGATATCTGGATTAGTATCTATTTCCTGTTGTGGAATGGGCCACAATAAATGAACATCCTGTACGGATTTCCCTGTGTTCTGTAAGACCAATTCTTTGGCTTTATCAGTACGTTTTAGGTCGAACCATCGTTTTCCTTCCATATAAAGTTCGTAAGCCCTTTCCTGTAAAACAGTTTCCCTAAAAGACTCCGCCGTCCACCCACTACTTGGGTAATCAACCGGTGAGGCTAGGTTGGTGGGATACCCATAACCTCTCCTTTTTATTTTATTCAAGCTTTCAAGAGCCAAGGCGGATACCGAATTATCGGCCATTGCAGAAGCTTCCGCATATATTAGCAGAACATCGGCATATCGCAAAATTGGATAATCATTGGCGTGACCTTCCCTTTCCGGGGAATCTGGATCCCTGAATTTACTGCATAGAATTGGGGTAGAAGACGGCAAGGTTTCCAATTCCCCTGTACTCCTATTTACATACTCTGTAAATACGTTCCACTCCTTTCGCAGATCGGCATCGTCCCAATTGTCAAAAAATGGTCCAGGAACGGAATAAATAACATAATTACCGAAGGGAGAAAATTGCGTTTCACTCCATAATAGGTTCATAGGCCATCCCCAGCCATCCTGATGGCTAAACTTCATGTAAAAAATCTCTTCAGAGGAACCATTCACAGAGGGTCCGAAAATATTATTGAAATCGGCGCTGGCTGCTACCTCAATCAACGAAAACATTCCAGAATCGATTACTTCCTGTGCTTTATCCCTAGATAAACCATAGTCTTTGTGGTCTAGGTAAACTTCGGCAAGCAGTGATTTTGCGGACCATTTTGAAGGTCTTCCAAACTGGGTCGGGGTAGCCGGCAAATCGGTTTCACCTGCTTTTAAATCGTCTATAATAACTTGATATACCTCTTCAACTGTTCTGCGACCTGTATCTTCCCCTTCTTCTTCCAGGTAAATTGGAACGCCTCCCCAATTTCTCACAAGATGATAATAGCAGTAGGCCCTCATAAACTTGGCTTCACCTATCAAAGCTTTTTTGTCCGTATCGGATAGATCAATATTATCGATCATGGAAATGGCAATGTTGGCGTTTCTGATGCTTTGATAAAAGCGCTCCCACATGGTACCGGCCCTATTGATATTGGTTTGGTCAAATCCCTGATACTCACCTAAGGGCTGTGTTGAACCCCTTCCATTTGCATAATCTGCCTGGATATCGAGCATTAGCATATAAAGCGATCTGAAATTATTCCTGGCGGGGACGTAAATGGCATTTACGGCGGCTACGGCATCATCCATATTGCCGTAAAAGTTATTCTCAGTAAGTCTGTCCTCAGGAACTTCATCCAGGAAATCGCTGCACGATATAATGGACAGAAAAATTAGTGTATATGATAGTATTTTTTTCATGATATTTTCTAATATTTTAGTAATAAATATTTATAAGTTAATTCTAACACCTAACATGAACGTCCTGGTGTCAGGATATCCGAACTGATCTATCCCTTTAGAAATCCCACCTCCATGAGTATTGAGTGTAGGTGAATAAAATGAATAATTCGTAAAGGTGGCCAGATTCTGTATATTAACAAATATCTGAGAATTGTGAATTGGCAAGGATTTAAAAGTATCCCCTTTCAAGGTATATGACAGGCGTACATTCTTAATTTGAACATAGGAGCCGTCTTCAATGAACCTATCCGAACCTTGGTATCTTGTATTGGAACTTATCTTTGGATATTTGGCATTTGGATCGGGATTCTCTGCTGTCCAATAATTGCCTAAAACATCTCGAATCTGATTAATTCCGAAACTAAATCCATCCGCCACATTGGACAAATTGTAATTTAGTATATCGTTACCTTGGGAACCACTTACCAATACTGTTAATCCGAAGTTCTTATAGCTCATATTGCTATTGATCCCAAAAATAAAGTCCGGGTTTGGATCCCCTATAATTTGTCTGTCCAAACTATTGATGGTACCATTTACATCCGTATCAACGTAATTGATCAGCCCATCATCGGTGAGTCCGTCTTCCACAAGGCCATAAAAGACTCCAACGGGATGGCCTTCACGAACCAAACTCATTGCAGGAAGTGCATTTCCTAGTCCAACTCCAAAAATATCGCCACCTTCGGGCAAACTCAATACCTTGTTGCGATTGGACGAAAAATTAACCCCTAGGTCCCAACTGAAATCTCCTTCCAAAACCCTTGAATCCAATGATATTTCAAATCCTCTATTTTCCATACTGCCCAAATTTGTGGTTTGGGAAGTATATCCAGATGACAAAATAACGGGTATGGAAGCCAGCAGATCTTCTGTCTTTTTATAGTAGTAGTCAAAAGTAACTTGAAATCTATTTCTAAATAATCCAAAGTCGACCCCAAAATCTGTTTGAGCCGTAGTTTCCCATTTTAGATTGGGGTTTGGCATAGAACTTCCCGGTGCATACCCTATATTAATATTGTCGTCAAAGACGGTTTGGGAACTGGATAGTATAGAGAGCGATTGATATGGTGAAACTGCCGTATTCCCGGTTTTACCCCAACTGGCCCTTAACTTTAAATTGCCAATAAGATCGTTTTCCTTTAAAAAATTCTCCTCACTTACCCGCCATGCCAGGGCTGCGGAAGGGAAGTAACCCCATTTATTTGCTTTGCCGAATACAGAAGAACCATCGGCCCGTATACTGGTAGTAAGTAAATATTTACCCTTATAACCGTAGTTTAGTCTTCCTAACCCTGAAAGTATGGAGTATTCACTACTTGCTGAAATAGGGGTTCCAGGGGAACTACCAGCCTGTATGCTGTTATTCTCAAGAATATCTGATAAAAATCCAGTAGAAGAAGCACTTAAGGATTGATTTGATGTTTTTTGGGAAGTGATCCCTCCCATAACTTTTAGATCGTGATCGTTATTAATTTCCTTGGAATACGTCAATAGGTTCTCGTTAACTATATCCGTAAATTCCCTATAGGAAATTGAGGCGGATCCTGTTGCGGAGGGTTGAAATATTGATGGGGAGTAATTGTCGCCCCTAGTATTCTCATATTGCACCCCTATAGAAGAATACAGCACCAAATCCTTGGTGATTTTACCTTCTGCAATTATATTGAGCAGCAATGCATTCTCCCTGGATAATTGTTTCCTTTCCAATGCCATGGCCACAGGGTTCTCCACTATATCCGGACTAAAGGCATAAGGTCTAACATTGCTATATTCGCCATCACTGTTAAACACAGAAACTGTAGGTGGGGAAATAAGGGCCCCGCTCAACACACCAGCTCCCCGTTCTGTATTATTACTGAATATATTATTGTTTTTCTTTCTACTCAATATATTATTAAATGAAACCTTCCATTTGGAATTGATCTTATGCTCCAGGCTAGATCTTAATTGTAAATATTCGTAACCCGAGTTTATGATAATTCCCTCTTGATTAAAATAATTACCAGAAACATTGAACACCGTTTTATCATTACCTCCCGAAACTGTTATTGAATGGTTTTGAATCACTGCATTCTGAAATATTTCGTCTTGCCAGTTGGTACCATTTTCAAAGGATGCAATTTCAGCATTGGTAAAATAAGGAGCTATGTTATCGTTGGAGGCCCTCACATTGGCAAGGGTAGCAAACTCCTTGGCGTTTAACATGTCTATGGTGTTATTCACTTTTTGGAATCCGGTATATCCATTGTATTCAATGGAAGTCTTGCCTTCCTTGCCTTTCTTTGTGGAAACAATAACCACTCCATTTGCTCCTCTTGCCCCATAAATTGCGGTAGAAGAAGCATCCTTTAAAATTTCTATTGATAAAATATCATTGGGATTGATGGAACTTAGATCTCCGATAATAGGGAAGCCATCAACAACATATAAAGGATTGTTACCCCCCAAAAGTGAATTTCCCCCTCTGATCAGGACACTTAGACCACTACCTGGTTGTCCTGAATTTTGTAGAATCTGAACTCCCGTAGCTACTCCGGACAGTGCCTGCACCGGATTGCCCACCGCCTGCAAACTAACGGCTTCACCTTTAATGGAAGCTACAGAACCGGTTAGGTCACTTTTCCTTACCTGTCCATATCCCACTACCACAACCTCTTCCAGTCCAGCGGCACTTTCCTGCAGGGTTATAGTCATGTTGGTTTGTCCGTTGACCAATATCTCCTTAGTAGCAAAACCAAGATAGGATACCACCAATTCTGGATTGGCCGAGGACAATTCTATTTCAAATTGTCCATCAAAATCGGCTGTTACCCCGTTCACTGTACCTTTCTCCACAACATTGGCACCCGAAAGTGGAGTTCCGTTATTGTCTACAATTGTTCCACTTACCGTTAGTTGTGGTTTGGCAATCTTATCAATTTTAGGCATTGGGCCAAACTGCGTTTGCAGGTTCGGTTCATTCTTCAGGATAATTTGTCTATCCAATATTCTAAAGGAGATATTGGTTCCAGAAAACAAATCGGTCAATACTTTGTGGATCCTTTCCTTTTTAACGTGTACTGAAACCACTCGGTCCCTATCTATTACGTCCTGGTTTCCTAAAAATTTATATTTACTACCTGCTTCAATTTCCTCAAATACCGTCATTAATCCAACGGAATCGAGATCCAAAGTAATCTTGGCAACCTGTGAATAGGTATTGGCCTGTACCCTAAATAAGGCAATTATTAAAAAAAGAGTGGTTAACTTCATTTTTAAACTGATATTGGGATACAATGCATGCTGCATTCCCAAACGAATGTTTTTTTTATTCATACTTTTGTTTAGTTTTTGTGGTTAATATTTTAATCACCTTTTACTATCGGGGTATGTAGCAGCATATCCCGATTTTTTTATGTTATAAGATGATGGGTCAATAGAATGTTAAATCATAGGCAACTGTTATTTAAGGTTGGTTTATTTCAATTTTATTTCCTACCCTGATATATGAAAAAGGGATACTACTCTGAAAATAGGTCATTACCTGTTCAATAGTCTCCGTATCGAACTTTGCAAAAAATTGCTGACTGTCCAAAAGTCTGTAATTGTTGGTAATGGAAACATCATAATGGCGCTCCAACACCTTTAAAATTTCTGGAAATGGTCTAATCTTAAATATGATCTGCCCATTGATCCAGGAAGTATATTCATTTACGTCGACCACTGCGATATCCATATCGTTTTCCAATTTTTTCCAAGACGCAATTTGCCCTGGGGCCAGTAAATATTTGTCCTTATCCCTTAGTTCCCCACTGGTCTGGTACAATTCAACAGCACCTTCTACCAATACAGTGCTAACAGTGTCATCGTTTGCATAGGAACTAACATCAAACTTGGTTCCCAGTACACGGATATTAATATCATCGGTGTTAACGATAAAGGGGTTGTTCTTGTCTTCAGACACTTCAAAAAAGGCTTCCCCGTCCAAGAAAACTTTTCTATTCTGATTTTTTAAGAATCGAACGGGATACTTAAAATGGGTGCCGGAATTAATGTGGACTATGGTACTATCGGAAAGAATCAATTTCATTTTCTTCCCATTGGGCACCACCAATTCGTTATAGACAAGACTTTCTTCCACTTGATTGTTGGAATTGGAAGTCCCTACATTTTTATAATCCAATTCACCTCCATCTTGCCGGCCAACAACTTTACCCGAGCTATCAACAATTACTACACTGCCATCTTCCTTAATAACCTGAATATTTCCATCCTCCTGTTTTATGGTAATGGCATTGGCATCTATATATGGTTCATCAGATTTGCCCAGAGTTAAATACATTATATAACCTATCCCGAACAGGGCTATAAGAATTGCGGCCCGTTGATACCATATGGTACTGGAGCGTCTTTGTGCAATCCTATTGTCCTGGATTTTATGCAACAGGAGGGAATACTCCTTTTCCAAATCCACTTCCTGTAGACCTAAATTCAATTGATAATGGTTTTCTACAATGGCCTTGAACTTCTTTTGGTTTTTTCCCTTTTCCAACCAAACCTTAAGTCGCTCCATTTCAACACCATCAATGGAATCATCCAAGTATTTATTTATTAATTTCCTCAATTTTGATTTCCCTTAATTATTAACACATTAAATTGCGTATTCTTAGCGGAAACGAACAGAAAACAAAAAACCCTTAAAAAAGGCAAATATATTTTTCATATTTGTGACAAACCAGCTAACTTTATTAACCACCCCCTTAATACATTGAGGGACTTATAATCCAAAATGCCGCAGCAAAAAGATGTCTTTAAAATAGTATTTGAGCAACTTTACGGACCACTGCTAGCCTATACCAAAACACTTACGAACAATCACGACCAGGCCAAGGATATAGTCCAAAACTGTTTTATTACTTTATGGCAAAAGCGCCCTGATTTAGTGGAAAGTCCGGCCTTAAAGAGCTTTTTGTTTACCACCGCCTATAATTCCTTTATAGATCTTTACCGGAAAAATCAACGGAAAAATAAAATCTTTGATGAGCTTAAATACAATATGGCCAAAGAGAGCCTTATGGAAGAAGTAAGCCATGTTGACCATAAAATTAAAAAGTTAAAAATGGTTGTTGACAAATTACCCCCCAAGTGTCGGGAGATATTACTGCTTAATAAAAGGGATGGATTAAAGTACAAGGAAATTGCCTCGCGACTCAATATTTCAGAGAAAACGGTGGAAAGCCAGATGCGGATAGCATATAAAAAAATCCGGGAGGAATTTAAAAGTGATAAACAGATTTTAATGGTAATATTCAATGCGGCTTCAAAGTATTTGGGATAAGCGTTTTTCCTATATAAAAAGGAACAATAGTTTCCCATTGTTCCTTTTGCAACTCAATCAACTCAATTCAAGTTTTTAGGTGTTGGGCAATCCTTTAAAAAAGATCACACCTTTACTCACTAGGTGGGATTGAATACTCCGACACCGAAACGACAATCTGAAAACAGCAAGTCTAATTTCAATATTGACCGGACGAATAGCTTTTACATTCAAATATGGTGTACCTACGATACCCGGAGATAAACACAAGGAAATAGCCGCCCAATTGAATATTTCCGAAAAGGCTGTGGAAAAACATATTAGTCGCGCTACCCAAAGCATAAAAAAATGGTTCAAGAACAAGAAAAATAATTTGCTCCTGGTATTTTTAAATTTTTTTCACTGACAATGGTTCGCAAAAAATCTGGCCTTACAATTTTTATTCTTTTCTAACGGGGAGTTTGGATACAGCATTAAGGGAATCTGAAGGCACCTCATTAGTTCCTACCGGAGAAACACATCTTAGAGGATTGTTTAAGCAAGCACAAACTTCAGGATCCTCTTGACAAGCTTCATTGTCGCTTGCACAGGAATTACCCATTAATAATAAAGAAAAAATGGCCAGAATAAATAAAAATTTTGTTTTCATGTTCTCTGTGTTTAGATAGTTTCCAATTACAGTCCCTAAACTATTCAAAAAGATTATTTTTAAATACTACGTATGTAACCAAGTATATAAGACATGTAACACGCAAATAATTGGGTCATAAGAATTCCATAATAGGTCTTCAATTCCTATTTTTTCTATATTTATAAGGTGGCTTCATTTTTCCTAATTAATTTTTGAACATAATTGAATAAAGCCAGAAAGTGGTCTTTGTTAGGGGAAAAACGGAAGTGTGCCCCCCCTACACCGCCTATTGCACAGGTTTAGGACCGATATATTTAGGAGCATTTTTACAGGCAAATAAAGATTGTACTTAATTATTCTATTGAGGAAAGTTCTTATGGAATACCTGATTTCATTGCTGTTCTATGAAACTGATGAAGTAGGTTCAAGAATACCATCTTCTTTCATTTTCCCCAATTGGTTGTTATTGCCTGCCTATTCGGCAGACAGGTTTTTTATCGGATTTCGTGAATCTTCAATTTCGTCTTAAATAATGTGGTTTCCACATCGGAAGATGGAAGGGCTGTCTACCTTCATGTAAGCGTAGATATAAGTTATTTTTTCTAAGCTACAGCTGGCTCCTCCTAACCAAGGTACGGTGTACCTTGGTTATTCGGCACTGGTCGTTTTTTATTCATCGCTTGGTCTATTGATGTTTAATGGTATTCATGAATGCTAGGCATTTGGGCAATGCAAAAAATGAACAGAATTCAAACTCTGGGATAGTTTATTCTAACTTTATTAATTCACAGTCGATTTTTGGGATTGATCCAGTAAAAAACATCTATTTTAAAAAAAACATCCATAGGGTGTAATAATCTATGTCTTTAGCCACTAACCAAGAAAAGATTAAAATTATGACACTACAAAATGCACTGGAACATTTTAAAGGATTGGAATCCAAAACCAATGTAAAGGCGGAAATTAAAACATATCAAAAGTTCATTCAGATATTGATAAGTTTGGAGAACAGTGATTTAACGGACTCTGAAATTCGATCTATAGAACAGCAATTGGATGTTCTTGATTTAAATGAAAGTACAGCAAAAAATAAAAAATATTACAGCAAAAGACTCAAGCAGTTTCAAAAATATTTGAAGGATACTTTTTCCTTGACGCCTAAGGGATATTACACTAACCTGGGTATAGGATTGGGATCATCTTTTGGAATTATTTTTGGAATAGTGGTACTTTCGAATTTTGAACGGTCTATGGGCATATCGTTCGGCATTGCCCTCGGAATGCTGATCGGCCTGGTCATAGGACGTCATTTGGATTCTCAGGCCAAGGCTGCTGGGAAGATGATATAACCCACCTTAACCAAGCCATTAAACTAAAAGAGTGAGCAACGATTTTTATACATCTTCCATTTTGCCCTATGCCGCAATTATCATAAAGATATGCAGGGCATATACCAATACACAGCAAGATTTTGAAGATTATTATCAGGAGGTGTGCTTGCAAATTTGGAAAAGCAGAAATAACTTTCAGGGACGTTCCGAGTGGTCTACATGGGTATATAGACTATCTCTTAATGTAAGTATGACCATGTTGAAGAAACAGAAAAACAACCACCGGCCTATAGCCTCGGATAGGATACCCCCCGATATATTGGATGAGCCCCGTGTTTTTATCGACGATTCCCTAGAGCAACTTTATGCTGCAATCAGACAACTGTCCGAGGTTGACAGGGGGGTTATTTTACTTTATCTAGAAGAAAAATCCTATAAGGAAATTGCAGATATCATGGGCACCAACCCAAATAACATTGGGGTCCGCATACAACGAATTAAAGTACGACTTAAAAAAATATTGGATGGAAAAATCAATTGAAAACATTTGGAAAGAAGGCTTCCTAAATAGGGATGCTTTAATTGCCCCTAAGGTAAATGATATATACAACAAGAAGTCGATTCATATCATTGAAAAATTCAAAAGGATGTTCCTGATCAATATATGGGGAATTATCATTGGCTCTTCCCTCCTTTTTATTGCGTCCTTTTTCGTTGGAGCTTTGCTGGCAGGCAGTATTGTGCTGACAATGATGTTCTGGGTTGCATACACCGCTTATCAAGAATTACAGGCTTTGGAAAACATAGATAAAGGGCAAAGCAGTTATACTTTTTTAAAATCCTTTAAGGATTGGATATCCAAATCCATCGATCGGTATGGAAAAATGTATAGGGTAGTATATCCTGTCTTAATTCTTGTTTTCTACTTTGGCATTTGGTTTTCCGATATGTTTGCAGGCAAGCGGGAAATGGTCGCAGCCAAATCAAATGATTTGGTGTTCGGACTGCATATCCATACCACCATTATCATTATAATTGCGGCTGTTCTGATGGGTATTTTCAGTAAGGCCATTCATAGAAGGGATGTAAAAACAATTTATGGGGGAATATTAAAAAAACTCGACTTGGCCGTGGTTGAAATGGAGCAATTGAGAAATGAATAACTCCTAGCTATAAAAAGCAAACGGGAAATACACCAAAATAAGGTAATGGGAAAATAAAGGGTTTTTCAGGCTTCGTTTTTTAAATAATGCTAACTTACATCCTTATTATCCAAGCCTTAAAACCGCTTCAAATTAGATTATAACGGATTAGGCCGATTATTTTAACGCTTAGAGATGTACGACAAAATTGGTTCCATCATTAATTCCATAACCCCTATTCCTAATAGATCCTTAGCAAAAATCCAGGAATTGGCAGAATCTATTGATGTAAAAAAAGGAGTGCTAATTACCGCAGTTGGACAAAACAATAATCTGGAGTACTTTATCCTTGAGGGAATCTGCAAAAGTTTTCTTTATACCCCGGAAGGAGAGGATGTAACCATATCATTCTTTATGCCGGGTTCCATAATATCACCTAATACAACAAGACGTAAAGACGGAAAATCCATTATCAATATACGGGCGTTGACCGATGCCGTAATAGCCACTATTAATGCAGAAGAATTTGAAAAACTAATGGTGGAAGACCTTGAAATAAGACATTTCGGCAATACCGTATTGAGGAATGAACTAATGGGGAAGGTTCAAAAAGAAATAGCATTCGCTTCCCTTAAAGGCAAGGATAGGTTGCAGCTTCTGAGAGATACTTTTCCGAATATTGAAAACCTTGTACCCCATACCGACATAGCTTCCTATTTGGGGATAACCACAATTTCTTTAAGTAGATTAAGAACACAATCTTAACGCTTAACATTTGTTAATGGAATCTCCCTACGAAATGGCCACCTTTGATTTTTAATCAAAAAACATCCTTTATGACCATTTTAAATTCCCTGCTCTTCCAAACGTCCTCTGTAAGGAACATTTGTATTTCATTCGTTGCAAGTCACTTGGTCCTACTCCTGATGTGGCTATATACTTTGCCCGTAATCAATAATCAAATTGGAACCCAAGTCTTTGACCTCCAAACTTTTGGATATAATATTTCCGAAGCAGCATCCATTGTGGATACCTTGAATAATGAAACCAGGGCCCTTTACCTTTTTCCGCAATTGACCTTGTTGGATCTATTCTATCCTTTTCTATTGGCGCTATTTTTAAGCAGCCTTTTGTTTCGTCTTTTTATAATATCCAAAACTGCAAGTAAGCTAACATCCATACTATTGGTTGTTCCGTTCTTGGCGATGATCTTTGATTATGCAGAAAATATTTGTGTCATTTTAATGATTACGAAAACAATAGAGCTCACTGATGCCATCGTTTTTCTGTCAACTACCTTTACTGTTTTAAAAGGAGTACTGACTTCAATTGCCTGGATAGCCATTTTAATATATACTATCAAATGGTTTAGAGTTAAAATTCTTGGGCGCAACAATAAGCACATAACAACCCATTAACCAAAAAGCTCCGGTAATAGATTTTGAAATTCCCTTTTGCCGTGGGAAGTAAGAAACGGAAATAATATACTTAAGTAGGTATTCACATAATAATCTATTTGGTGGGCATCCAATTTATTGGCATAAAGCCGACTGGAATACAACCAAGTGTTACCGTAATTGATCATTCTTTCCGCTAAAAAATCATATTCCCTTTCATATGATGCCGCTCTCATCAAGTTTTTTTGTTGCAATTTTTCAAATAGCAAAAAACACCCACTTATCCTTTTTTTGTAAACCTCTTGGAAATGTCCCTTCACCCTATCACTTATCGAAAGAAGATTGTACAAATCCGTCCAAAAAAAAGTATAATCCAACATTCTCTTCATGCTGCGCTCCACATCATTTCTAAGCTGTTCAATGGAGATTTCCATATTCGGCAACACATCGATTCTTTGGTCAAATTCCAAAACCATTTCAAAATATAAGGCTTCAAAAATATCCTCCCGTTTTTTGAAATGATAATTTAAGTTTCCCGAACTCATATTCATTTTTAAAGCAATCATTCTTATTGTGACATCATGATAGCCATTTTCGTTAAATAAAGTCCTGGCGGCTTCCAATATCAATTTCTTTTTCTTACTCATTAGTAAACTTGTCCTAAAAATAAATTATTAGTAAATTTGTCCTAAAATTACGAAAATGAATTCGTTATATAAATCAGAAATAGGTCAAAAAGAGATTATAAATCTTTATGAACAAAAAATAAAGGATTTAGACATAGATTATAATTACAAAATTATTGATACTGAATTTGGAAAAACCAATATTATCGTCACAGGAGATGCATCAAAGCCACCGATAATGCTAATTCATGGTTCCAATGGCTGTGCTCCCATCGCTTTGGAAACCTATCCCAACCTACATAAAGATTTTCAAGTCTTTGCCGTAGACGTTCTTGCCCAACCAAATAAAAGTGCAGAAACTAGATTGAGTATGAAGGACCACAGTTATGGCATATGGATCAATAACATTATCAATCAGCTAAACCTAAATAATGTGACCATGGCCGGATTTTCCTTTGGGGGACTGATCATACTCAAAACATTGATCCAGAATGAAAAAAAGATCAAAGAGGTATTTTTATCGGCCCCTGCCTTCATAGTCAATGGAAACCCATTTGTTTTACTGCTGAAAGTATTTATTCCTATGAAACTTTATATAAGAACCCATAAGACCAAATACCTTGAAAAATTTTTAACAACCCTTTTTACTGAGCCAGATAATTTTGCTCTTAAATATTTGGCAAAAGTATTTATACATTTTAAAATGGATTTTACTCCTGTTCCTGTTATAAAGAAAGAAGAAGCCAAATTAATAAGTACTCCTATTACGCTAATTGCCGCAAAAAAGGACATTATGTTTCCAGGGGCGAAAATGCTAAAACGCGCCAAAAAGATTTTTCCCTCCTTACAAAGAGTAATTTTGTTGGAAAACTCCAAGCATGTTCAAAACAAAACCGATAATTATATCATTGAGAAAATGATATTGAAAAAGTAAAGTACTGCATTGATGTGTAAATACAGAGAGCTCCTATATTCCCAACATATTCAGGGGGCTATTGATATCTGTATGGATATTTTGTAAGCGGCATCATTGATCCCTATATTGTGCCATAACTCTTTTGACCCTGTCTTTTACAACATGGTAACACCCTATACCTTAGAACAAAAACGGAGACCGCATTAAGTTGTTAACTGGACATTTATTTTAAACCTGGCAAATAAGTATTAGCAAGTCCGTTAATTTTTATAATTTGGTATAATGTAAAAAAGCAGCTCTGTATTTACTTATTTGCCAGTCCACTGTCATTAGAGATGATATAAACTGCGTTCCATATACAAATCATCCATGCTTTACCAATATGTTATATATGAAAAATTACCTAAAATTTCTGGCTTTTATATTATTTACAAGTTGTGCAGATGACAAGAAAAATACTACCGATCCGGCGGAGGTAAACCTAACCACCTTAGGCAATCATATTGAACGTTTATCTTCTGATGCATTTCTCGGCAGAAAACCCTTTACCGAAGGGGAAGTAAAAACGGTTAACTATCTAAAAGAAGAATTTGAAAAGCTAGGGCTACTTCCCGGCAATGGAAATAGCTATTTTCAAAATGTGCCCATGGTTGAAATAACAGGAACTCCGTCCGAAAATATGGTGATTTCTGGCAAAAACGGAAAATTCCAATTGGATGTATTAAAGGATTTTGTGGCCACCACCAATAAGATCTCAACAAATGTAGGCCTAGACAACTCCGACCTTGTTTTTGCAGGCTATGGCATTGTTGCCCCAGAATATGGATGGAACGATTACGAAGGTATTGATTGGAAAGGTAAAACAGCCGTAGTTCTAATTAACGATCCTGGTTTTAAATCCGGAGATTCAACCTTGTTCAAAGGTAATGAAATGACCTATTATGGACGTTGGACCTACAAATATGAGGAAGCTGCCAGACAAGGTGCCGATGGACTTATAATTATCCATGATACCGAGCCGGCCTCCTACGGTTGGAATGTTATTGAATCTGGATGGACGGGCGCCAGATTGATCATCGAAAGCGATTTGCCTCTCTTGGATGTTGAGTCGTGGATAAGTGGTGACAGTGCAGAAAAAATGTTCGATGTTTCCACTATGAAAGGTCTTGACTATAAAACCCTTTCCAGTAATAAAGACTTCAAACCTATTCCGTTAGACTTAAAAGTTTCCGTTTCCATTCAAAACAAAATTAAAAAAGATGTATCCAAAAATGTAGTCGCACTTATACCCGGTACCGATAGGAAGGATGAAGTTATTATTTACTCTGCACACTGGGATCACTTTGGCGTTGGAAAAGCAATTGATGGGGATTCCATTTACAATGGTGCTGTCGACAATGCTTCCGGTACTGCTGGTCTGTTGGCCATAGCAGAAGCCTTCCAAAAGAGTAATCCCACGAACCGTTCCATTGCGTTCATAGCCCTTACTGGAGAAGAACAAGGTTTATTGGGTTCATCCTATTATGCGGAAAATCCCATTTTTGATCCGAAAAAAACAGTGGCAAATATAAATATTGATGCCCTAGATAGCCCGGGAAAAATGAAGGACCTAACCATTACAGGTTATGGGCATTCCGAAATGGATGAATATGCAAAAGCGGCAGCCATGGAACAGAACAGATACATTATTCCGGACCCGGAAGCTGAAAAAGGATATTTCTTTAGATCGGATCATTTTAATTTTGCAAAAATTGGTATCCCCGCTCTGTACGCAAGTGGCGCTTATGAAGGATTTGAAAAAAATATTGAGGAAATAAAGGCCTATAATGATTATTACCGTATCCATAAATACCATCAACCCTCGGATGAATACCATCCTGAAACAACCGAATTAAGTGGGATTCAATTGGATTTACAATTACTTTTTAAGGTTGGGTTAAAATTATCCAATGAAGATTATTTTCCCAAATGGTATGAGGGAAGTGAGTTTAAGGCGGCAAGGGAGCAATAATTACGGTACCCTACATCTTCATATTTAAAACCCAATCCACTCGTTAATTCAACCCTTTTGAACACTATTCCCAACATATCATTCGAGAGCGAAGAGAACGAAAAAGAATTCGAGTTCCTTCATTTATCCAAGTTGTTCGCCAAAATTAAGGGAGGTCTGGAACATAATCCCAACCTGCCACATAGAGTTAACTTTTTTGCCTTGTTAATTGTTTCGGATGGGGCAGGATATCATCAAATTGATTTAAAGGAATTTCCCTTAAAAAAAGGGACGGTATTAAAAATAGCCAAGGGTCAGGTTCATGCCTTTCAGGAAGATCCAGATTATGACGGATTTCTTATTTTATTTACAGAAGAATTTGTTCTGAATTATTTTTCCAAATCGTCCATTGAGTTTATTTCCCATCTGTATAATTATCATATTTCCAGACCACTAGTGCATGGGGGAAATTTAAATGAAGCCTTCATAGAGGAGATACTGCTTGAACTGGAGGCAGAAAACACCTACGCACAAAGGAACATTGTAGGCGCCATGCTAGAATTATACCTGCTACGATTGGAAAGATTTACACATTCTGCACAACTGCCAAAGCAGAACCACCAACATTATTCTATATTTCTTGATTTTAAAAATTTGGTGGAAAAACAATATACCCTGACCCGGAACGTAAAGGACTATGCAAAAATGCTACAGGTATCTACCAAACATTTAAACCTGATTGTTAAAGAATTTACCTTGAACACGGCCAAACATTTTATTGATGATTTTGTAACGCTCGAATCAAAAAGGGCCATAGCCAGTACAAGTGCTAGTTTAAAGGAAATAGGTTATGCCATGGGTTTTGACGAAGTGACCAATTTTACCAAATTTTTCAAAAAACATACTGGCACTACCCCCAAACAATTTAAGACTGAATTATAATGATCTGGTTCCTTGTCTTTGCCATTTTCACCCTAAGATTTGCTTACCTCCCAGCGTGATCCAGTAATATAAATTTTTGTCGACCAAAACTCACACTACTCCAAAAACAACCCTACCCCTATTCTATTTATGGAACTGATAAAGTATTGGTTTCACATTTACCATTTTTATCAAATCATTCACCTTTCCCAAAATTTCTATTAATGCGAATTTTGTAAGGAATTAAACAAGTCTTCAAATAAATCTATTGATATGAACAAATTGAAAAATCGAATAGCGGTTACATATTCCTTTAAAACAATCAGAAACCATGTAATTATTAAAGGGGCTTTGCTTATTTTGGGAATTATTTTGATGCAGGCATGTCATAATTCGCCAAATCAAAATACATCACAAGTGCAGGATCAAGAACATCCGAATATCACCAAATTAAAGAATCAGAGTGCCGAATTTATTCCAGAAATCATCAAATTAAACGACAAGGTTTATGTGGCCGTGGGATATGATGGTTCCAACGCCTCCATGGTTATTGGAGATCAAGGGGTAGTGATAATCGATGCACTACGTGCCTTGGGTGCTGCAGAGAAGGTAGCGCAAGAATTCCGGAATATCACAGATAAACCTGTGAAAGCCTTAATTTATACGCATGGCCATCTGGATCATACTGGAGGTACATCAGCTTTTATCGGCCATAACAAGGACGTAAAAATCATTGCAAGAGAAGGGTTTAAGGATGAATTACAGGAGCGCTCACCGGTAGAGCCCATTTTAAAACAGCGAAACATTCGTCAGTTTGGTCGCGATTTACCCGCTAAAGATATCATTAACAGAGGTGTTGCTGCAGGTATAACACCTACTGATAGGGCTGGGAAAGGATATATTGCACCTAACCTTACATTTCAGGACTCCATAACCCTTAAGCTTGCCGGCGTAGATATTCAACTGCATGCCGCTGATGGGGAAACAAATGACGAGCTCTTCGTTTGGATTCCCGACCTTAACACATTATTTACTGGTGATAATTACTATAAATCATTTCCAAACCTTTATGCCATTCGGGGATCCCAATATAGGGATGTAAAATCATGGGGCGAATCTATTCAAAAAATGAGCACCTACCCAGTGGAATACCTTGTACCCGGGCATACACGTCCTATCTCAGGAAAAGTACTTGTCCATGACAATCTCAAAAACTACGCTACGGCAATCCTTAGCGTCTATCAACAAACCATAGATGCCATGAACAAGAGCTATACCCTTCAGCAAACCGTTGACAGCGTTAAATTGGCCGATTCATTGATAAATCAACCCAACTTACAAGAGTTTTATGGTTCGGTGCCATGGGGTGTTAGATCTATATTTCTACACTATGTTGGCTGGTTCGATGGCAACCCTACCAACCTTAATCCCCTATCCTCATCACAAGAGGCCAAACGTATGGCCGAACTGGCTGGTGGAGAAGACAAATTGTTTCAACAGTTGAGTGCTGCTGTCCAAAAAAGTGATTACCAGTGGGGATTGGAATTGGCCGACTATCTACTTCAAACAGACTATGATAGGGTAAAAGTCACAAAAATAAAAATAGGGCTATTAAGGAGTCTGGCGGCACAACAAATCAATGCTCCCGCAAGAAACTATTACCTATCCTATTCTTATGAATTGGAGAAGAGTTTGGAAGCTAGCAGTATGTAAAAGCATTCTTTGTGTATGCTCAATCATCAATATTAACAATACATTGACCTATTAAAATCGCCAAATCAATGGCTATTTAGTAAAAAAAACAACGATGAGTCAAGTTGCCGATTGCCCAAGCTGTGGGGGCAAATCCAAAGTAAAGGAAATACATGGCCAGATCACCTATGTAGCCATTCAAGATGACGTACTCTTTAAAAAAGTATCTCAACTTAAAAAAGCCATGGAAAAATTTAAGGAAAAAGCCGAATCCTTGGAAAAGGAATTGGAAGTTTTAACGACAAACAAATAGAATGAATTTTATAAAACGAAACTACGGATGGATGATTGTAGCCGTTTTGGCCATCTTGCCCCTATTTATCATTTTTGGTATGTTTAATATCGAATTTTCCAATGGGTTGTCCATTAGCTTGATTGAAGGTGCTGGAAGTGAAGGAAGATCCACTTTGGAAATGTTGTATCATATTTCCGGTGAATTTGCAATACGTTGGATGACAGCTGTTCTTACTTGTACCCCCTTCTTTATACTATTTGGGGTCAATAACCTTTTTGTACGCCAAGCCATGGGTATAGCTACAGCGGTATGGAGCATCCTACACTTCATCATTTTTGTATGGGGCGAAGGTCTTTTGGAAACATTTACCCAAGCCAACTACATTGCTGGCTTTATAGCGGTACTTATATTGCTACCATTGTTGTATACATCCAATAGAAAATCCATGAAAAGATTAAAGGCGAAGTGGAAAAAATTGCAAAGTTTGGCGTATGTTGCCATAATTCTGAGTTTACTTCATGTAGCTCTTTTAGATAAAACCTGGCTGATCTATGCGGTAATTGTTGGCTTGGGATTTATTATAAGAATAACCCCTATTAAAGAAAGCATTATGGCATATCGATTACAAATTAAAAAAATATAACTCATGAAAATTGCAGTAACATCCGTTAGCGGACACCTTGGGGCTTCAATAGCAAAGGCACTGATTCAGGAAATTGGCAGGGACAATGTAATAGGCATTGCACGTACGCCAGAAAAGGCCAAGCACTTGGGCGTGGAAGTTAGAAAAGGCGATTACAATAGTCGTGAAGATTTTGATGTTGCCTTAAAAGGAGTTGATAAAGTGTTATTGGTTTCGGGAATGGACCAACCCCAAAAAAGAATTCAGCAACACCGAAATGTGATAGAGGCGGCGAGGCTAAATGGAGTACAAAAAATTGTATACACCAGTATTGTAGGCGATGAAGAAAATACAGCCTTCAGTCCGGTGGTAAAAAGCAATCGCCAAACGGAAGAAGATGTGCGCAACTCGGGTTTACAATGGATTATTGGCAGAAATGGCATCTATATTGAACCAGACCTGGAATACATCGATACCTATGTAGAGGAAGGTGGGATTACCAATTGCGCAGGAGACGGAAAATGCGCTTATACCAGTCGTGAAGAATTGGGTTTTGCCTACGCACAACTACTTTTAAATGAGGAGCTAAACGGACAAACCTTAAATCTAGTTGGAGAAGCCATTACCCAAACCCAATTGGCGGAATATATCAATCAGGTGTATAAAACCAATTTAAAATATGCCACTGTTTCCGTTGAAGACTATAAAAAAGAACGCCAGGCTGCCTTGGGTGAATTTCTAGGGACTATCATATCCGGTATTTATGAAGGAATTGCGAATGGTGCCAACGAAGTAGTTTCCGATTTTGAAAAAGCGGCCGGAAGGCCACATAAATCCCCTCTAGCCATGATAGGGAATTACCATAAAAAGCATTCATAAAAACAGAGGTATGAGTTTTATTGAAACTATTTTAAAATCCGTCGTATTAAATGAAGCTGTAATCACCGAAAAAGTGAAACTTTCAGAGGCTGCTTTTAAAATTCGTCTAGAAAATGAAAACATAGGCAAAACCAATTTTATACCAGGCTCTTTCCTGCGTATGGGATTGGGTATAGGCAGGGATGAATTGTCATTGAAAGACAAAATGAGAAGCTATAGCATTTGGGATATCGATAAGGACAAGTCGTATATGGATGTGGCCATTGCCATCCACAGCAATGGTATTGGCAGTCAATGGATAAAGGAATGCCATGTAGGTGAAAAGGTTTATTTTAAAACCAAAAAAGGCAACTTTTTGGCAGATGTCTCTGCCGATAGCTACATGATGGTAGGCGACCTCTCTGCACTATCGCACCTTTATATGATTCGTCGAAATATTGGCAAGGACAAACAGGTGGAAAGCATTTTGTACAGCCAAGATAAACAAGAACTGTTTCCTGATGTTGACGGTACCCTACCATTCGATTTTTACGGATTGCCAAAAAATCCTTCCGAAGATATTATTGCGATGATAAGAGAAAAAGTCTCTACATTTAAGGGAAAAAAAATGGCATACATAGCAGGTGATAGTAGAATTTGTGTGACCTTAAATCATTTTTTTAGACAAGAACTGAATTGGGAAACCAAGCAAGTTAAAACCAAACCTTTCTGGAATCCAGATAAAAAAGGACTTGAATAATGCATATATTGGACCAGTACAAAGAAGTTCGAGCTTATACAGAATTCATCTGCAAGCCTCTCAAAACAGAAGATTATGTGGTGCAGGTTGCCGAATTTGCTAGCCCGGCAAAATGGCAATTGGCACATAGTAGTTGGTTTTTTGAAACCTTTATCCTACTGCCCCACCTCTTGGATTATAGGCCTTTTAATAAAGATTTTGCCTACCTGTTCAACAGTTATTACAACAATGCAGGAGACAGGGTTTTAAGGGCAAAACGCGGTAATCTCACCAGACCTACCACAGAAGAAGTGTATGCCTATAGACAATATGTGGATACGGCTATGGGGCAATTGTTGCATCAAAAGCTGGATGCCAAGGTCGTTCAGTTGATCACTTTGGGATTGCACCACGAGCAGCAGCATCAGGAATTATTACTGAGCGATATCAAATATATGTTTGGACAAAATCCATTGTTTCCTGTTTATGATGCCGACACTAGTTTATTGGGCCAAGAAAGCAATACCGAATCAGGAAATATAAAAATTCCGGAAGGGGTCTACACCATAGGATATCAAGGAGATGGTTTTTGTTTTGACAATGAATTGGGAGTACACAAGGTGTACTTACACGATTTTGAAATTCAAAAAGGTCTGGTTACCAATGGCGAATACCTGAAGTTTATTGAAGCTGGTGGCTATAGTGATTTTAATTTGTGGCTGGATGAAGGCTGGTCCTGGTTACAGCAAAACCGAGTTTCAATGCCATTGTATTGGCATCTAATGGATGGCCAATGGATGCATTACACCTTAAAGGGGTTTCAGAAAATAAACGAAAATGATATTTTAAATCACATCAGTTTTTATGAAGCCATGGCTTTTGCCGAATGGAAAGGCATGCGATTACCTACAGAATTTGAGTGGGAAATAGCTTCGGACAGACTTAATTGGGGGCAGCGTTGGGAATGGACCAACAGTGCATATTTACCGTACCCGGGTTTTAAAAAGGCCGATGGTGCCATTGGGGAGTACAATGGCAAATTTATGATCAACCAAATGGTGCTAAGAGGCGCCTCTATGGCTACCTCTCCAAAACATAGCAGACCCACTTATCGTAATTTTTTTCATCCAGATGCCCAATGGCAGTTTACTGGTATACGCTTAGCTAAATGAACAAACAATTCGCCAACGATGTTAAAGAGGGTCTAAGTAAAACCCCGAAAAGCCTGTCCTCAAAATATTTTTATGACGAAAAAGGTTCTGCCCTTTTTTCTAAAATAATGAAATTGCCCGAGTACTATTTGACCGATGCAGAGTTTGAAATTTTTCAAAAGAAAGCTCCTGAAATCATAAAACTTTTAGGCATAACAAGTCAAAAAAGTTTTGACCTTATCGAACTTGGGGCTGGCGATGGGTATAAAACCATTGAATTACTTAAAGCATTGGATACCCTTAATTTTCAGTACAAGTACAGCCCGATCGATATTTCAGCCAAAGCACTGCACCAAATAGAGGAAAATATCCATCAACAGTTTCCAAATAAAAAAGTAGACCCCAAACTGGGGGATTATTTTCATATCCTTCATGAATTAAAGTCCTCTCCCCTACCCAAAATAGTACTGTTCCTTGGCTCCAATATTGGAAATATGGAAAATGTGGAAGCCAATGCCTTCCTAAGCCACCTTAGTGAAAACTTATCCAAAGACGATAAAATTATACTTGGGGCAGATTTAAAGAAAAGCAAGGACATAGTGCTTCCTGCATACAATGATAGTCAGGGCCTGACCAGTGCCTTTAACCTAAATTTATTAAGCAGGATAAACACTGAACTGGATGCTGATTTCAATACCGAATTATTTGTACATACCCCTATGTACGACGAACAGGAGGGAGTAGCCAAAAGTGCCATCAAAAGTACCGTGAATCAAGAGGTGGAAATTAAAGTGTTGGATATGAAAGTTGCATTTAAAAAAGAGGAACAGATCCACACCGAAATTTCGCGAAAATACGATGACATTAGCATTCAAAATATCTGCCTGGATACGGGTCTGAAAATTGTTGGTAAGATAACGGATTCGAAAAACTATTTTGCGGATTACATTATTGAGAAACAATAATTCGGAAAAAATGGTCTTGATGGATTGGGGATGTAGGGTATGACCAATCATTGCTGCCAAAAGGCAATATTAAGACCATACCTCTTAACAGGGATTAAAGGTCAAATTGGAAACTGCTTTGAAAATTAACAGCAGTTTTAGGCCTTTATCTTCAGTAAAAAACGTAAATTGAAAGTAATAAAGTTTACGGAAAATGGTTTTAAGGATAGGCGTTATTATAGCAATAACCTTATTTACTAGCAGTAGTAAAGACTTGGATTACAGTAAATTGCAAGGAGGAAATTTCAATTTGGAAAAAGACCTGTTGTTGGTTCAATTTGATTGCAAAACCGATGTAGACGACCTACATACCCTAGCGGCATTTGCAACACTTATGAGAGACCCCGCTTTTTCAAAAATAAACTACCATACCGTTGCAGGCACCTATGGTATTCAGGACGGTTTATACGTGCCGCCCAATCCATTGTTCCAGTTGGCATTTAATGACAATTGGACGGATGCACATGAAAATATAGGCCCCTCGGTTGAAAAAGTAATGACCATAATAACTTCAACCCTACTAAATGAAGGCGATGTATGGATAGCTGAAGCCGGACAATCAGATTTTACAGCGCTAATAATAAAATCCATTCAAGCCGATCTACCTGAAATTAACACTTCGGAAAATATTCATGTGGTTCAACATTCGGATTGGAATGAAAAGGGTACCACTCCGGAGGATTTGGAATTTGTAAAGAAAAATACGGATTATCATAAAATACCCGACGGAAATGTTGTTGGCAACGGGACGCCTGGTTTCCGCTCAGCAGAATATACCACTTGGAAAGACAAAATAACCAATCCCCAATTATTGGAGGTTTGGGAACGCGCTATAGAAATCTCAAATAAGTACAACGGTACAGATGGGCGCTACAACAATCAGGCTATCGCGCAAGGTGGTATGGACTTTTCCGACCTCTCTGAAGTTTGTTGGATTTTGGGAATCAATGATATTAAGGATACGGAACATTTTTTTAATATCTATTCCAATTAAAAAATCCGCCAATCCTTAAGTAAATAATTTTGTAGAAAAGTCTAATTGAAAGTCACTGGTCTTTTGACTTTTGAAAACAACATCTACCTAATTTAATATTTATAAATTGGGCCAAGGAAATTAATGGTCTCTGTACCGATATTATCGGTTTGCATTTTAAAGTTCCCCGTCACTCTATTACTTAACTTTTACAAGTTTATAAAGTAAATAAATATGAGATTTTTCGGATTTTTAGTAATTGTCGGCTTCATGGCAACATTACAGGGGCAGTCTTTTAAAGGTAATATTAGTCATGGAAAAACAAGCTTTAATTATCAAATAGCACTTGCGCCGATTGAAGGTAAAACAAGGGCATTTTTTTCAAGTATGGAAATGAATGCTTTTGAAATACCCTGTCAAAACACAACTTATGACAAAGACTCCCTAAATTTTTATGTGATCAGTGATTATTATACCTATGAATACAAGTTCTTGCCGTACAATCGGAGCTTCAAAGGACAGTTAAAGGTTTATTCCAATGAAACAGAAAAATTATTAAACACTTTTGAGACCGAGCTGACCCCTGCTAATTTAAAGGAATCGGACCTAATTGAAAAACAGGAATTAATCTTTGTTTCCAATACCCTGAAGCTTCATGGGACCTTATGGAAGCCTAAAAATCCGATAAAAAAGGGTTTGTTTTACGTGACTTCCTCTCAAGGAAATGACCGAAGTGGCTCCAATGCTGAAGCACAATACTTTGCGGATTTAGGGTACACAGTTTTTAATTATGATAAACGTGGAACTGGCAAATCTGAAGGAGATTGGCAATCCGCAACCATTGAAGAACTTTGTACCGATGATATCAATGCCTTGGAATTCTTCTCCAAAATATCCTCACTGCCTTTATCGGTTATTGGCATTAAAGGAAGCAGTCAGGGAGGTATAAAGATACCTTATATCTTGTCTAAAGTGCCCGATTTGGGTTTTGGGATTTCCATCAGCTGTCCAAGTGGAACCCTTATGGAAAGCGATTTGAACCATTGGAGAAATTTGAACTACGATCTGTTGGGAAAAGCTAATATTGATCGGGCTCTAAATGTTCAAAAAGCAGGGTATGATTATCTCGCAGGCAATATTTCATACGAATCATTGCTTACGATAAAAAATGAAAACGGCAAGGAAGATTGGCTTAAGCATATATGGATTCCTGAGGAGGGTGTACAAAAGGATTATAAGTTGAATTTTAGTGGACTACCGTATTTTGAGAAAATAACACAGCCCATATTGGTGATTCAAGGATTATCGGATGAAATAATTCCCATGGATAGTTACAAAACCATCGAAAAAGTTATTAGTAAATCCAATTCAAATAATTATAAGGTCATTACTCTAAAAAACACATCACATTCTATGACATCCGTTAATAATGAATTTCCTTATTTTCAATTATTGACACCGGAGTATTTAACAGTAATTACCAATTGGCTCAAAGCAATCGAAGCTAAATAATTACTCCAAACAGCAATTGCTAAAATAATGGCCACATTTCTGCTAAAATAAATGTCCTTTAAATATTGAAAATTAATAGCTAAACCCTGTTCTTTGTCCAGAACACCCCGGTGTAAAATATAACCCAAAAGCATTGGAAAAATCTTCTGGAATTATGATGTTAAGAGCACTTTTTTTACTTGGCATATTTTTAGTGGTTCAGCAAACGTATGCACAAAATTATGAAATCACTTCCCCTGACAAAAAGATACAACTCAAAGTTAAGGCTGATGGTGGAATATTCTGGTCTGCTTCCCTAAACGGGCATGTAATTATCAAGGAAGCCAAAATAGCTATGGATTTTTCCTCTGGGGAAGATTTCGGTGTAAATTCCAAGGTAAAGCACCATTCCATAAATGAATTTTCTTCAATGATATATCCCACGATCCCGCATAAGGATGCCGAAATTAAGGATGAATATGTTCAATTGTCCCTTACTTTTAGGGAACAATTTCAGCTTAAATTTAGAGCCTACAACGATGGTGTTGCCTATCAATTTATCGAAATGGGCAAGAGGGGGAAAAATGTAATATCAGAACAGGCAAGGATCACTTTTCCGGAAGGAACAAAAGCCATTTTTCCCCAAGAAGACAGTATGTATTCACACAATGAACGTTCCTATTTGAACAAATTCGTAACAGACATAGAAGCGAATGAATTTTGCAGTTTGCCTGTCGTTTTTACTACGGACAAGGCGAAGGTATTATTGACAGAAACAGCCCTTCATGATTATCCCGGAATGTTTGTGGGAGGGAACGGGAATACCACCGTAGATGCTATTTTTCCAAAATTTGTTCTGGAGGCAGTAGATGATAAAGAACAACCAGACCGCAATCAATCCATTACAAAGGAAGCAGATTATATAGCTAAAGTATCTGGTAACAGGGAATATCCATGGAGGGTTTTTATGATGAGCAATGACGACCGTACCTTTGTAGAGAGCAACTTATCCTATCAACTATCCAGCCCGCAAGCAATTAAGAATACGGCATGGATCAAACCAGGTAAAGTGGCATGGGATTGGTATAATGCCAGTAATATTTATGGGGTAGATTTTAAATCAGGGTTAAACACGGCTACCTACAAATACTATATCGATTTTGCCTCTGCCAACAATATAGATTATATAATTTTGGATGAAGGATGGACAAAGTCGACCACAGAAATCCTCGATTTCAATCCTGATATAAATGTAGCTGAATTAATTGGGTATGGAAAAGAAAAAGGAGTGGATATTATTCTTTGGACGCTATGGAAACCCCTCCGGGACAACCTAATCGAAATCCTTGAAACCTACAAAAGTTGGGGTGCCAAAGGAATTAAGATCGATTTTATTCAACGCAGTGACCAATATGTAGTGAACTCATATGAGGAAATAGCAAAAGAATGTGCTAGGCTGGAATTGTTGGTTGATTTTCACGGTTCGTTCAAACCTTCGGGCTTAAGACGTAAATATCCCAATGTTATTAACTATGAAGGTGTAAAGGGCAATGAAAACAACAAATGGAGCAAAGATGTTACCCCCGAGCACAATGTGACCATTCCCTTTATTCGAATGGCCGCAGGACCAATGGACTATACTCCTGGAGCTATGAGCAATAGACAAAAGGCCAATTTTGGCATTAGCGGCAAGCGACCAATGAGTATGGGGACACGGGCTCATCAAGTAGCCATGTATGTGGTTTATGAGGCTCCCTTACAAATGCTTTGCGAATCCCCATCAAGGTATTATCAAGAACAGGAGACCGTGGACTTTATCACACAAATTCCAACTATATGGGACGAAACCATTGTACTTCATGGTGCAATAGGCGATTATATTGCAGTAGCCAGAAGAAAGGGCGACAAATGGTTTATTGGAGCTATGACCGATTGGACTTCCAGGGAATTACAATTGGATCTCTTATTCTTAAAGGAGGGAAACTTTAATATGAAGGTGTTTAGGGATGGTATAAACGCGGACCGCTATGCGGAAGACTACAAGATAGATACGATGGAAGTAAACCGAAAATCCAAAGTCACAGCTAAAATGTCCCCTGGTGGAGGTTGGTCGGCCATCATCACAATTCCCAGTAGACAATGATATTAAGCACAATAGCCTTACATTGCTATATGACCGTTGACTTTAGTCACTAAAAAATGAACCTGTCGAAATCTCAGTTTTAGTGTTGGTATTGCTTATAGGTATGTGCAGTCCGAAAAACTCACATCATCCAATTTGCGTAATTTAGATTACAGAAAACAAGGCGGGAAGGGAATCTATAGTGGATGCGTGTATACGGAATAAGGAAAATGGTTTGCCCCACATCAAAATCAACGCACAGCCATCAAATTTCAATAAAATTTATAAAAAACCGTATATATGGCATGCTAATGGGAATGGATAAAGAGTTGTTGAATAATTGGTATAAGAAAGGATCAATGAATTTAATGCCCCACCCTTCCGTTAATTCAAATTTTGAAGGTGCCTATATGTATTAACCAAGGAGGAGTGATTCATCCGAAAATCTTTAAGGGCACATTATTTAGTAAACAGTAGTTCTAACCTGATATCCAAAAAATGTAATCCGCACTACCCCATGAATTATAACAATAAAAAATTTAGAACCGTAGTCAACTCCGAAAACGGGGAAACCAATAAGGAAACTATTTTTGAATACCGACAAAAAGGGAATATTTTGACTTCGGAATATCGGGGTGGCCATATTGTTGAAGGACATTTGATAGGTTTGGTAGACCCGGCCGGCAATATAAATATGAGTTATCATCAAATAAACGGTAAAGGCGAACTAATGACAGGGGTCTGCCATTCGAGACCAGAGATTTTATCCAACGGAAAAATTAGACTTCACGAAAAATGGCAATGGACAAGTGGTAATAATTCCACCGGAAAATCTGTTATTGAAGAGATATAAGCGTATATACTTCTGGGGTAGAGGACTGTATAATCAGAAAGACTATGACACACTACCAATTGCTTATCAAAATTAGACATGTAGGAATTTACTTGTAATAATTAAAGGGAAAAGTCGTTTTAAAAATGAACATCCCCTTGCACTGTATCCAAGGTGTTTTAAGCTGGGGAATATATAATATTGAACGAAGATTACAATCAATGGATGAATTCTCTTTAAGACGGGTAAAACTGGTCTATCGCATATCAATACTTACAACCCTATTATCTGTAATTTGGTTTTTTATTGCCAGAGGTTTGGATATGGCAGACCTGAGCAATTATATTGCTGCTACCATCCCATTTTTTATTATTTCCGCGTTATTATCCAAAAAAGGCATGCTTACACTTGCCCGCTTTATCTACCTCTTGGTCTTCAATATTAGTGTTGCACTCACTGCCTCCTTTATAGGAAAAGCCGGTAGTGTAGAGTTTATTTTGATGTTTGCCCTGGCCTTACCGTTTGTAACGTTTTCCTATAGGCGGGAAAGGCTCTATATCGTTATTTTTTCAGTACTTCCCATGCTGCTTTGGTTACTTCTTTATGCCACGAATTTTGATCTGTTTACCCAGGCCCATTTGGATGCAGAACTGGCCGGTAAATATGTTTACCCCATCTCCATTGCCACTACCATTATACTGGTAACCTATCAAATAATTTATTTCTCCCACATAAATGCCCAATATTCTTCCAGTATCCATAACCAACGCGAGGAAGCCATTGAGGAATCCAATGCCAAATCCAGATTTTTGAGCATGATGAGCCATGAGATAAGGACACCACTAAACGCAATCACCGGCCTCTCGCACATATTGGGGGATTCCAATCCCAGAAAAGATCAGGAACAAAATATAGAAGCACTGAATTATTCCGGGAAAATTTTACTGAATCTACTTAACAATGTTTTGGACTTCAGTAAAATGGAATCCACAAAAATTACCTTGGATCCAATTCCTACCAATATCATCTTGGCCGTAAAACAGATAAAAAAAATACACGAACCCAGTTGCTTGCGAAAAGGTATTACGCTACAATTGGAAATTGACAAGGACCTACCCATAGTTCAGTTGGATATTGTGCGCTTTAATCAAGTAATAAACAACCTAGTTTCAAACGCCATCAAGTTTACCGATGAAGGAAGCGTAACCCTGAAGATCTCAAAGCTGAACCAGACCAAGAACACTGTTCTTCTGCGTACAGAAATAACGGATACGGGAATAGGTATTGCCGAGGATCAACAGGAAAAGGTATGGCAAGCGTTTAGCCAGGCATCTTCCAGCACAAATCGTTTATATGGCGGAACGGGTCTAGGGTTACCTATTGTAAAAAGTATAGTGGAAGCCATGGATTCCCAGGTAAAAATTCTTAGCAAGCCGGGGCTGGGCAGTAGCTTTAGTTTCGATTTGTCATTAAAATTGGCCTCAAACGAGGAACTGGAACAAACCACCCAAAGAAAGGAACATAATTTAAAGGGAAAAAGAATCCTGTTGGTGGAAGACAACCAGATCAACGTTATGGTGGGCAGACAAATTTTGGAAAAGGCCAACCTCTTGGTAGATGTGGCATATGACGGACAAGAAGCCGTAAACAAAGTTCTGGAGAACAATTACGATGCCTTATTAATGGATATACAAATGCCGATAATGGACGGATATTCCGCCTCCAAGGAAATAAGAAAATTTAATGCGGATATTCCCATTTTGGCCCTATCTGCCTCTGTATTTATGGAAGTTAAGAGCAAAATTATAGAAAGCGGAATGAACGGTTTCATTTTCAAACCTTTTGAGCCCGAAGACCTTCTGGATAAGATTGAAGAAGCAATACAAAATGAAATCCCAATAACTTAACTATATGAATCCATTAATGAAATGCTTATTTCACACGGCTTTATATACCACAAAAATTCGCTATAGTCCCATATCTAAGTAAGACCACATAGCTTAGCTGATAAGGAAAATACAATATCACTTCCTTAATTTGTGTCGTTTTTTTTGGAGGATAGTAAAATAAATATCGATAAAAATAACAATTAGGTAATATTACAAAGTAAAATTACCACCTGAATTAATTAGCCTTATTTTTGCCATCGTACCAGTATGAAAAAATAGTTATTCAGACAGTAAGGTCAACTATAGGACATTCGGGTTTTTAATAGTTATGGATTAATTCTACTGTATATACCTAAACAATAACTCAATGGCACATTTTACCCCGAAAATTGCTGAGGAAGAAAGACTGGCCGTTCCCGACACCTACAAGAATTGGAAAAAATGGGGCCCCTATTTGGCGGAAAGACAATGGGGAACCGTTCGGGAAGATTACAGTGAGCACGGAAATGCCTGGGATTTTATAGGACATGAAAAGGCGCGTAGCAATGCCTATAGATGGGGAGAAGAAGGTATAGGTGGCTTTTGTGACTCAAGGGAGATTTTATGTCTGGCTCCGGCCTTTTGGAACGGCAAAGATGATATTTTAAAGGAACGCCTGTTCGGACTTACCAACAATCAGGGGAATCACGGCGAAGATGTTAAGGAACTCTATTTTCATCAGGTATCCACACCCACACATTCCTACAGCAAATACCTTTATAAGTATCCACATAAGAAATTTCCATATAGCGACCTGATTAAAAACAATATTCGGAGCCGAGAGGAAACGGAATATGAACTACTGGATACCAATATATTTGGGAAAAATGCATATTTCGATTGTTATATAGAATACGCCAAAGCCGATATAGAGGATATTCTAATGAAAATCACCATTGTCAACAGAGGCCGTAGGAAGGCTGAGATTCATGTACTCCCACACCTATGGTTCAGAAATTTCTGGAAGCACAACAAGCGGTTTAAACGACCAAGTATAAAATCTATTGCAGACAATTGTCTGCAAGCTAGAAGTATAAGGAATGGCAGGCATTACCTTTATCACGAATATGGAGAACAACTCTTCTGTGAAAACGAGACCAACAATAGGCGTGTTTATAATGTACCCAATGAGGTGGAATATGTGAAAGATGGTATAAATGATCATGTAGTAAATGGCAAGCGTACAGTAAATCCCGAAAAGAACGGTTCCAAATCGGCCATCTGGCATAAGTTTAAATTAAAGGCCGGTGAAGAAAAGATTATACGGGTACGTCTTAGTAAAAGAAAATTACAGGATCCTTGGGCAAATTTTGATACTATTTTTGAGGAAAGAATAAAGGAATGTGAGGAATTCTATGATACCAAACTAAATAAAAACTTGCCAAAAACCCACCAAAAGATAGCCAAAAGTGCCTTCTCAGGGTTGTTGTGGACCAAGCAGTTCTATTACTACGATGTCTTTAAGTGGCTATTTGGAGGACCAGGTGAACCAAAACCAAACAGGGCCAATGCCAGGAATTTTAGTTGGCAACACCTTACCAATCGGCATGTAATATCCATGCCCGACAAGTGGGAGTATCCATGGTACGCAGCTTGGGACCTTGCCTTTCATATGGTTTCCTTTGCTGAGATAGACCCCTATTTTGCCAAGGAACAATTACTCCTGGTACTGCGCGAAAGCTATATGCACCCCAACGGGCAAATACCGGCCTACGAGTGGAATTTTAGTGATGTTAACCCCCCCGTACATTCCTGGGCGGTTTGGAACGTGTATGAAAAGGACAAACAACAAAACGGTATGGGCGATACCAAATTTTTGGAAAATGCCTTTCAAAAACTACTTATTAATTTTACTTGGTGGGTAAACCAAAAGGACAAACACGGTACCGATCTCTTTGAAGGTGGTTTTTTGGGGCTGGATAACATAGGTGTATTCGACCGTAATCATATGCCCCAAGGGGTGAGTAGAATGCAACAGGCCGATGCCACCAGTTGGATGGCCATGTTTACTGTGAATATGTTGCGTATGTCTTTGGAACTTGCCAAAACCAATAAGGTCTATGAGGAGTCTGCCGCCAAATTTTTTAGGCATTTTTTGAATATTGCCTGGGCCATGCACCATATTGGGAAAAAAGACATTTCTCTTTGGGATGATGGGGACGATTTTTATTATGACGTGGTTGAGCTCTCCAATGGTGAAACCAGTAGGTTGAAAGTCCGATCGCTGGTAGGTATAATTCCCTTATTTGCGGTAGAGATAATACATAAGGACCTCTTTGAACAATTGAAGGAATTTAAAATTCGGGCGGCCGAAATAGTAAGGACACGACCAGATCTGGCTTCCCTGATCTCCAACATTGAAGAGGCCAATAAGGATGGGAATTACTTGTTTTCGATCATGAGGGCCTATAGATTGGAAAAGCTCCTCACCCGGCTCTTGGACGAAGATGAATTTCTGTCAGACTTTGGTATTCGTTCACTTTCAAAATACCATAAAGAGCATCCATTTGTATTTCAACATAATGGTCATTATACCATACATTACGAACCTGGTGAGAGTCGCTCCAATATGTTCGGGGGCAATTCCAACTGGAGGGGCCCCATCTGGATGCCGTTGAATTATATGATCATTCAATCCTTGCGAAAGTACTATACCTTTTATGGGCCAACCTATCAGTATGAATTCCCAACAGGATCTGGTATAAAGCTCAACTTAAAGGAGATTGCCAACGAGCTTACCAAGAGATTGGTAAAACTTTTTGAACATAATTCCGAAGGTAAATTCCAATATCATGCCGATGATCCCAATAAACTTTTCTCAACAGATGAGCACTTTAGGAACCAACATCTTTTTTATGAGTTTTTTGACGGCGATAATGGCAAGGGACTAGGAGCCTCCCATCAAACGGGATGGACGGCATTGATTGCCAATCTCATCATGGAAATGGAAGAATCCAAATCCTAAACCTGTTATTTTTTTTGGTCGTAAAAATCCAAAATTCCATAATGCCAATCGGCATTTGGACTATGGCATTAGTTTAACAAAAGGTATTAAACCTCAGGGCAAGTCTGACTTTGTCGGCAGACCCTGAACCCAATAATAGGAATAGACCCTAGGGTCGAGGTATTGAACCTAGATCCCGCCGAAAATGGCGGGATTAGTTCAACTTGCAATTTTAAGTGCGTCTTACTTACTTCTCAAAATTGAGTTTCACTAATAGATGTTTAGACTTATATTTTTTGGTAATTTTAATACTTCAAAAGTTAAGGTCCTTTAAATATTAACCAATTAAATTAAACATGAGCCATAATGATTATCACCTAGCCCAATTCAATATCATTAAACTCAAAGATCATCTCGATTCTCCCATAGTGAAGGAGTTCAAGGATTTTTTGGGGCCAGTGAATCAGTTGGCTGAGGAAAGTCCTGGTTTTGTTTGGAGACTTAAGGACGAGAGTTCTTACGGAGCCACCGACCTGGAAACTCCTTACCAGGATGAATTGATTTTTATTAATATGTCCGTATGGCTCAATTACGAATATTTAAAAACCTATACCTATCAAACGGTGCATAGTTATTTTTTAAAGAGCAGAAAAAAATGGTCCTCTGAAATAGAAGGCCATACAGCGGTAATGTGGTATTTGGAAGCAGGTAAGCTTCCATCAGTACATGAGGCAAAATCAAAATTGGATTTCCTAAATCAGTTTGGTTCCTCCGAAATTGCTTTCAGTATGACTGATATATATAATTTTGACGGAACCAAACTGGATAGGTGAAAATTTTATATTAGGATACAGCATAGAAGTAGTCTTCCAGTGTAGCCAACCAACCTCCTTTTCTTTCCTTGAATTAACAGAACCTATTGCAATTTTACCATAAACAAATATTTGATTTTTCGGGACCCTGTATAGCGTGACTAAAATTCCACTTAATTTATTATCTTTCTACGGTGGTTGGGAATCAGTACCCATTTCTTCCACATAAATTTAGGCATACTTCCAAGGTATCGCTGTAATGTTGAATAAAAACCAAACCAAAAGATTGAAAATGAAAAACTTTACTTCGTTTGCGTGCTTCCTCCTTTTTAGCACTTTTTTAATTGCACAACCCCGTCAACAACTAGTAGAGGTCATTGTAAGTCCAAACCATGCCAATTGGACCTACTCCCTAGGTGAACAAGCGGAGTTTACCATTTCCGTTTTTAAAAACAATGTAGCCCTGGACGATATAGAGATTAAGTACAAGGTTCAACCAGACCCTGGGTACCGCACCCTAAAGGTTTGGGATGAGGGAACACGCACCCTTCGAAACACATCCACTAAAATCAAGGCCAAAAAATTTACCGAACCTGGATTTCTCCGTTGTACAGCAACTGTTGAAGTAGATGGGAAGGAGTATTCGTCCTATACCACGGTAGGTTTTGAACCTGACAAAATTCGGCCCACCACCACCTTACCCAAAGATTTTGAAGCGTTTTGGAATAAAGGCAAGGAAGAATTGAACCAAGTACCTATGAACCCAGTACTGACTTTGATGCCAGAACGCTGCACAGACAAGGTAGATGTATACCATGTGCAATTGGACAATATAACAGGGAAAATCTATGGTATTCTAACCAAACCAAAAAAAGCAGGGAAATACCCAGCCATCCTTCACGTGCCCGGTGCAGGAATCCGCCCTTACTATGGGGAAATTGACGAAGCTGCGGAAGGTTTTATCTCTTTTACCATTGGTATCCACGGCATTCCTGTAAACTTGGATAAAAGCGTTTATGACAACCTTAGAAGTGGGGCGCTCAACGGTTACCAGACCTTTAATTTGGATGATCGGGATAATGCCTACTACCGCCGTGTTTATCTCGGTTGTGTTAGGGCTGTCGATTTTATAGAAAGTGTAGACGGTTTTAATGGTGAAGATATTGCGGTTACCGGTGGTAGTCAAGGCGGTGCACTTTCCATTGTGACCGCAGGCTTGGATGATAGAATTGATTATTTGGCAGCCTTTTTCCCTGCCCTATCCGATATGACGGGATTTTTACACGGGCGTGCTGGAGGTTGGCCCCAAATTTTCGTAGACGATTTCACCAACAAACCGGAAAAAATAGAAGTTTCCAAATATTATGATGTCGTAAATTTTGCCCGTTTTGTAAAAGTACCGGGCTGGTACAGTTGGGGCTATAATGACAATGTATGTCCGCCTGCCTCTACATATTCCGCCTTTAATGTATTAACGGCCCCAAAGGAGCTTCATCTTTTTCAAAAGACCCAGCATTGGACCTACCCAGAACAACAGGAGTTGAAAAAAGAATGGCTTTACACTAAGCTCAAGTAATCGGATAGATGGGACGCCAAGGATTTAACGAGGTCCTTCCCATATTTAATGGAACCAAACCAAGCAGTAATGAAAATTAAAGAACAGCATCGGAGAGAATTTATAAAACAAAGTGGTCTGGGACTTCTGGGCCTAACATTGTTACCTTCGGCCTATGGCAAAATTGCGCCTAGCGATCGCCTCCGTGTAGCCCACATTGGTGTGGGCGGTATGGGCAACAGCCATATGAAATGGTTCAGCGCTCTACCTGAAGTGGATGTGGTTGCCCTCTGTGATGTAGATGAATCCCATCTGGCAAGTAGTCTAAAAACAATGGAAACCCTTCAGCCTGGAAAAAAAGTAAAAGGTTACGGTGATTTCCGAAAAATTCTGGACCGAAAAGATATTGATGCCATCACCTGTGCTACCCCGGACCATTGGCATGCACAGATCGCAAGCCTGGCTTTCCAGGCAGGAAAGGATGTGTACGGTGAGAAACCCCTTTCCTATGATGTTAAAGAGGGACAAATGATGCTCAAAAACATGGAAAAGCACAACCGTATTTTTCAAATGGGGACGCAGATACATGCCACGGACAATTACCATCGTGTGGTAGAAATTATAAAGTCGGGCGCCATTGGCAAAGTCCACACGGTTCGATTATGGAAAACCGGGGCACCACCAAATTTGGGCAATCCAAAAACTGCGGCCGTCCCTAAAGGGCTTAATTGGGATATGTGGCTGGGACCGGCACCCTATGTAGATTATATCCCCGAAAAATGCCACTTTACGTACCGCTATTTCTTGGATTATTCCGGAGGTTTTTTTGCCGATTTCTGGTGCCATATTGCCGATGTGGCTTTTTGGGCCTTGGAACCCAAAGGCCTAAAGAGTATTGTTGCCCGAGGAGAAAAATCAGAAGGTATTGCCGATACTCCAAAATGGATCGAAATCGATTATGAGTTCGACGGTCTAAAGCTCTATTGGACCAGTGAACCTCCAAATGTTCCCGGTGCGGCAGAGCGTGGAATTGGAGCTTATTTTGAAGGAGATAAGGGAAGTTTAATTTGTGATTACAATTCCCGTGAAATCACCATCGATGGGGAAACTATGACCGATATCCCTGAAGTACCAAAAAGTATAATCCGTTCTCCGGGACACCAACAAAACTTTGTTGATTCCGTTAAATCGAGGACCCAACCCGAATCGAACCTGGCCTATGCCCGTACCATGACCCTGCCCATGCATTTAGGGTTGATTTCGTACAGATTGGGAAGGAAACTCAATTGGAATTCTGAGAAGGAGAAATTTATAGGAGACTCCGAGGCCAATAAACTATTGTCAAGAAAAGCCAGAAAAGCCTGGCGGTTGGTAACCTAGGAACCCATTCCAAAACAAGGGGGGTAAGCGGTAGAATACAACTGCTCAATATTGGGCATTTCCAGCATTAACAATAATGATACAATGAATAAAAGAATTGCCTTGAAAATTATGTTCCTTTTACTTGGAACACTTTTGATATTTCATATATTAATTTTCACGGAGCAAATACCCTATGATAAGGTCTGGGCGGGAAAATTAAATTCTGTTGGGGAAATGAAATCTTTTGAAGCTTTTTCCATCCTGATCAATATCTTTATGGCCCTGGTCCTGTTCATAAAATACCAACTTTTGGAGAGCGTAAAAACTAACAAGGCCATTGATGTACTCATTTGGATATTTGTTGTCTTTTTTGCTTTGAACACCTTAGGCAATCTATTTGCCAAAAGTGTAATAGAATTAATTGCAGGAAGTTTCTTGACCCTGGTTTCATGCATTCTTTGTTTTATTATTGTTAAAAAGGAAAAATAAAACAACTCTATAAGTAAAAATCATTCCCTTCCTTTCTGGGATATGTAGGCACTAAACAAGAAGCTATAGAAATATTCCAAACTTAAAGAGAGACAATATTTCCAGCAATATTATTCATGTCTACTTGGTCCTTTTCCTAAATAATCCCGAATTTTACAAAAACAAAAATCTATTATCATGCCCGTAAACAAAATTGCCGTAGTAACAGGAGGAAGTCGAGGCCTAGGTAAGGATATGGCCCTTAATATCGCGAAAAAAGGAATCGATGTCATAATTACGTACCACTCCAACAAATCGGCGGCAGATAAGGTTGTTACCGAAATTAGGGATTTGGGTCGGATGGCTTATGCGCTGCCATTGGATACCGCTAAGATCAATTCCTTTGATGAATTCTTTGGTCAGCTTTCCGCTTATCTGAAAGCCGAGACAGGCCAGGAAAAGTTTGATTTTTTAATAAACAATGCAGGTACTGGAATTTATCAACCTTTTATTGAAACCACAGAGGAACAGTTTGATGAAATGGTAAATGTTCATTTCAAGGGGGTCTATTTCCTAACCCAAAAGGCCCTGCCCTATTTAAATGACGGGAGTAGAATTATTAACATTTCTTCCGGTCTCACCCGGTTTACTTTTCCAAATTCATCCGCCTATGCCCCAACTAAAGCTGCCGTGGAAGTATTTACCAGATACTTGGCCAAAGAATTGGCACCTAGAAAAATTACCGCCAATGTGGTGGCCCCAGGAGCCGTAGCAACTGATTTTGGTGGTGGGGAAAACAAAACAAACGAACAAAAAAGACAGGCTGTAACTGCTGCCACTGCCTTGGGAAGAGTGGGAGAACCAGAAGATATTGGTGGTGTGGTGGCATTTTTGTGTACCGAGGATGCCCGCTGGATCAATGGTCAGCGTATAGAAGCTTCAGGAGGGATTCTATTGTAGGACTATTTCGGATTACTATGTAGGAGGCCCATGATATTCCAAATGACATGGTAAATCAATTTATCCTACCACCTATACTAAATTGAAGGTGTGTAACATTGGTCACTGTGCAAAAATTCAAATTAAAATACCTTAGTTCCATTAATATTCTAAATATAGAACAATGGAACAAGATCAAGTAAACGAACACATCAGCATGCCACGTATTGGGGATGCTGCACCGGAATTTAAAGCTGTTACAACCCAAGGTAATATAGATTTCCCCAGTGATTATAAAGGCGATTGGGTAATCCTATTTAGTCATCCGGCCGACTTTACTCCTGTATGTACCTCGGAGTTTATGACCTTTGCAACCATGGAAGATAAATTTGCAGAAGCAAATTGCAAGCTTGTTGGTCTTTCAATAGATGGTTTGTACAGCCATATTGCATGGTTACGTACCATAAAGGAAAAAATAGAGTACAAAGGGATGAAAAATGTTGAAGTAAATTTTCCTTTAATTGAAGACATTACCATGGAGGTTGCCAAAAAATATGGAATGATTCAACCCAATGAAGATTCAACAAAAGCGGTCAGGGCTGTTTTCTTTATTGATCCAAAGGGGATTATAAGGACCATAATTTATTATCCTTTAAGTTTGGGAAGAAACTTCGATGAACTATACCGTGTAGTCATAGCATTACAGGCCGCTGACGAATTTGGGGTTGCCACTCCTGCCGATTGGCGTCCGGGTGATGATGTAATAGTAGGACCAGCTGGTTCCTGTGGAACTGCAAAAGACAGAATGGAAGACAGTGAAATAGATTGTAAGGATTGGTTCTTCTGTACCAAAAAGTTGGATAAGGATACGGTACTGGATAGAGTGTTGAACAAAAAGAGTCAACGCAAAACCCTAACAACTGAATAATGAACCATATTAGTGGTCCCCTCTAAGGATCTGGATAATAAATTTGAAACGGATCATGATCAATTGTTGTGTTTATCAAAAAATTAGGATTAATTTGATCAGTCGTGTTTTTTTTGATAAATAGTTTTTATTAATAGGAGCAATTTTGTAAAACCAATGATTAAATTATATCCAAGGCTTCAATAATTCTTAACGGCCATGCCATCTCCACGACGGAAGAAGAATGACCAAACCAGAGACCTTGATGGCAATACCAAAGGTTTTTAATAACGGAAAATGACTTATCCCCACATGAAGGTTGACGGAACGTAAGGGCCGGCCTATTTTCAATTTCGTCTTAAATCAAGTGGTTTTCACATTGGAAGGTGGAAGGCGTCCATAGAGCATTTCACCCAAGTGAAAGCGGCCTGGACGCCGGGGCCGTGGAAAGTGCGTAGATTTAAAGAAATTTAAAATTAGCTTGGCCATGGTTACAGCTGGCTCCTCCTAACCAAGGTACGGTGTACCTTGGTTATTCGGCCCTGGTCGTTTTTTATTCATCGGCTGGTCTATTGATTTTTAATGGTATTCATGAATGCTACGCATTTGGGCGATGCAAAAAATGAACAGAACACAAAAATGAGATAGTAAATTATTTTTTTTCTAATTCACACACAACTTTTGGGATTGATCCTTTGAAACCCCGCCAAAAAGGCGGGGTTTATTTTACTATTCAAATTCAAGGAGCCTGTGGTTTTTAAAGACGGGTCCACAAACAAAAATAAGAGGGCTAGATAGCCCTCTTTACATTATTTATCCCAAGAATATTGGACTACTCTTCCTCCCCACCTACAGCTCCAACTGCCAAGGCTTCTTCGTTTTCAAAAGCATCCAAGGCTTCCAAATCTTCATTAAGTTCGTTGGATTCCGAAGTTGAAGCCTTTAGGGCATTGAACTTTTCCAATTGGTCCATATCCCCTTCTTCGCCTGAAAAATAGGGAAATACATCCATGATCGGAGATTCCGATATTACAGGAATAGTGTAATCGCCCATGGTACCTTTCATGGCCTGTATGGTATTGTCATAGGCCTCCTTTACATCATTGGCCTGTACCAATAAATAAGTATTGGTTTTTTTTTCCTTACCACTATTCTCGTCAAAGGCAATTAAAGCCACCTTTGATTTAAACCATCGATCGGAATTCTCAAAAGGATGCACCTCCGAAAAATTCGCGACTTTTATATTGGTGATCAAGAATTCTTCACTGGTATAGGCGGCCATCTCTTCATTTATTCTGCTCTCCGCTTCGGTATAGGATATCGCATCCAACAAATAAGTTTCCGTTGTTACTTTCTGTTCCCCAGTTTCATGTGTTTTTCTATATTTTACCTTGCACTCGTACCAAGTCTGACTCATATCTATATATTTTTAAGGAGGCCAAAAATAGGTCTTAATAAAAAAATATCCCTCCATTTGGGAAATAGATATTCACAATTTACGATTGTGGAAAAAATAGCAGTCCTGATTGTAGGCAGTTGATTTTTGGTCGGATTGATAGGTATGTTACCTAATTCCCCGAAGTCCAATAATTTATAGCATAGGATTATAAAATATATGGTCTAAAATTAATTCTGAGGTGTTAAACGGTCCATTTCAATACGGAGTAGCACTCTAGCAAAAAACCTTCTATAGGCTATCCAGGTCGAACGAATAAATATTGCCCAAATCATCAGAAAAAAATATCAATTTTGGTCTGTTGGATAAGAAACTGGCCTTACTGGATGTAACATCACCGTTTTTCCCCTTTATTTTGGTCTTTAATTGGATGAGTTCCCGAAACTCCCAGCCATCTTTCCTTCTTTTTATTTCATTGACAGAAATAAAATATCGATTGTTCTCCCGATCTTTAACCGCATGTACCTCAAATATTTCTCCCGATTCAACATGGTTGATAATAGGTCGTGATGGACTTCTTTGTGCGGTGAGAATCTCGTACGGAATATTGGTCCACCTTCCCTCCTTGTCCCTCATTCGCAATACAAATTGGGGCTGGCCAATTTGGTCCACACTGTTCTTGGAAACCAAGGCCATTTCTCCGTTCCCAAATATTGTAGCATTTAAATGATCGTCTGCATTATTATCGCCCTGCTGAACAATTATGGGCGCCGACCAATGTGCAGGCCCTTCCCCATCCCGGTGGATTCGCTCCATAATGGATTGGGTATTTTGGTCGGACCAAATAACGGATACCTTGTCTTTCAATCCGACTATTAGGGAAATATCGTCTCTGTTGATGTTGTCTGCCAATTCAATGGGTTCCGACCAATCCTTACCGTTATAGGAATGCCAAACCATAATTTTCTGGTTCACATCCGCACAAACCCAATATTGATTTTTCGAATCTCGGGTTATGGTAGCCGTCTCAAGGGATTGGCAGTCCTGGGGAATGGGCAGGGATTCCTTCCATTGATGTTCGTATTGTTTGTTTTGGTGGGAATAGGTTATCTGAACTACATTCAATGCACATTCCCCGACCAAAACTATATGCGCCTCATCACCTGAGCTATACACATCGGCCCTACTCGGCAAATTTTGCCAAGCTTTATTAACTTCAAATTGACTCGCCCAAACAGTAGTTTCCTTTTTCAATAATTTTGGGCCATCCCCGTCCCCTACTATCAACCAATGCCCATATTGGTTTGTCCATGATTTGGACTGGGGTTTATCTGCCGTAGCGTCCCCATAATTTACATGAAAAATGGGTTCCAAATAAAGTTCCCGGGTATTGGCCTCCTGGGAAAACACACCATATCCGCAGATCAATAGACAAAAAAGTGAGGAAAAGGAAGGTGAAATGTTTATAAAATTCATACTGTTGGTCTCTAGGTCACCAAGTTAATCTAAAATATTTATAGGTAATATAAAAGAAAGGCTATCTATTTTTAAAGTATTGATAATATATGCAATTAGCCATTGTTCACTAAGTTAAGAGATCCATGATATTCTTCCGGAACCAAATTTCATCGATCCATTAAAATTATAATAACCTTAGCCTTTCGAAATCCTCCAAGGAGAAAGTACCTTTCCACAATTTCAGGGATAGGAATGCATTAATTTCATTACTTTTATTGGAGACTATTAGTCTGTCCCACATTATATTAACACGGAACAAGATATTAAAATTCCTATGAAAAAAATTGCCCAAATTTTGTTCCTTCTCTTGTTTTCAATATCATGGCACCCAGGAATTGCACAAAACAAAACCCCCATCCCCCATTACACTTATAAAAAAGGAGACCCCAATGGAATTGGAAAATGGTATATGGGAAGGGAAATTGCATATGTAATGGGATATCAGGGCATACAATGGTTAGATCGTCCCGAGCGTGAAGTAGAAGAAAACACCACTACCCTATTACGTAATATGGCTATTGAACCGGAAGATAATATTGCCGACATAGGTGCTGGTTCCGGCTACCATGTTTTTAAGATGGCCAAATTGTCCAGGTCTGGACTTGTCTTCGCTGTGGATATTCAGGAAGAAATGCTGGAAGAGATCAAGAGTCGCAAAGAACGGGACCAAATTAAAAATGTAAGGATCATAAAAGGCAGTGAAAAAAATATAAACATAGCTGAGAATTCTTTGGACAAGGTACTTATGGTGGATGTTTACCATGAGTTTAATTTTCCGGCAGAAATGTTGAGCTCCATTAAAAAAGCTTTACGGGCCGATGGTAAACTGTTTTTGATAGAATATCGCGCCGAGGATGACAAAGTTCCTATAAAAACCCTTCATAAAATGACCGAGGCACAGGCCATTGTGGAATTGGAAGCAGCAGGAATGAAGTTAGAGCGCAACATTGATAATCTTCCTTGGCAGCACTGTATGGTGTTTGTGAAGAATTGAATTAATACCAAGGTATATACCATATATTACCTTACCCTTTGTTCCTTGGTTTAAATAGGGAAAACTATTGCGTGAAATTTTACTTCTTATAGGGATGGTCTAATTTTCTGGTCGGAAATGAAACTCCATTTTAAATAATTGATTACCTTCAAATGATAACAGCAGTCTCTGTTGTTCATAAATCAACCCATACTAAAACGCACTAAAATGAAACGGACAATTCTTTCCATGCTATTACTATTTATGGTCCTTAATAGCTATTCCAATACTGCTCCACAGCCTCTTTGGACCAATCCTTTTATAGGCATGTGGGGACTCGACATTAAAGGTGGTGGTGCCGGCTGGCTAAACGTTCATGAGGACCATGGCTTCTTGGATGCCGAACTGTTATGGATAGGTGGTAGTGTTGTTCCTGTGTCCAACATTTACCTGGTAGACGAAAATACATTGGTGGCTACCCGTACCTATGAAGTTAAAAGAAGTGCCCACCGGAGCCATACGGTCACCTATACCTTGGAGGTCAAAAAAGTGGGGGAAGCCTTGGAGGGCACTATGAGTGGCCCCAAGAGAAACGGTAACGGGATTTCCATTAAAAATTTTACCGGGAAACGTATGCCGCCATTGCCGGATACACCGGACCTGTCCAAACTTAAATTTGAAAAACCTATAAAATTGTTCAATGGAAAGGATTTGACGGGCTGGAAATTAATGGACCCATCAAAGGCCAACGGTTTTAAGGTGAAAGATGGCATGATCGTAAACGATCCCATACAACCAAAGGACGGCGAACATATTTCGTATGGCAACATTCGCACACTACAGGAATTTAATGACTTCAACCTAAAATTGGAAGTCAATGTACCCGAAGGCAACAACAGCGGTATTTATCTACGTGGACTTTATGAAATTCAGGTAGTGGATTCCTATGGCAAGGAGTTGGATTCCCATAATATGGGAGCCTTATATAGCCGTATTACCCCCAGTGAGGCAGCCGAAAAACCTGCGGGGGAATGGCAAACTTTGGATATTACACTGGTAGACCGACACCTTACCGTAATCTTTAACGGCAAAAAAATAATAGACAACCAACCCGTTTGGGGTCCTACAGGCGGAGCCATTTCCTCCGATGTTTTGAGTCCAGGGCCCATCTATTTGCAAGGAGACCATGGCAATGTAGCCTATCGAAACATTGTACTGACCCCCATTAAATAATCAATAAAAAAGGCCTCCTTTTTGGGGAGGCCTTTTAATTATTTTTCCATCTTCAGGACGGCAAATTTGCCTTTGTTCCACCCATGAACAAGTAAGTATAATTGTTTGGATCCATTTTCGGTAACAATGTGCGGCCAAACCTGATGAATATTTGTCAATACAGGGATATCCAAATCTCCCGGAATTACTGTGGATACCAACTTTTCCCCTGTATGAACATAGAGCGGAGCCGATTTCTGTTCACCAATGGCCTGCAAAGCATTCAAGAAGTAATGTTCATCCTTATAGGAGACATTACAAATGAGACTACTTTCTGGTATATCATTAAAAATTTCCACAAATTTACCCTTCTTGGTAAATTTTACTACCTGTCCTGCAGCCCTATTGGCTACTAGGATGTGCTTATTGTGGGCATATATACCATGTGCGGTCTGAAACTGACCAGGGTTGTCTCCCTTTCCTCCCCAAGCAAGTTTGCCCCAGCTCCAAACTCCGTTCTTTTCCTTTATCGTCATCACAAAATCCCCAGCAGAATAACCATGGGCCACATATAGAGTGCCATTAAGATAAGTAACATCAGTAACACCAAAATTACTATCCTTTGATCCGAAGAACTCATTGGCTTCGGCAAACTTGAATTCATTTCCCGTAGGTTTCAAAATTTCACTAACAATTTCTCCATCCAAAGTAAGTACGAGTACTCTTTTCCCCTCTTGGGCTACAGCAAGGTATTTTTCACCTTTATGAACAAAGAAAACAATTCCATGTATGTTATCCTTTAAGCGTTCATCATTCCCTATGGTAGACCATTTTGTTAAGTCGGGGCTTATGGCACAAAGTCCATAACCAGGTATTCCTGTATAAACAATGCCCGTATCGGGGTCTTCATTAAACCCACCGTGCATACCGGGTTCAAACTCATGGGCTTCTTCTGGAAAAGCCGCGGTTAATTCTTGGTCCCATGAGAAAACATACTCCCCTTGACCGGTTAGCAGTTTTGCTTGCATAGGCATTTCATCCGATACCATTGGGCCATGCTCATGATGGTGGGCAACATCATTATTTTCATGTACATGATGTGTATGATCTTGTAAGTGTTGGTTATTTTGTGCCAATACACTGGATGATAATCCTAGAGAGCATGCAATTGACAATACGGCTAGTGAAGTGTTCTTTAACATTGTTGGTCTTTATTAATTTTTTGGAAAGTTAATCAATCCAAAGTAATTATTCAACAAGATCCACTATCTACTAAATTTTACCTGATGTATCAAATAGGTAATTATTCTTTCAAAAAAAATCAAACTATGTAACCAGTTACCTAAAAATGAATATATTTGCGTAACCAGTTACTTAATATAAATAATATGAACGACTTTTTAACGGAAATGGAATATGTTGGTCTAACCAGTAGGCTGAAGAGATTAAGTGATTCCCTACTTTATAGTACCAAGGAACTGTACAAATCAGAAGGTCTGGATATAGAACCCAACTGGAACCTGATCTTTATTCTTTTACAGGAAAACGAGACCATGACCATTACCGAGATATCCGAAACATTACAATTTTCGCATCCTGCCGTAGTAAAAATCATTAATAAAATGAAAAAAAACGGACATGTAGAGACTAGGACCGATACAAAGGATAAAAGAAAACAGCTCATAACCCTAACGGAAAAAGCATATAAACAGTTGGCGGTTTTTGAAAAATACTGGACCGCAGGTAGAAAGACCGTTATGGACCTACTTGCCGACAGTCCCCATTTTTTGGAAGAATTTTTAAAAATAGAAGAAAAGTTGAACCAAAGCGATTACAAGGACAGAACCTTAAAAAATTTAAAAAATGACGAACATAGTAATTGAGAGTATTGGCTATATCGCCATCCTAACAGGTTTCTTTGCCATTACTAAAAAAGATATGGGAAAATTCCGCCTTTGGCATTTAATTTCCAGTTTCTTTTACATCATTTATGGCGCCATGTTGAATTCTATGCCTCTTGTAATTGCAGGAATAGTTTTCTGTATCATTCATGTTTATCATTTAATTAAACTGTACGATTCCAATAAGGGGTCAAAACTTAAAACCTAAGGGAGTTGGTATGTTTAAATTAAAATCCAAGGTTCCGCCCACTTGTAAAAGTTTTGTAAATTTATACCGGCCCAAATCTTGGGTTTCATAGGATTAATATCTTATCTCATAAGATTCAGGTTTACCATAATTTCTAAACATGGGGAAAAAATTAGATTCGATTACAACTGAATTGAAAGAATTCATTCAGCAACAAAAGATTTTTTTTGTTGGCACGGCGGCTTCTGAAGGCAGGGTAAATATATCGCCCAAAGGAACTGATTCATTTAGGATCCTTGACCAAAATAAAATAGTTTGGCTCAATCTAACAGGTAGTGGTAATGAAACAGCAGCACATTTGTTAAAGAACAATAGGATGACCGTCATGTTCTGTGCATTTGAAGGCAAACCCATGATATTAAGACTATATGGACAGGCTAAAATCTACCATAGAAGGGATGTGGAATTTCATAGATATATAAAACTATTCCCCGAGAACATTGGATCTCGGCAGATTATCGAAATGGATATCGACCTGGTGCAGACCTCCTGTGGCTTTGCAGTTCCCTTCATGGATTACAAAGAAGAAAGAACTGCTTTAAATTCATGGTCCACCAAACAAGGGCCTGCAGGAATTGAAAGGTATTGGGAAAATAAAAACACCAGGAGTATTGACGGCTTTGAGACCGAAATACTTGGGGATTAATACCTCTTTATAATACCATTGGTCACACAAACCCAATAGCTTAATTGCTTGGGCCGCTATTGTTCATCTCCAATTGTTTGGGCCAAAGGCAAAGGGACTAAATTACTTTGAGCGCCTTCCCTACTTTGGTAAATGCCGCTACCGCCTTTTCCAAATGTTTCTGCTCATGGGCTGCCGATAATTGCACCCTAATCCTGGCTTTACCTTGTGGTACTACTGGATAAAAGAAACCAATAACATAAATTCCCTCCTCCAACAATTGGGAAGCAAACTTTTGGGCCAGGGGTGCATCGTAAAGCATTACCGGAACAATAGGATGATCACCTGGAACAATATCAAAACCAGCAGCGGTCATTGCCTCTCTAAAATAGCGGGTATTGGCTTCCAACTTATCGCGTAATGCGGTTGAAGAAGCCAATAAATCCAAAACTTTTATGGAAGCCCCTACGATAGATGGTGCCATAGTATTGGAAAAAAGATAAGGTCTGGAGCGTTGTCTTAACATGTCCACTATTTCCTTTCTGGCCGCCGTAAAACCTCCGGATGCACCCCCAAGTGCCTTCCCGTAGGTACCTGTAATGATATCGATCCTTCCCATTACATTTCTATATTCATGTGAGCCACGCCCGGTAGCTCCCAAAAAACCGGTAGAATGACATTCGTCTATCATGACCATGGCATTATACTTATCGGCCAAATCACATATTTTATCCAATTGAGCAATGGTTCCATCCATTGAGAAGGAACCATCGGTAACTATCAAAATTCTTCGGGAACCCTGGGCTGCTTTCAATTGCTCTTCCAAGTCCACCATGGAATTATGTTGAAACCTAAAACGTTTCGCCTTGCACAACCTTATCCCGTCTATGATGGAAGCATGGTTCAATGCATCAGAAATAATAGCGTCTTCCGGCCCTAGAATGGGTTCAAACAGACCGCCATTGGCATCGAATGCAGCGGCATATAGAATACAGTCTTCCATTCCCAGAAAGTCAGCCGTCTTGCGTTCCAATTCTTTATGTATATCCTGGGTACCACAAATAAAACGAACGGACGATAATCCAAAACCATGGGAGTCAATGGCTTCCTTACCTGCTTTTATAACATCTGGGTGGGCCGAAAGTCCCAAATAATTGTTGGCACAAAAATTAAGGACATCCCTGGAATTAGTGGTTTGAATTTCAGCCCCCTGGGGACTGGTTATTATCCTTTCCTCTTTATATAGTCCCTCGGCTCTTATGGCCTCAAGTTCTTCCCTTAATTCGTTTTTTACTGTTGAATACATATCTGTTATTTCTTTTTTCTGCCCAAACTAGATAAGGCATTTGATTTATTTAAAGATTCCTAGCGCATTTATTGCTGAGGTACGTATTGCTCTTTTAGTTTTTCGATCATAGTGCTGACGATCATTTCCAGATCGTATTCCGGTTTCCACCCCCAATCCAATGCGGCCTCATCATCATTGATAGATTTGGGCCATTTGGCAGCAATGTCCTGCCTAAAATCTGGCTCGTATTTTACCATAAAGTCTGGATAGAACTTACGGATTTCCCTTACTATATCCTCTGGGGAAAAACTACTCCCGGCAAGATTATAGGCCGTTCTTATTTTAATATCTCTTTTAGGTGCCTCCATTAATTCCATAGTCGCCCTAATTGCATCGTCCATAAAGATCATGGGCAAGGTAGTATCTTCATTCAGGAAACAAACAAATTCCTCTTCCAAGACGGCCTTGTGAAAAATTTCAACGGCGTAATCCGTGGTACCGCCTCCTGGCAAAGATTGGTAGCCTATAACCCCGGGATAGCGAAGAGACCTTACATCCAGACCATATCTTAAAAAATAATATTGTGCCCATTGTTCTCCGGCAGCCTTGCTCATGCCATAAACGGTAGCAGGGTTAAGATAGGCTTTGTTTGGTGTGTTTACCCAAGGTGCATCTTCCCCAAAAACGGCAATTGAACTCGGAAAGAAGACCTTATCCATCTCCTGCACTCGTGCAACTTCCAAAACATTAAACAGCATTTTCATATTAAGATCCCAAGTAGTCAGCGGGTTTGCTTCTCCCTTGGCGGATAAAATGGCCGCCAGATGATATATTTGGGTAATGCCATAGCTCTCAACCACCTCTAATAATTGAGTTTTATCGGTAGCATCCAACACTTCAAATGCTCCATGGAAATTATGGGATTTATTTATATCCGAAGCTACCACATTGTCCAAACCATGGCGGTGTTGCAGCTCTTTAACAAGTACGGATCCCAATTGTCCATTGGCGCCAATTACCAGAACCTTTGCTTTCATAATTTACTATTTTAGCCTTATTAACCATAAGTGTTAATTACTGTCGAAATTACAAAAAGCGATTACTATATTAGTACAATAGGAATAATTAAGTAATTATCACTTAAATGCACCATTTTTAAAGTTATATTTGCTTTTTTAAATAAAAAAATGGATGTTTTAAAGTAATTTTTCCCACTACCATGGAGCAACTAGATAATACCGACATTACTATACTAAGGATTTTGCAAAAAGATTCCAAAAAAACGGCAAAGGAGATTGCAGCCATTCTTAATCTTACCCCCTCCCCTGTTTATGAAAGGATCCGTAGACTTGAAAAACAAGGAGTCATTAAAAAATACGTTGCCATTCTGGACAAAAAACAAATAGACCGCTCCATAACCGTTATATGCCAGGTTTCCATGCGGTATCACAACGAAGCATTTATAGAGAAGTTTGAGGCTCAGGTACAGAGTCTGGACGAGGTACAGGAATGTTACCATTTGGCAGGGCAAGTAGATTTTATTTTAAAAATCCATACCAAAAGCCTTGAGGACTACCACGATTTTGTAAAGACCAAGCTTTCAAAAATAGAAAACATTGGTGTCTTGAACAGTACATTCGTATTGAAGGAAATAAAACAATCCTCGGAATACTACATTTAATTCCAACAGCTTTTCTAAATTTGTTGTAATACCGAATATCAACATTTAGACAGCCATCATACAGAACCAACCGTTACCTATTGCTTGTATTATGAAGATAGTTAGAACCGACATGGAGTTGGAGACTCCCTATGTAGACCAAAGCCTTCGCGAAAATGGACATGATCTGATATTGCTCCCAGACGGGGTATCGGAAGAAATTCTAATGCAAGAATTGGAGGATTGCGACATCCTATTAATGTGCTACACCCCTATTGGCCGTAGAACAATTGATGCTGCAAAAAAGCTCAAAGCAATAATAAAATACGGAGTAGGAATAGATGCCATTGATATTCCTGCTGCCAATGAACGCGGAATAGTAGTGGTCAATATTCCTGAATACGCAGAGGAGACCGTTGCGGAGGGGGCATTTGCCATGCTCATTGCACTGGCCAAAAAGCTCCCTGTGCTACAAAAACAAATGAACAGCAAAGCTTGGGTATGGCCAAGTAGCGAGTGGTTGGGACACGATATTGCCGGAAAAACACTCGGCATCATTGGTTGTGGTAAAATAGGAAGTAGCATGGCAAGGATGGCGGGCTTGGGATTCAGGGCAAAAGTTCTTGGTTACGACCCCAGCAAGTCTAAAGAGAAATTGGCAGAAAGGGGGATTCAAAAATATGATGACCTCACCGAAATGCTCAAGGAGTGCGATTTCATTTCCCTACATGCTGTTTTAAACAAAGAAACCAAACACCTCATAGGCTCAAAGGAATTTTCGGTAATGAAAGAAACCGCTATCATTATCAATTCCGCCCGAGGCGCCTTGATAGATGAATTGGCACTCCTGAATGCCTTGGAGAACAAACAAATTGCTGGCGCCGGCTTGGATGTATACAGTCAGGAGCCATTGAACAAAACTGACCATCCGTTAAAGAGGCTTTATGAAATGGACAATGTAATTCTACTTCCCCACCTCACTTTTTACACCCATGAAGCCATGCATAGACTTGAAGTGGAGACCATGGAGAGAATTACAGAGGTCATGGAAAATAGGCTGGTCACAATTAAGTCAAAAGACCCGCGACTTCAAAATCAGCCACGGACAAAATTGTAAATTCACTCATCCACACCTTGTTCAATCCCTTGGCTTTTCCATGGAAAAGCTGTATTCTATAGTGTGTGTTATTAGATTATAGGCTCATAATCCAATTCCAAAAACTTTTCTACGTATTTGGCCCAATAGGTTGCCACAAACCTATTGTGGTCCGGATGTATATTATAAGCTGAATATGCCGCCATATTGTCAAATTCCATTGACAAACCATAATCAAAATCGTTCTTCTTCCCTATTTGTCTTAAGGATTGAAAATTATGGACTCCAGGTATCAAGGCCAATTTGGCCGCTTCAGCAAGAAACTCTTTTTCTTCAGGCGAGCCTTTGGGATATTTTAACTTTAGCACTACTGTGTGTTGGATCATAAATGGGAATTTAGATTTCTATTTAGGTAAATTTAAGCCGCTAATACACTACCATTCTTTTGTTATCCTCCAATTTAATATCAATACCATCAATCAACTGTATGCCTTGATATTTAGTAGGTTCGGACTTGTCATAATCCACTAAGGTATATACGCTATCCTTATCTGCCGTAAACCACTCGGGAAATTGGTTGATTCTGGCCCAATCCATAGGTAACTTCATATTTTCCTTATGTCTAGGTTTATCAAAGTACAGCTTTCCTTTCCAGGGCAACTCAGATTTAATAGTAATCAATAAGGTATCCCCTTTTTGCTCCGCTCCTAGAAACAGGTCATCTCTCCAGGGCTTTAGGTACAAGCCTTTGCTTTTCCACAAATTATACATAATGGTGGTTCTGGCAAAGTTGCCATCTCCATGCCAACCCTCTATTATTCCATTTTCCTGCTGCATGGCCCACATTACTTTTATTTCACTGTCCATCCATTTGGCTATGGAGGGGTCCGGAATCCGATTGTATAAATTTAGGGCACCTTCAATGGCATCCGCATACCCATCGGCACTGCCGTTTTCCCAATCAAAGTTGGTATATTTGTTTAAATTGGAATATATTTTCAAGATGGCTTCCTTATAACTTGGATCCTGATCCAACAGATAAACAGCGTAAAATCCATTAAGGGTATAACCCCAATTATCGGCAGGCCTTTTCTGTACAATCTCTCCTGTTTGGGGATTTATGGCATCATAAAATAATCCATCCCCATTTCTTCCCACTTCCAAAATCCTGTCCAACATCTCATGCAAAGGCTTTTTATAGGCTTCCCTTTTTTGTGGTTTGGCAAAGCTTGTAGACACATACAATTCGCACAAACCCGATATCAACTCACACCCATGGTCCCTGAGCCTAAGGTATTCCAGATCCTTTGTAGGATGATGGTCTCCCAGTAGATAATAGTCGCCAATGGTTAGGGCCCAGTCCAGAAACTTTTCATCACCGGTCATCCAGTATATTCGGGAAAGGGTTTGCAGCAATTCACCGTTCACCTCTTCCCGCGATGCATTGGAACCTACCTTTGATATCCCATCGGCAACACTTACTTCACTTTTTAAATCGTACAGCATCTCCATCATTCTATCCGACCATGGACTTTTTCCCAGCCATTCCGTAAGGGGCAGTAAGCCATCCTTAATATATTCCGAAGAACCAAAAATAATTTCGGCCATATCCAATTTTTCATTTTGAAAACCCTTTTTGGAAAAAGAATAGGTATCGGGAAGGGTATTGACCCTGGAAGTGAGTTTTTTTTCGGCATTTAGCATCTCCAGCATGGTCCCATCAAATAAATCCTGATCCGTAAAAAAAGAAGTAAGTACCATAAATGGATAATTATCGGCGGCGGCATCCTTTGCATTCCATATGTCCTTGTCAGTTTCAAGGTTTCTCGGGATTAGTCCAGATTCAGGATCAGCCATCTCCAACCAGCCTTGAACAAATTTCCCACTCCTAATAAATCCCTCATTGGCCAAAATGGCATTTTCATCCGCTTTGTCAAATAGAAGGCCATGCTCCGTTGACAACGCCATCACGGGTTGAGCATCTTTGCAGGCCACTATACTTAAAATTCCTAAAGCAAGAATTAAATTTAGTTTCATAATACGTATGGTTAGTTAAATGATAACCCGTTAAAAGTCCGATATAAACGCATTTATTAAATTCATCGCTTCCCTCGCTGCATTAATCTTTGTGATAGAAAAATTATTGGCCTCGTCCATGGATTCATAACGTTTGGCAACAAATTCACAAGACTTCTTAAACTGCTCAGCTGCCAAAGTATCGCTCTCAGTAATTATCTTTAGTTTCTTTGGAGCAAAAGCTGCCGACAGATCCTGCAGGTCATAATTAGGCAAGGCACCGGCAACGGTAAATGGTATATGGGCAGGGTTATAGTTTTTGTCAGAAACAACGGATTGGAAGGAAAGCAATGGGTCCAAAAACAACATACCTTTAAAATCTACCCCTAAAACTGCAGCGTGCAACAGGCTGGAATTAAACCCCCCTTTGGATATCCCCATAATTTCTTTATCGTCTAATTTCAAATCCGTTTTACAAACTTGCAACAGTGTTTCTATCGCTTCCACATGAATGGCAACCGTACTTTTACCGTTCAAAATACCTGCAAACCATTGATTGTAAGAGGTATTTTCAAAGTAAGCATCCCCTTTTAAATACCCAGGTCCCAATTCACCATAGCCGGGTAAGTCAGGCACAATTACGGTAACACCTTTTTGAGCCATTTGTATAGGGATGGCATAGGCATCGCTGGACTCCTTGTCCTTCATATTATCCAAATAAAGTACTAAGCCGCCCATAGGATGTTTGGGTACGAAGGTTATAAACGGAATTATTTTATCCCCTTCTTCCTTAATAAGATATTTATTAAGAAAATAGGCCTCAAATTCTGTTTGACCGGAAAATATCAATTTTGCTTTCTTGGCTGTCTCTGTATAACCCGAAATTGCTTTTACTTTTTGTTTTAAATTTATTAAATGTTGGTTCAAATTCTGCCGACCCTCATTCAATAGAACCAAATTTTTCTTGGTCCGATCGCTATTCAAGTGGAACAAAAATTTGCTCCCTACCGAAGTTGAAAGTTGACCGGTTTCCGTAACATACAATTCTTCCACAGGAAAAATAACTACTTCCTCATCCTTGGAATTTCCCGGATTATCCAAATGCTTTTGAAAAAAAGCATACATGGCTTCCCTATTATTTAGGGTAGATTGATGCCCAGCATTGTCCTCTACCATCAACAAATTTCCTTCTTTGCCCAATGTTTTGTAGGCCCTTTTTGTTTCCTCATAGGTATCCCGAGCCCCTTGAATACTAAAAATGTCTCGGGTTGTAGTGATCATAAGTGTTGGTTTGGGAGCCCTCACCTGCAAAAGATCAGCATGGTCCAAACCAAGTTGGATACCCTTGGGGAAATTCTGTTCCGCATCCTGTGGCCCTCCAGATTTCAATTGATATTCCATGGTGGTGATATAACATTCCGGTGCCGAAGCTTTAATGCGCCCATCAAAGGCCGCAATGTGGGATGACTGGGTTCCACCTCCAGACCTACCGGTAATACCAATACGTTCGGGATCCACTTCCTTGCGGGTAAGCAAGTAATCTACTGCCCTTATACCGTCCCATATCATGTACTTGGCCGTGGAGGATCCATTTATAAAAAGCTGTGCCCCGGGATAGGAATGCTCACGTGTTGGACTAAAGCGTGACTTGCCCAGGTGTTGATCAAAATACTGTAATCTTTCCCCTTGTCCGTAAGGATCAAAAGCAAAGACGGCAAAGCCCTTTTTAACAAGGTTGAGGATTACATGCTGATAGATATCACTTCTAAATGCCAAATCGCTATGCCCACTGCAATAAATAATAGTTGGCAGATTCTTCCTTTTCCCATGGGGAATAAAAAAGGCGGCAGTGACCTTGACCCCCGGTATGGATTCGAAATACAATTTTTCTACGCTATACCCATCCTTTTTAATCCTTTTGGTAATTATAGGGTTCAAGGGTGTCCTTTCCGGAAAATCCCCTATGGACTCCTGTAGTTTCCCTTTCACCCAGCCTTGTCTCCCCTCCCAATCTGTCTTGGTATGGAGCTTGGATATGGATTCTTTTCGCTTGGCAAGACTTTGAAACGATATTTCAGCTTGTTGTTTGTAAAGTTGATTTTCTGCATCGGAATAATACTTCCAAAAATCCAAGACCGAATAATTGGTTTGGGACCAAGCATTACTGGGGTTTAATAAAAATAATAGAATTATTCCAAGGGTAAGGGCTTTAGGTTTAAACATTTTGAACATAATGGGATTTTTGGATAATATTTGAGAAAAATCAGTTCCAAGATAGATATTTAATCGTTTAAACTATAAAAATTAGCCATATTTACAAATCAAAACAGTGGGTTTAGGCCTCTTCTATTGAAATTAAAAATACATACCTTGTTTTTATTTTTATTTAAGGTGAGGGTAAACCATAAAAAACTAAAAAATTGATAATAACTAAATTCATTTTGTTTTGGACACACCAAGTCAATTCTTAAAAACATTTTTAATAGCCTACCTCTTACTTAATTCAATCTTGGGTTGGGGGCAGCAGGTAGCCAATGTACCCCAAGCTTTTGATGCAATAAGTTTGGAACCGGAAGTGATCCTTATCAACAACCGAATTAAAGTGCCTCACCGCAATGGTCATTTTCAGGGGGTGCAACACATAATTAAAAACGGAGCTGAAAAACTGCTTGTTTCTGGGAGTTCCCGATCCAAGGCCTATGTTTTGCAAATAGATCTTAACTCACGTACATCAGAATCCCTAATTCCTTTAATGAAAGATCCTTTCCGGCATGCTGGGGGAATCCAGGTAAGCGAACCGTATTTAATTGTCGGCATAGAGGATAATATTATAAAGACCACTTCACGAGTATGCCTTTATAATTACCAAAACAATGAATTGACCAACGCCCTGCCCAGTGTTACCATAGGCCGGGAAGGCGAACCCAAACGGCAAACCGCCGGTGCATCGGGATTATTGGCCATTGAGGATGGATTCTTATCGATAGTGGCCAATTGGGACTCCCGCAACTGGGACTTCTACCATATAAAACCTAAAAGTGGGAAACAGCAATTACTGTATAGTTTTACTGCGCCCACAGAATGGGGAAGCTATCAGGCCATTAACCTTCTCAAGGATCATACATCCATCTACGCCTTGGGTTTTTATAAAAAAGGTTCCCTAGCAACGGCCGATCTGATCCTTGTAAGCAAACTTGGACCTTTTGAACCCATTATGGAAAAAGTGGATACCAAATCCTTTAATTGTAAGAATGGGGCCGATTTTAATGCGGCGGTAGGTTTGCAGGTAAACAGTAAGGGGAAATTGGTTATCTGGAGTACCCAAGCAGATCCTGCCAAGAAAATTACCATAAACAAATTTAGTCAACCCTAATCGCATGTTAAAAGTCATCAATCCATTCTCACTAATACTCTTATTTATTTGTATTGCACAACAGCTTACCGCCCAACAAAATTGGAAAAGTATAAGCACTGCAGAAGATCTTATCACCGCCTATCCCGAGACGATCGAAAATATGCTGAATCAATTCAATTTAGAGTATACGGGGCTCGAAAAGGTAAAACTTGCTTATAGCACTGGTAATAACCTGGAAGCGTGCAAAGAATTATTGGCCTATTATAAAAAGGGTACCATGGCCTCCGATCTGCGCAAGGAAATCCCAACAACAACTACACAGCAGGTAGCCGCAGCCGATACCATTCTGACCAATGTTTTTGTAATACAGAATGTACGGGGAAAAGTCCCCTATCTGGAAGATGGACATCGCGATTGGTACTACAAAGGCCCCAATAATGACAAGGAATGGGCTTGGCTTTCCAATAGGCATAGTCAATTGAACAGGGTGCTTCACACTTATTTGGAAACCGGCAACCCCAAATACGCCCAATATATAGACCTGTTTTTAAAAGATTTTATCATCATGGGCATGCCCTACCCGGGAATAAAAAGTAACACTTCCATATGGCGGGGATTGGAGGTTGCGGCCCGAGCCAAAGTGTGGACCAAAATATTTTTTGGATTAATAAACAGTGAATATATTTCCCCTGCCACACAATTACTGTTGCTCAGTAGCTTACCAGACCATGCCCATTACAACAGAAATTTCCACAGTAGTAATAATTGGCTCACCATGGAAATTTCCTCATTGGCAACTGTAGCCGCCTATTTTCCGGAATACAGAAAATCAGAAGAATGGCTGGACTATGCCATTGAAACTATGGTGAAAAGCATGAAAGATCAGGTGTATGCCGATGGGGTACAGACTGAACTAAGTTCGCATTACCACAACGTATCCTTAAACAGTTTTGAACTTTTCAAGGAAATCTGCGAAAAGGCAGATAGGAAGTTGCCCGATTTCTACGAACGTACTATTGAGGCAATGTACGGATATATTGCCCATATGGTAAGACCCAGTGGCTATAGAATAATGAACAATGACGGTGATAGGGGAAGTGATAAAAACCTTATATTAAAGGTAGCTCAAAAATTTGGCCATAAAGATTGGGAATACATCGTTACCAATGGAGAAACAGGTAGACAACCAGAGGACGGTCCCTCCTATTTTTATCCCTGGGCAGGGCATTTTGTTTCCAGAAGTGGCTTCGACCAAGATGCCCATTGGTCTTTCTTTGATATGGGACCTTGGGGCAGTGGCCATCAACACAATGACAAACTCCATCTTTCCATTTCGGCCTATGGCAGAGATTTTCTGGTAGACTCGGGAAGATTTGCCTATACCGGGGAGGTAGCGGAGAAATTCCGTTCCTATGCCAAGGGCAGTGCCGGGCATAACTTGATTTTAATAGATGGTAAAGGACAAACCAACGGGCCTAAAATTGCCCAAGAACCCTTGGCGGACAGTCACTTTAAAATAACGGAGGATTTTGATTACGCTTCAAATTCCTTTGATCAATTTCAAGATATGGCAGGAAAGGCAAAACATACCAGGGCATTGTTCTATGTTCGTAACGAATTCTGGGTAGTGGTGGATCGGGTTGAAACAGACAGGCCCCGTACCATTGAAGCCCTTTGGCATTGGCATCCTGATAATAAGGTGGAAAAAGAAAAATTGATAGTGAAAACTGCCAACGATAGGGGCAATCTCGCAATTATCCCTGTAGGCAGGCAAAAAATTAATCCAAGTTTTATCAAAGGGCAGGAAACCCCAGAAATACAAGGTTGGTATAGTCCCGAATACAATATCTATAGTCCCAATACCACCAGTTCGTATTCTACCAATATTAGTTCCGATGCCACTTTCGTATGGTTGATTTTGCCTTCAGAAAAAGCTATGCCAAAAATTAAGGCGAAAATTAAAGCGGAAAATACAGAGGGGATTACCCTTAGTGTATCTGCAAAGGATATCAAATGGCTGCTATACATTCCTTTTTATGAAAGTAAAGATGCAGCAATGGTAAAATCCCACTAGAATAATCCAGTCTTCGTAAATTCACATAATCGCCAATTGAAATACCGGACATTTCGGACAAAGTACAGATGGGTTTTAAAGATTTCCTATATTGGGCAGATATAATCCAACATTATTGTAAGCAACATACTCAACAAATGGGCAAACGCAGAAAGTATATTATAGGGATCGGAATTACCATATTCTTAGTCGTAGGATATTTTATAGCGGACAGTATACTATTCAGTGGTGTAAAGGCGAGAGCTATAAATGAAAATGGTTTTCAGGCAAATTATTTTGCAAAAACCGATACCAATAAAAAAGTATCAATAGTTTTGATAGGTGGAGGACCATGGGGAGATTATTGGGGTCAACTATTTGCCAATAAGGGATATAGTGGCCTATCATTACCCTATATTCAAAGAGAGGGTTTACCCCAGTTACCTGAAGAAATCAATTTGGAATACTTTGAAAAAGCTTTGGCATGGTTAAAAGTACAACCAGAAGTTGATCCAACTAAAATAATTGTGATGGGAGCATCTAGAAATGCGGAATTGGCATTAGTACTTGCTTCCATATTTCCCGAATCCATTAGCGGAGTTGTTGCCTACGCACCAAGCGCTGTCACCTGGTCAAATACAGTTTTACCATACAATTCCAACGAATTGAAATCGAGTTGGAAATATAAGGGGGTTGATATTCCATACGTCCCTATGGATAAAATCACAGGCAACCAATTGAATCGTATTAACATGCTGGAATATTGGAAAAAGGGGTTGCAAAAAACAGATTTCATAGAACAAGCGGCAATCAAAGTAGAAAAGACCAATGGACCTGTTCTACTTTTTTCTGGACGTGATGATCAGGTTTGGCCATCATCCATAATGGCAGATATGATAGAAAAAAGATTGCAGGCCCATAGTTTTAAATACTCTTTTCAGAATATAAAATATGAAAACGCCGGACACTTAATTTCTAGTAATCCCGATGACAATACCAGTTATAGCACTGGAACAATTAATATTGGTGGAAAAAATTATGAATATGAATTTGGCGGAAATGATGATGGGGATTTTAAAGCTAAACGAGACGCCAAAATAAAATTGATGGAATTTTTGGAAAAGATTTAAATGTTGCCAATAAAACCTATGAAGCAATGCAGGCCTGGGTTTCTATTCCTAATTTTGTCCAAATTTCCGAGATCTCAAAATCGGAAAGGTTTTGTTTTCTGATTTGCGGAAAGCAAAGGATAGTTTGCTCTCCTACTTCTAATAACACAACAATTGTGCTCTATGTAGGGAAAACGTTATAATGATTTATAAAATGGAGATATTTGATGGAACTTGGTTAAAGATTAAAAAAGGGTCAGATTATTGTCCGCCTGAATTTATTGAATTTGAGAACAATCAAATTATTCACTTTAGGTTAGAGAAAAAAAGCGTAGGCGGATTATCGAAAAAAGTACATGAAAGGATTGAAAATTTTTCAGAAACCAAATATGTGTTTATTAATGAAAATCGGATAAGAATATTCAGAATGGGAAAAACCCATACAGTTATTAGCGAAACAGAATCGCTTATAGAAGATACCGAATTTGCTACGGATTACGAAAGAATAAGACCTACAAAAACAGAATTGACCGCAAAGAAAATTCAGGCACTCGAATTCGAAGCTGAATGGAATGATGAAAAAATCCCCTTCGTGTTTAATAAGATTTTGGATAATCCGACAATAAATAAAATTAACAAAAGACTTAATATAGAGGGACGGAAATTAGTGTTGGAAAAACTTCAGGGAACATATTTTGCTTCGATGTATGAAAATGGAGAAAGAAGTACACTTATCGGAATTAAGGAAATTGACGAGGAAAAAGCAATTCTTTTTGGTTTTCCTGAAACACCATATCAAATAACAGCAAAATGATTAAAAATACACTAGGCACAACAAGGCGTAAATTATATCCGAATTACCAACGTCAAATACCAGACTGAAAGTTCATGTATAGAAACCCTTAACCCACGGTTATACGAGATTGTTGTTGAACCTTTTTTGAAGGGAATTACTAATAGACAAAACAAAAACAAAGAACTTGTAATCTATTCCAGGATCCAGTATGACCCTAAAAATAACAGGATTTACAAAGTATTGGATACCTTATCATTTCTGATAACCGCTTCTTAAACTAAAATTAGCTACTTAAAACCTGTAACGCATGGTTCTAGGAGACTGTTGTACTTAATTGCCAAAATAGATTGTATTAAATCTGAATTGGATTTGAAAATATTGTATTAAGTCACATCTTTGCGCCTCTTATGAAGAAAACCACCCTATTTATTTTAGCATTATCCGGAATATTCGCCAGCGCACAGGAACTGGATTGTACAGACTTTACAAATGGTACCTTTTTGGTCCACACAAGCGGGGCAGCCCCAGTAACATGGAGATTGGTCAGGGAAGGGAATTACCAAACGGAAAATAAGGTAGAAATTCCGGGAAACGAACAGGGTTCGACTGCTCCTAAAATTGAACATTCCAAAATTGAATGGATAAATGACTGTACTTTTCGCCTAACCTATGACGAATCCAAATCAGTACTTACAGTGGCCCAAAAATATATTAATCAAATTAATGGTATTTTGATGGAAGTAATAAACATAGAGGGGAATTGTTTTACCTATAAATCTACCATGACCGTTAATGGTAAAAATGTAGTAAGGGAAGGAAAAATGTACAAACAATAATATACGGTTCAAAATACCATTAAATATAAACCAAGATCTTGGAATATAAAGGATATTGGATTTTCAAAGGATACTCTTCATATCATTATCCCACAAATTAATTGCAAAAAAATAGTTTTCGTACATTTAATCGGGAAGGGTCACATGATGAATATAATTCAGCTCAGAAATCAACCACCCTAAACAATTCAATAATCAATTTTAAATGAACAAAACCATGCAGATTTCGTCCCAACAAATGCAGGATGTACTTTACAAACTGTTCCTAAAATATAGATTCCCCCAGGAAAAGGCTCATTTACTGGCCCAAACCTATACCGAGAGTACGCTGGCAGGGGTAAATTCACACGGAATTAATCGCGTTCCCCTTTTTCTGGAATATGTGGAAAACAGTTCCGTTAAGATTGATGCCGAGGCTGAAAAAGTGGAATCTTTTGGAAGTATCGAACGGTGGGACGGGAATTATGGCCCGGGTATCATTAATGCTACCAAGTGTACCCACCGGGCTGTGGAACTGGCAAAAACACACGGCATGGGTCTTGTAGCCTTACGCAACACCAATCACTGGATGCGCGGCGGCACCTATGGAAAACTGGCTGCGGACGCCGGTTGCATTTCCATCCTATTTACCAATACACAGCCCAATATGCCGCCTTGGGGCGGTAAGGACAGCCGAATTGGCAATAACCCGTTCATTGTATCCATTCCACGCAAGGGGGGAAATGTAATACTGGATATGGCCATTTCCCAGTTCGCTTTCGGAAAGATCAACGACTATAAACTAAGGGGTAAAAAACTTCCCTTCCCAGGGGGATGGGATGCCAATGACGAGCTTTCCAACGATCCAGAGAAAATTACGATAAAGGAACGCGGCCTGCCCATTGGCTATTGGAAAGGTTCGGCCCTATCCATAATTTTGGATATGTTGGCCACCTTATTGTCCGCCGGGAATTCTACCTATAAAGTAGGGCAAAAGAACTTTGAAACAGGAATATCCCAGGTATACCTCTGCATATACCAAGAGGTTTTTAAAGACAAGGCACTTCAGGAAAAACTATTAAATGAAATTATTGACTATACCCATGATGTAGAACCCATGCAGGCCGGAGATAAAATTTATTATCCAGGGGAAAGGAGTGCCCTTACCAGAGAAGAAAATCTAAAGAACGGGATGCCTGTTAGCGATAGTGTTTGGGAAAAGATTATGGCCCTGGCCGAATCATAAAAAAGTAGCACTTATATATACTTAACAAGTAATGAAAAAATCAACCATAACGGAGATCAGGGAACGTTTCGACAAGGATGTGGAGCGTTTCTCCAATTTGGACACCGGGCAACTTACCACCATCGACGCAAAAATTTCCTTGGAGCTGATAACCGAAGCAGCCAAGAGAATTGCCCCCAATGCCGAGCAATTATTGGACATTGGGTGTGGGGCAGGAAACTATTCGCTAAAAATGCTCTCCAAGCTTCCCAATCTGGAATGTACCTTGGTAGATCTTAGTGGGGCAATGTTGGACAAGGCCTTGGAAAGGGTATCTGAACAGACCAATAAAAAGGTGCATTTAGTAAAGGGAGATGTCAGGGAGGTTTCCTTAAAGCAAAACCATTTCGATATCATTTTGGCAGGGGCCGTGCTTCACCATTTAAGGGACGACCAAGATTGGGAAACAACCTTTAGGAAGATATATGACCTGCTAAAACCGGGAGGTTGCTTAATGATTTCGGACCTGGTTACGCAAGACAGCGAAATACTAAATGAATATATCTGGGAAAGATATGGGGACTATTTGGAGGAATTGGGCGGAAAGGACTATAGAAAAAAGGTGTTGGATTATGTGGACAAAGAGGATTCCCCCAGATCTATGACGTACCAGATGGAGCTTATGAAAAAGCTAGGCTTTAGCAAGTTGGAAATACTGCACAAGAATATGTGCTTTGGAGCCTTTGGGGTATAAAATAAGAATTCTACCAATTATTATTGAACAAGACACAGCAATTCCGGGTAGATCCGTATGCTTATTAATGACAATGAAGCTATAATATTATGAAGGAAGTTGTAAATTAATTCTCTAAATTCAAGGATATGGCCACTAACCTCAAACTCCGATGTATAACACTATTCCTTATTTCCACGCTCGGATTGGTATCCTGTGGGCCATCTTTCACTAAAACCATAGAGATCAGGGGTGTTTATGGGAATCCAAAACCCCTATGGGACAAAGGGTATAAATTGGACGACCTTGGGGTTAATGCCATATTTGTCCACAGCGGGTCCGTTAACGAGGACATGATCATCCGCGCTAGGGCCGAAGGGGCCAAGGTATATGCCGAATTTGCCACTTTAAACGGCAAAGGTTATGTGGATACCCATCCAGAGGCCTGGGCCCTAAATGAAAAGGGAGAAAGAGTAGAGGCCGCTACTTGGTTCATGGGTGCCTGCCCTACCGAACCCGGATTTAGAAAATACCGTTTCGATCAGCTGCGCGACTTACTTTTAGAGTATGATCTGGATGGGGTGTGGATGGACTATGTCCACTGGCACGCCCAATTTGAAGACCCGGAACCCGTTTTGCCTGAAACATGTTTTTGCAGACATTGTCTTAGCAGTTTTTCAAAGGATAGCAATGTGCATTTGCCGGATATTTCCACTCCCGAAATAGCGAAATATATTCTTGACAACCATGATTCGGAATGGCGAAAATGGCGTTGCCAAATTATATATGACTGGACTGCAAACATTAAGGACATTATGGCCGAAATTAAACCCAATGCCCTTCTGGGACTTTATCATTGTCCTTGGAAGGACGAAGAGTTCAATGGCGCTAGGCAACGTATCCTTGGTTTGGATTACGATCTATTGAAGAACACCATTGATGTTTTTTCACCAATGGTCTACCACCAAAGAATGGGAAGAAAACCCAATTGGGTACGCGAAAATATTGAATGGTTTAGCAAAAAAATAGATTCGAGGGAGGATGGTTTCCCCAAAATATGGCCCATAGTCCAAGCCTACAATGAACCTGGCATAGTTACCAATAAAGCCTTTGAAACGGCACTACGTGGTGGACTATCTGGGAAATCGACCGGCGTTATGATGTTTACCACCCATGCCATAGCAGAGGATGAAGGTAAAACAGAAGTGATGAAAAAAGTGTACAACGAATATCGGGAAATTCCTTTAAAATAAATTGTCCAGCCCCACCGATACCGAAAGCAACTCATAGAGAAAGCTACTTAAACAGCAGTAAAATACTTATATTTAATTGGTAAACTTTTAAAATATAGCCTCCAATCCATGGCATTCAAGGCTCCCACAGGAATAACTTTCAAACTTTTATGACGAACAATCAGGAATGGAGGATATATTTATTATTAACAAATAATTAACATTTTTTCATAAGGTTGTTAAAATTTCCTACATTTGAGGAAATTATTGAGTCAAATCCAACCTTTTTACGCGTCTGTTCGTAAGCATATAAGCCAAAGAATCAAACTTATCCATTAAAGTCGTTGTAATATTGAAATAGTTCGTGTGGGTTCCATATGTTCTTGCAAAGAAATAGCCTATTTATGAATACCAACAAAAAACTAATCAACGAAGACGATTATAAGGAGGAACAAATCCTTAAAATGTTCGATGGTATTACCATTGGCTATGCGTTATGTGAAATGGTTTATGACCAAGACCTTACACCTATTGATTACCGATTTTTAAGGATCAACAAAGGTTTCCAAGAACAAACCGGACTAGAAATAACAACTACTATAGGGCGGACCATTAAAGAAATTTTTCCTGATATTGAATTGATATGGATAGAAAGGTTTGCGCTCTTGGCGTCAAATCAAGTACCCATACATTTTACAGAATACAACCACAACACCAATAAATTTTATGATATATATGGATTCTCGCAGGTAAAAGGTAAATTCTCCATTTTAATTAGTGATATAACCGAGCAAAAGAAGACCGAAATTGAATTTTTGGACAGTCAAAGCCTCTTGTCCGTTATCTTTAACAATACCCGAGATCTTCAATTGTTGGTAGAGTATCAAGGTAATCATAGTTTTAAAGTAGTTGCTGTAAATAACTCCTATCTGGACAAAGGCAAACAATTCGGGATACATGTCACTAAAGAAGACCTGATCGGGAAAACGCTGGAAGCGGTTTGCAAGGATTACATTTATCTTGAACCCGACGTGGTTAAAAACACCATAAATAATTATAAAAAGGTAATAGATTCCAATCAACAAATAAAATTTGTTGAGTCAGTCTCCATCGAAAATTTCCCCTACCATGCAGAAGTAACCTTGACCCCCATAATCAATTCTGAGAATGGAAAAAAATATGTTTTCTATAATTCACATGACACTACCAAAGAAACGGAATCTATCCGCTTGCTAAAAGATAGTGAAGAGCGGTTTGCTTTGGCCGTGAAGGCATCGAATGCCGGTATATGGGATTGGAAGGTGCTCGAAAGCGATAAGTTATGGGTTTCCGATAGGTTGTACGAGATATTGGGCTATCAGCCCGGGGAAGTGGAAGCCCGATTCTCCAATTGGAAAGATTGGATACACCCCAATGATTCCAAACGTGTTATGAAGGTTCTAAAAAATCATTTAGAAAACAACGTTTCTTATCAGTTGGAATTTCGAATAAGAAAAAAGACTGGTGACTATGCGTGGATTTTTACCAGAGGGGCATCCGTTTTAAATAAACACGGAAAACCAATCCGTATTGCAGGTTCGGTTTCCGATAGAACAGAAAGAAAAAAGGTTCAAATATCGTTAAAGCTGAAGTCTAGAGAAATTGAAGCTAAGAATCAAAAGCTTTATCAAGCCAATCAGGAACTACTTAAAACAAAGGAAAGGGCGGAGGAAAGTGACCGTTTAAAGTCTGCATTCCTCGCCAATATGAGCCACGAAATAAGAACACCTATGAATGGTATTCTTGGTTTTTCCAGATTGTTAAAAGATCCAGGCCTTTCGGGGGATGAACAAAACAATTACATTAAAATTATAGAAAGGGCAGGTGATCGTATGCTCAATATAATTAATGACATTATTAGTATTTCCAAAATAGAATCCGGTGAAAGGAATATTTCTTATACCGATACCGACATTTACAATCAGGTGGATTTTGTTTGTAACCTACTAAAACCTGAAGCAGAAAACAAAAACATAGGTCTTTATATAGATAAACAATTCTCCAAAAAAAATATAGTCATTAGAACCGATGGAGAAAAACTATTTGCCATTCTTACGAATCTGGTCAAAAATGCTATAAAATATACGCAGCAGGGAGAAATTATAATAGGGTATTCTCAAAAGGAGGAATTTTTGGAGTTCTTTGTAAAGGACACGGGAATTGGAATTGCGGAAGATCGGCAGGATGTGATTTTTGAACGCTTTATACAAGCAGATGTTCAGAACGTTATGGCCAAGCAGGGAGCTGGATTGGGTCTGTCCATTTCAAAGGCTTTTTTAGACATGCTTGGAGGAAAAATATGGCTGGAAAGCAAAGAGGGAATTGGTAGCACATTTTATTTTGCCATTCCCTATCAACCTGGTACTGAAGAGTTGGAGGTAAAGGAAAAAACCATTGCACCAGTTGATGAAGAATTTGAAATAAATAAAATTAAAACTTTGATAGCCGAGGATGACAAAATATCCGCAATGCTGATTTCCAAGGAAATGGATAAGTACAGTAAAAAAGTTATTAAAGCACAGAACGGACTGGAAGCTGTGGAAATGTTTCAAGAAAACCCGGATACCGACTTAATTTTGATGGACATCCAAATGCCCGTATTGAATGGATATATTGCTACCCAGGAAATTAGGAAAATCAATAAGGATGTTATCATTATCGCCCAGAGTGCATTTGCACTTTCCGGGGATAAGGATAAAGCTTTGGTTGCTGGTTGTAATGATTATTTAACAAAACCGATCAACAGGATCGAACTGCTTACATTGCTCCAAAAATATTTTAAAAAATGATATTGAAATATAGTGGGTTTTTACTGTAAAATTGAAAACTAGAAGTAAAGAAACATTGTAATCTTTCCAAAAAATGGCCAAAAATAAAGAAGAATGAAAGTGAATGCCATAGTTTGCCAAGGTCATGGAGTTGCCTCTGGGAAGGCCAAAGACCCCCGCTATCCTGAGGGAACCTTAAAAGCCCAATACAAATATTTCTTACAAAAAAGCCTGAACCTAAATCAATACTTTCCAGGGACTATCAATTTAGACATTGCTCCGTATACCTTTAAAATAAAAAAACCAAAATATTTTCTTGAGAATGTAAACTGGTCCGACTATATCCCTCCTGAGAATTTTTACTTTTTTGATGCATCCCTTCAATTTAATGAAACTACCTATAAGGGGTTGATTTATATGCCAGATCCTACCACCAAAGCAGAACATTTTCAAAACCCGACTATACTGGAGCTTCTGCTTCCTAAGATTGAGGGATTAAAATATGGGGACCTTGTTATGGTCGAGGTCTTTGATGCTCAAATGGAATTGATTGATGGTCTATCCTAAATGAATTGGACCAATCCCTACTACTTACGCGTGGATATCGCTAATGCCGCAGTAATCTCCCGCCAGGACCAATGGATTTTCCCTTTATTTTAAGAACTATTGTTTTATCATATTGAAAAAACATCTACATTTTAATACGTTCCCTAGCATAAACATTAGGTGATTTTCCAAGATAATAAGGTTCCGGAATAGGGCGTCAAAGGAGTGATGCTCTCGCCAGGGAAGGTAAAAATTTATTACAACCCTAGGATACGGCTCAGTGGTATTATGAGTGAACTGAAATAAAATTGTTTTGGAAGGAACAATAATAAAAGCTTACCAGTTCTCAATAAAAAAAGCTATCCCTATTTAAATTGAACAAACGATAGAACAGCTCCACAAAATCGCACGGCTATGAACCTTCCATTTCGTCTCCACCTGTCTGCCGGAAGGTGTGCCCAAACCAACAAAGTTGGTCACTTAGACAGAGCCCTTTTTCGGGACGATTGGAAATCACACATACTTGGCCGTTGCAACCTGGGCGATTTACCTCATGGTATTCCAATTTTTGGGGTATTCCAAAACCCATGGTTTTTCTCTAACGTTCGAACAGACTGCCTTGGCAACTTTCAACCTCCATCCATCCCCTGTACAATGCAATTGCAACCCAGGTATTCCTCCATTTTACTTCTAAAAATACTATATTAGTAAATCAGATTTAAAGGATCCAATAATGTACAATTATGCCGTTGGACCCATCTTTTTTAGGTGGTTTATAAATGGGAATATAGCATTGAACGTATATGTACTTATTTCTGCATTCAATAAAAATAGATGAAAAATTCAATAACGGATAAAACAATTGCGGCCATATTTTTAGGTCTAACAATTGCTTTCATTGTATTCTCGATGACCAATAAACCATTCTTTAATTGGGTTTTTGAACGACATCATAACCAGTGGAGTTGGTATTTAAGGCCATTGTTTTTGCTGCCATTTTGCTATTTCGCTTTCAAAAAAAGTTTCTCGGGAATGTTAATTTCTATATTCGCCTTATTTACCAGTATGTTTTGGTTTCCCAAACCTGAAGTGGTAAATGAAAATGTGGTACAATTTTTAGCATATGAAAAGGACTATCTCTACGGTGAATGGAACTTAAATAAGACCTTGTTGGCCCTATCAATTCCGTTTTCATTTATAGCATTGGGCTTGGCCTTTTGGAAACGGAGCTTAATTATGGGAATTGGAGTGGTGGTACTAATGGCTACAGGGAAAATGGTTTGGAGTGTTCAAAATGCAGGTGAGCCAGGGAAATCTATAATGATACCGGCCATATCTGGGTTATTTATATGCTGTGGACTCATTTATTACGGATTTAAAAGATTCGGAAAAAAGTAACTAAGGATAAGGGCTATATTTTATATTTGCCTTTTAACTAACTTCGAACTTATAAATTGTCAACAGCTGGATTTACCATAGCTGGAAATCCAACAATATCCTAGGTCGCTACAAATCATAGCGGAGAACACTGTAGCACATTAGGTAAAACCAACTACGAATGAACAGAACCGTAATTCTATCATTACTATTAATAATCGGATTCATTTCCTGTAAAACTTCTGAAAGGGAGATCAACAGACTTGAAATTGCTAAAAACTATTATAAAGCACTGAATAGTTCTGATAATTTGAAAATGGCACTTTTGTTAACCGATAGCCTTGTTACTAAAGAAACCGAATATAACTATGTACAGACATTTTCTGTTGAAGAATTCATGGAATGGTTGAAATGGGATGCTGTGTTTAGCCCAACATACGAAATCCTCCAAATGGAGCAGAAAGATACAATTGTGAAAGCAAAGATTTCAAAAATCGACAAAAGGATTTCATTTCTTCACCAAGTACCAATTGTCACCAATCAAGTTATCCGATTTGACAATGATAAAATTATCAGTATTGAAACAACAGAATACATTGTATTTAATGATTCAACATTTGTTAAAAACAGAGATAATATTGTAAGCTGGATTGACGAAAATCATCCTGAATTGAACGGATTCCTTCACGACCAAACAGAGACAGGAGGGTTGAAGTACTTAAAAGCAATTGAACTGTATAAAAACAAAAATAATGTGCAACAAAACCATAACTACTGAAAAACACCAATCTAGCCAGATATTTGCCCTGCTGGTACCATTGCGGTAAAAGGATCAAAAAATGAAAAGCTGCATTATGAAAACTTGGGTATTAGACTTTTTTGTCGTGACTTTAATCTCTGGCCCGTGGCTCAGGAGTATGGGCCACTGAACACTGGGCAACGCATCAAAACCCTCTAGTATATGAAAGAATAACATACTTATGGGGTCTGGCCTGCGCAAATTCCGGTGAATTATATCGCATACCTACCCAATACTCATTTCGTCCGAAACGAAATTGAAAATCGAAGCCCGCATAGACTACGGTATTATTTGAGGCGATCAATAAAACGGAATCGTCGCCCAGAGCATTGCCTTCCAATAGCCCATTGTGACCTACCAATCGGTATCCACCACGCAAGGCAAAGAAAATTTCATTATCAGTAGATCCAATTTGGTTGTGTGCCACACTGGAAGACAAAGGGTTTCTCCTTCCAAAATAGGCCACCAACTCGGGATATACATAGATATCCCTGGTTCCAAAGGCAAGTTGGGCCTGTGCTGCAAGGTGAATACTAAATGGGTTGGGAGCCAACCGCCATTCATAGAGGTGTCTGACATACAGGTTGTAATGAACGCTATTCTCCATTTCCCCCACCCAGGTAGGGGTTTCGGTCTTCATGACCGAATGATGGTACCACCTTTGCAAACTCCCCGCACCTGAAGCCTTGCCTGCTAAGCCAAGGAGAAAATTTGCCTCTATTAAATTATTTCGTCCCACATAGGACCATCCAGACCTAAGTGCCGTAAATCCAACATAGGCTCGGTCCAATTCTTTGACGTCCTTGGTAATTAGATAGGACGGAGTTATTATTTCCTGACCAATGGAAAAAGTGAACTGTTCGTTTTGGGCATTAAAAAATCCCTTTTCCAAACGGTGCCTATAGGTTAAAAATAATCCGGCAGTATAATACCGGTCAGTGAGCAATATAAAATCATTGTCGTGCCGCAATCCAATTTGGTTACGAATGGTTCCCTTTTCCGGACCATTCATCTCCTGTTGTGCCACGGAATAAAAGGTCCCGCCAACCAAACACATTATTAATGAAAGGGAGTTAAATAAGCCTTTGGAAAAATTAGGCCCCATTTTGAGTGGTTTAATAGCTAGCTTCAATTTACTGGAGATGTATTGGTGGGGAGAAAGTACAAATTAATAATCGGAAAAGTAAGTACATTTCCATTTTCAGGAGGTAGCTTCATTAGACAGTAATCTGGACTGCTTTGCTACCAGAACCTAAAACCGTACTATAAATTGTCATGTCATTTTACTCTATACCCTTGGCCCTATACCATGAACTCCCGGCTACTCACAAAATATTTCAATTTACTGATCATTGTTCACGCTTTACCGCCAACGGCCTAAGACTTCCCACAAAAAAGGGAAGAAGCCCCTACTCCTTCCCATTGTTATAATTGTTGGGTCATAAATTTTTTAGACCGGCATGTCCGGTAACTTCCAACCTTCCCTATAGGTATGTTTTATCAATTCAGCAGCAAACTCACTGGCAGAATAGGGCTCTGTCCATTCCTTTTCAAATTTTGGACGACCATCCTTCATTACAAAATTGTCGCGGATTACGGTCTTAATGGTCTCGTCCTGTCCTATATTCGTAAATCTCATATTCTCTCCATCCCAGTTCAATATTTTATTCAAAGATTGTAACCTAACCGCAAGCACTCCCATCACGACCATTTCGTTAAAGGGACCGGCTTCCGAAAAATCGGAAGTACAGGGTTGGCGATTCCCAGGACTTTCCTTACAGGCCCTGACCCAGTCCATTTCATGGGCACCCCTGTTCCAAGCAAGTCCAATTTCCTTCTCAACCCTGCGCTCTGTCTCGGCCACTTTGGGCATTTCCCTACCCAATATTTCAGGTTCCACTCCATAACAGCCTGCATGTATAATACCTTTAGTACCATAAAAGAAAGTACCTCCACCCGACTTGTTGGGGTTTTTACCGCTTGGCCAATTAGCCGGTAGATCGGGTTTAATACCCCCGTCGTACCAGTTTACCTCTACTTCTGGCAGTTTAATCCTGCCCTTTCTGCCCCTTTCGGGAAAGGTCATTTGAACAGACTGTGCGGTTGGGGCACTGTCTTTTAAGAGTAGGGACGAACTTCCCTGAACCTTGGTAGGATAGCCTAATTTTAGAGCCTCAAATACAGGATGTAGTATATGGCAGGCCATATCTCCAAGAGCCCCGGTACCGTAATTCCACCATCCCCTCCAGTTCCATGGGTGGTACACCTGATTATAGGGTATCAACTCTGCTGGTCCCGTAAACAGATCCCAATCCAATGTGTCAGGGACCCATTGTCCTTGGGTTGGGGGATTTACCCCTTGCGGCCATATGGGCCTATCCGTAAAAGATTCCACTTTGGTTATATCCCCGATGGCCCCGCTCCAAATTAATTCGCAGGTTTGTGCCACTCCCTCTCCTGAAGCCCCTTGATTCCCCATTTGGGTGACCACATTATGTTTTTTGGCCAATTTGGTCAATAGTCTGGATTCATATACGGAGTGTGTAAGTGGCTTTTGTACATAAACATGTTTTCCCCGTACCATGGCGTCTGCCGCCACAATAGCGTGGGTATGATCGGCGGTAGCTACCAGGACAGCATCAAAATCGTTGCCCATCTCGTCATACATCACCCTAAAATCCTTGTATTTCTTAGCCTTTGGAAAGTGGTCAAAACAATTCTTTGCATATTTCCAATCCACATCACACAACCCAACAATATTTTCGCTCTGCAAATTTCTTAGGTTGCCAAACCCCATGCTTCCAACCCCAACCCCAACAATATTCAATTTATCGCTGGGCGCCTTATATCCCATTCCCGATATTACGTTGCTCGGGAGAATGCTAATTCCGGCAGCCGCCACTCCCGTTTTACTAATAAAGGTTCTTCTAGTAATCGGTGAGGGTTGGTTTGGTTCTTTTTTCATGGTAAAGATTGTTTATTTCGATTTACAATAGACTCAATTTGTAGCTTATTCTCCATAAAATTCGTAAAAAAATTGGTAATAAAGGGACAACATGGAAAATTTGACTTTAAATTAAGGTGAATTTTACTTAGTTTACGGCCAAATAGTCATAATCAACCATGTCCAAAACCCTGTACAGAGTCTATGTTGTGGAATTATCCAAACGTGTTTTTACCGAAAATGCAAAATTTAGGGCTGCCAATCCCCAGTTCAATGGTGTATTGGAATGTCTTTATGTGGGTATGACCTCCAAGACCCCTAAAGAGCGATTTGAACAGCACAAGACCGGATATAGAAACAAAAAGGGACATAAACTATCTTCCAACATTGTGCAAAAATATGGTCTGTATCTAAGACCAAGCCTTTATAATCATATAGATCCCGTATTGACCAGGGCGGAAGCTTTGGAAATAGAGGAAGGTCTGGCCTTGGAATTGAGACGCGAGCGATATGCTGTTTGGTATAATTGAGAAGGTATGGATACTGAACAAAATTTCCTAAATTTAACCGAGTCGTAATTGTTTATGATAAAAAAAATCCTAATCGCAATTGTCCTTAATCTTTTTTTGCATGGACATTCCCAAGTACTAAAAAAGGAAATTCCGGATAAACTGGTAGTACTCTCCTTTGATGATGCCCCGGCCAGTCAATATTGGGTGGTAGCCCCAATGTTAAAAGAGTTCGGTTTTGGCGCTACCTTTTTTGTATGTGAATTTCCTCCCAACTATAAGGATAGTACCCTCTACATGAATTGGCGACAGATTAAAGCCTTGGACAGGATGGATTTTGAAGTGGCCAATCACACCCACACCCATGCCAATGTAAGCAAACTCACCCAAAAGGAATTTAATACCGAGTTGGAATACATAGAAAACAAATGCGATTCCCTGGGAATTGCCAAACCACAAAACTTTGCTTATCCCGGTTACGGACTAAATGCCAAAGTACTTACATTTTTGGAAATAAAAGGTTACCATTTTGCACGGGCAGGTGGTAGAAGGGCATATGACCCTTTAGCAGATCATCCTTTTCTAATACCCAGTTGGGCAACCAATGCGGATAACAAAAATGAGATAATAACGGCTCTGGGCGAAGCCAAAAACGGAAAGATCGTGGTGCTTACACTGCACGGTGTGCCCGATGTGGAACATCCTTGGGTAGATACACCGCCTAATTTATTTAGGGAATATCTCCAATATTTATCGGATCACAAATTTAAGGTGGTTTCCCTAAGGGATTTACAGAAGTATATTGATATGGATGAAGCCAAAAAAAGTATTGTTCCTGATCTGGAAAAGCCACTAAAAAACTAACCACTCATATTTAGATATTAGCAATGGAGCCGTTTTATAAGTATTAATCCTTTCTATAATGGTAGGAAGAATAAAAGGTATTAAACCTCAAGGCGAGCCCTAGTAGGAATCGACCCTAGGGTCGAGGTAGTGAACCTAGATCCCGCCGAAAAAGGCGGGATTAGTTCAACTTGCAATTTTAAGTGCGTCTTACCGACTTCTCAAAATTGAGTTTCACTAATAAATAATACCGCGCTTCAATAATTCCTGGGCAAGATTGTGGAATTGTCCCCCCACCTCCTTCATAAGCTTAGATTTCTACTTATAGTTCAAGGGATTTCACTATATTTCAACGGAAAAACACCAACACACCTACCCTCCCCCTGCCCAAGCTGTAACTTCATGGCTAGGCATTCGGTGGCCCTAAAAAGAAAGAAATGGACGCACTTAGCAAGTTATTGGATTTTAATCTAGTCAGCATTGGGGACTATAAAATAAAAGTCTACACCCTGGTAATAATTTTATTGATTTCCCTAGTCACCAGAGTAATATTGAAGTTAATAAAAACGGCGCTATTTCGGCGTTATAAGGGATTGCATCTAGATAAAGGAAATACCTATGCCCTCTATCAGATAATTAAATATGTAATGTGGGTAATTGCATTGGGCTTAATACTGGAATCCGTAGGCATTAAGGTCACCATTTTAATTGCTGGATCGGCAGCCCTATTGGTGGGAGTGGGATTGGGCTTGCAACAAACCTTCAACGACATAATTTCTGGCATCATACTCCTTTCCGAGAAGTCGATCAGAATCAATGACATTTTGGAAATAGATGGGGATGTAGTAGAGATACTGGAAATTGGTTTGAGAACTTCCAGGGGGTTGAACAGAAACGACATTTCCATCATCATCCCAAATTCCCTGATAACTACCAATAAGGTAATTAACTGGAGCCATCAGAAAAAAAAGACCCGCTTTAAAATAGGGGTGGGCGTGGCGTACGGCAGTGATGTTGATTTGGTGATAAAAATTTTGGAGGAAAGTGTCTTGGAACATCCCGACTTTAAAGATGGAAAAACCATAGAAGGGCGGTTTGTGAATTTTGGAAACTCCTCCTTGGATTTTGAGGTGCTTTTCTTTAGTGAAAATGTATTTCGAATCGAGAAGGTAAAAAGTGATATCAGAAAGATCATCAACCGGAAATTCAGTGAGAATAAAATTGTTATTCCCTTTCCCCAAATGGATCTGCATTTTAAATCGGGCCACACAGAAATATTTCCAAAAAATGAATAGCTAGGTTCAAAAATCACGCCAGGGATTCTTCGGGAGCTTTAGGGCAATACTATCCTACCAATTGAATATTTATTTTACCCCTAGAAGCAACTAGCTGAACAACATCATAAATACAGTAATTTTATTAGGTAGGGCAATCAAAGGAATGTTGATCTAATTTAGAAAAAAATGGCTGTAGAAGTATTTAGTAACCCAATTCGGATTTGCTACGTTTTAGCGGCCATTTTAACAATGCATTATACCTATGGTCAAGATTTAAAAAGGCACCAATGGAATAATCGAGTAGTTCTAATCCTATCAGATCAAGAGGACATCAAAACCTATCAACAGCAAATTGCCCAGTTCAACGGTTTGCCCAAAGATCTACTAGATAGAAAAATCATAATTTATCAGGTTTTGCCGAAGCGGTATAGAATTATGAATAACCTAAAAAATACCAAGTCCAACAATTGGATTGCCTCCACTATACTTTTTGATAAGTTTGCAAATAAAGGAAGGGACTTCAAGATAATTTTGATAGGGTTGGACGGGAGCCCAAAACTCGAGCAGGCAAACGTCCTTACGGCAACCGAACTATTTGGAACCATAGACGCCATGCCCATGAGACGGGCAGAACTGAACCGAAAAAAGAATAGATAACCTTAGAAATGATGCGGTTATTTTTTAAGGGTAACTGGCAAAGACCCGTTAATACCATAAGAGGCATAACATTCGGTCATGTCCAAAAAACACAAAATACATATATGCAAATACCAAGGTCTAGTTTTTGTCAAATCCATTTTATAAGAGTGATTTTTTTGCCAATCCAATATATTGGCAAGGAATAAAATTTAAAAACTCCTTTCCAATTTCTTAAAATAAAAAATCATTCTATCTTTAACATGGTTTAATACTAATTTTTACGGTCAATAGATATTTCTTCTTTCAAATTGATCGTTGTAGACCATAACACATTAACATGAATAAAGAGTTTATTCCCAAGTTGTTCTCCCTTATAAAGGAGGGAATTTCCAAGGAAACTATTACAAAGGATCTACTTTCTGGACTCATCGTGGGCATAGTGGCCCTTCCCTTGGCAATTGCTTTTGCCATAGCCTCCGGAGTTTCTCCGGAAAAGGGGATCATTACGGCCATTATTGCCGGGGTTATAATTTCGGCCTTTGGCGGTAGTCGGGTTCAAATTGGAGGGCCAACCGGAGCTTTTATTGTAATCGTCTACGGGATTGTTCAGGAGTTTGGTATTAATGGTCTAACCATAGCCACTTTCATGGCCGGATTTATCATCATTGGCCTCGGTCTGGCCAGACTTGGGAACTTATTAAAATTTATTCCCTATTCCCTGATTGTTGGGTTTACCAGTGGTATAGCCCTGATTATATTTTCCTCCCAGGTCAACGATTTTTTTGGACTTCACATAGCAAAGGTTCCGGCCGACTTTATGGATAAGTGGGTGGTATACTATGAAAATATCGACAAGATAAATGGATATGCCATTGCAATCGCTGCCGGGTCGGTCATCATTACCCTATATTTTCAGAAGTTGATAAAGAAAATACCTGGTTCCATAGTTGCTATCCTCCTGTCTACTATTGTAGTACAGGTTTTTGGGATTCCCGTAGATACCATTGAAAGCAATTTTGGGGAAATCCCTAATAATTTGAGCTTGCCCAGCCTTCCCAACGTGGATTATGCCACGGTGAAATCGTTGATACAACCAGCTTTTGCCATTGCCCTGTTGGGCAGTATAGAATCCTTGCTTTCCGCCGTGGTTTCCGACTCCATGATAGGCGGTAAACATCGTTCCAATATGGAATTGCTTGCACAGGGTGCTGCCAATATATTCTCTGCCCTATTTGGTGGTATTCCTGCCACAGGTGCCATAGCAAGGACAGCCACCAATGTAAAGAATGGCGGTAGAACACCTATTGCGGGTATAGTGCACGCTTTCGTTCTGTTATCCATAATGCTTCTGTTTGCTCCTTATGCCAAGTTGATACCCCTTTCCTGTCTTGCTGGAATTTTAATGGTTGTGGCCTACCACATGAGCGAATGGCGACAATTTAAATCCATTTTAAAGGGTAACAGAATGGATATCATCATTCTGCTGTGCACTTTTTTCCTAACGGTCATTTTCGATCTTGTTATTGCAATTGAAATTGGAATAGTACTCTCCAGTTTTATGTTTATGAAAAGAATGAGCGAAGCGGTCCTTGTAGAAAAAATCACTTCGGAAAATATTAACGGTGAACATCTGTTTGACGATGAAATACTGGAACTCCCCAAGAATGTGCTGCTATATGAAATTAATGGCCCCTTGTTCTTTGGTGCAGCCAGACAATTTCAGGAAACCATATCCAATACCCATTTACAACCTAAGGTCATTATTATAAGAATGCGCTATGTACCATTGATCGATGCTACTGGATACCAAAGTTTAAAAGAGATTATAAAATCGTTTAAGGCCAAGGGAATTAAAGTAATCCTTTCGGGAATTAATGAAGAAACCAAAATGGATTTTGAGAAGAATGAAATGTTCTCGGTGTTGAACGAAGAGTATATCCTAAAACACATCAATGAGGCTTTGGAGAAAGCCAAATCATTTAAGTAAGGCCGGACAAACTTGTCAGCCTGACATAACCCACCAATCCCAAAATTAGCATCCAGATTGGATTTTATGGCACGGAAGCAGATATCGGAACCTGGACCAAGGAAGACTTTAACCAAGCACTTAATATGGTAAGATGAAAGGCAAGAAGACTTTAACCTACGCTATAATGCCCTTCCCACAACGTACCGATACCGGAGCCAACGTCATATTTGTATACTTACGAACGATACTTCCCATTAAAACAAAGTGGAGCTGTCATTGTATTAAAATTCGTTAATTGGCATTGTCAAAAAAGTAAACTACCTCGGGGTAAGCCCGCGAGGCATTCGCAGGAAACGAACTTTAATTTTTGAGGCAAGCCTCGGGGTATTATATCCTTTGGCGGTGCCAATAAACTCCCGTGCAAGACCTACCCCCTTTAAGAAAGCAAACTGTGTTGTAAAGCGATCCAACGGGTCCCATGATTTTATTTTTATTACTTTTAACAATCATATAGAAATGGGAGAAAAATTACAGCTATGCTCGGGATCTCCATGCTTATATATTTTTTTTAAATAACAACCTCATACACAGCCATGAAACCAATTAAAATTTTTCTACTAGCTTTTATTTTATGTAGTTCAACACTCTCCTTTGCACAATTACAGTTACCTGCCATATTTGGAGACCATATGGTCTTACAGCAAAACAACAAGGTCTCCATTTGGGGAACCGACAAACCAAACACTAAAATTAAAGTAATGGGAAGTTGGGGAAAAGAATCCACCACCGTTACCAATACGGCTGGACACTGGAAACTTAATATTCCAACACCATCATATGGCGGACCCTATACCCTTAACATAAAAGGCAGTAATGATGTAACCCTTAACAATGTTATGATTGGGGAAGTTTGGTTGTGTTCAGGACAATCCAACATGGCAATGCCCGTAAAAGGATTTAACAACCAACCCATAAATGGTAGTGGCGAGGCCATCTTAAACTCCACCAACAGTCAGATACGCCTGTTTACCGTAAAAAGGGCCGCCAGCATAGATCCACTTGACAATGTTGAAGGACAATGGGCCGAGGCCAGACCAACAACCGTAAGGGACTTTAGTGCTACCGCTTACTTTTTTGGAAAAAAACTGTACGGCCTTCTAAATGTACCCATTGGACTTATCCATACCTCTTGGGGCGGGTCCAATGTAGAAACCTGGATAGACAAGGAGGCGCTTTCCGAATTCAAGACCATAGAGTTGCCCAAAAAGCTTCCGGACGGAGCACCACAGTATACCCCTACCCTTTTGTTCAATGCCATAATCAATCCCTTGATTGGATACAATATTAAAGGAGCTATTTGGTACCAAGGGGAATCCAACAGAAACAGGGCCAAGGAATATGCCCAGCTGTTCCCCACCATGATCAACGCCTGGAGGGAAAAGTGGCAACAAGGCAAGTTTCCCTTTTACTATGTACAAATTGCACCATATGGCTATTCCGACGGCAACGCCGGCTTTGTTAGGGAAGCTCAATTGCGCACTATGACATCAGCTGAAAATACTGGAATGGCAGTTACTATGGATATTGGAGACTGTGATTATATACACCCTAGGGAGAAAAAATTGGTTGGCGATCGATTGGCCCTTTGGGCCCTCAACAAGGATTACGGTATAGAGGGAATTGCCTTTAGTGGTCCGGTTTACAAAGAAATTGAAGAAATAAAGGATGGTAAAGTAAAGTTGTCCTTTGATTATAATGAGAACGGACTCACCGGTTATGGAAAACCATTATCGGGCTTTGAAGTGGCCGGTGCTGACAAAATTTTTCAACCCGCCAAGGCCAAAATTAATGGGGACAAAACCCTTACCGTCTGGGCTGAAGAAGTGGCCGAACCAGTTGCCGTGAGATATGCTTTTAAGAATTGTGAGGCAGGAAGTTTGTTCAATACCGAAGGACTACCCGCGTCTTCCTTTAGAACGGATACCTGGGAGGAATAACGACCCAGATAAATTATTGTATTAATGGAAGCACTTGCCATGGGGCAATCCTCCGTTACTGGATTGTTGTGGTATTCCTGGAATTGAAATTAGGCGCTGTTTACGGCAAACCTAATTTTGCTTTAGCTTTTGCTATCTTTACTTTTTAAAAACACATCTGGTGCACCCAAAAAACCCCTTTGCCAAAGATTACGATTTTGAAGACCTTATTCTTCATTCTCCAGCACTCAGGAAGTTTGTCTTTGTAAATGCTTATGGAAACCAAACTATTAAATTTGGGGATAAACTAGCCATAAAGGCGCTGAACAAGGCCTTGCTAAAAGCCCATTATGGCCTTGAGCACTGGGATATACCTGAGTACAACCTCTGTCCCCCCATTCCTGGCCGTTTAGATTACCTCTTACATATAGCTGATCTGATTCCTAAAACCACACTTAGATTGTTGGACATAGGCACTGGAGCCAACCTAATCTATCCCATTTTGGCCAGGCTTCATTTTAATTGGCAGTGTACTGCCAGTGAGGTGGATCTGGATGCCTTAAAAAATGCCCAGAAAATTATTGATAAAAATACGGTATTGCAAGAAATAGTACTAAGACGGCAACGGTTCAAATACAGTATTTTGGAACACATAATTCTGCCTGGGGATAATTTTGACGTAGTGGTCTGCAATCCTCCATTTTTTAAGAACCGAACAGATGCCCAACAACAAAACCAGCGAAAAGTTCGCAACCTACAATTGGAGGAAGGGGAAAATTTTGGTGGACAGGCCAACGAATTATGGTATAAGGGGGGTGAGGAAGCTTTTGTTAAAAAAATGGTTGTGGAGAGTGTGCAATTCAAGGATCAGGTACATTGGTTTACCTCCCTAGTCTCACAAAAGGAAAACTTGAAAAATATAAAAAGGGCCATTAATAAAACCTTACCAATAGCGGTAAAGGTTGTGGATATGGAACAGGGAAATAAACAGAGCAGGTTTGTGGCCTGGACCTTTAAGGGATAAACTTGTTGCTGCAAAATAATTTCGATCTACTATCTCAAGTATTTATTTTGGACCAGGTATTTTTTGCAATATAAAATCGAGAAACACTGGTCTACCCCACCCATTCACCGATTTGGAAACGGCTGAAGAATTTTTCCTAATTGGCCTTTTTTCCTGGCATTAAGTTCTCCTCTAGTGCCGTAAAAATGCAATCCACTCTTCTCAAATGGCTAACTTGTACAACAGATACTATGGCCATAATCAAATACGGCCCCAACCAACCCTGAAAATTCTTACTTTTGCAAGCCTTACTGGATGAAACCGATAAGTATTCTTTAAAATATGGTATTGGTCCCGTTTTCAAAGCGGGGTTTCATATAGACAGAAATTGGCGTTATAAAAAAGGATATTTATTTTTACTGGCGATGTACTAAATACAACAGCACGTATTCAGGGGCTTTGCAACACCTATAATGTTAATTGCCTCATATCTGGCAAACTTATGGGTATGATGCTTCCCGGAGCTGATATAGGCACAGATCTCTTGGAAAAAAAGAACTTAGAGGGAAGAAGGAAATAATTGAATTGTTCACATTTGTATCAAATTGATATGAATGAGATTGGCCGATATGTATAGGCTTTATTATAGAAAAAGTCGAAACTTGACCAAAACTGGAATTAAAAAACAGAAAGAAACACTTGGCCACAAAGTAAACTACCTCGGGGCAAGCCTCGGGGTATTATACCCTTGGGCGGTGCCAATAAAACAGATATAACTGAAGTAATGATAAATAAAAGTGTTGCTCACAACACCAAGTTGATGGTGGCCGCATATAAATGACACTCATGATCGGCTATTATTGGAATACGGGACCTAGTACATTAATTTAATGAACAAAACTAAATTGGAGATTGTAGAGAAATATAGAAATGAATATCTAATTTCCACGGACACTAAGAAATTGGATATTTTATTGATTCATGATTTTTTGACCAACGAATCTGGTTGGAGTAATGGAATCTCATTGGATAAGGTTAAAAAATCAATAGACAATTCCTTAAATTTCGGAATATATTGTGACTCGAAATTCATTGGATATGCCAGGGTTATTTCCGACTTTTCTACCATTGCATATCTAGGTGATATTTTTATATTAAAAGAATATCGCGGACTTGGATTGGGCAAATGGCTTATGGAAACGATCATGGAACACAAACATTTACAAGATTTAAGACGCTGGATTTTATTGACAAGCACAGCGGAATGGCTCTATGAAAAATACGGTTTTACAAAACTGCCCAGACCAGAGATCTATATGGAAAAATACAATCCGAATGTTTACCAAAATAAAGAAAAAAACAAGACCAAAGATGTATAAGCACAAATTGCTATTATCTCAAAAACATTCGGAAAAGCTGATTTCCCCAACACTCAACTGTCCATGAGATAATGGATCATAGGAGGCTCTCGCAATTGCCTGAGTCCTAGTTTATTTGAAAATTGGTAAAAAAACCTAGCTGTCCGTTGTATTGGACCAATGTGCAAAACTGAAACCAAATTCCATGAGAAATAAAAGGTATTAAACCTAGATGCCGCCGAAAAAGGCCGACAAAGGCAGGATTAGTCAAACTTGCAATTTTAAGTGCGTCCTGCCGACTTCCCAAAATTGAGTTTCACTAATAAAGACACTGTATTTTGGCTTTGTTTTCCGCAAGGGATCCCGGAGCGTATTTTGCCGACCATGAAAGGTGAAAAATGTCTTGAAACGGAGCTATTTTAGCGCGCCAAAAAGGAGTGGATTTAGCCTGTTTTTTCCTATTTTCATATACGGCCTATATACGGCCTATATACGGCTTATCTATGGCTTATCCTTGGACAAGACATTAACCCATGTTCCGTTGAATTTTTTTCCATAGCTCGGCTATTCAAAAAAGCGTCCATAAAGTAAACTACCTCGGGGCAAGCCCACGAGGCATTTGTAGGAAGTGAACTTTAGTTTTCGAGGCAAGCCTCGGGGTATTATACCCTTTTGCGGTGCCAATAAAAGGTAGTGAACCTGGATCCCGCCGAAAAAGGCGGGATTAGTTCAACTTGCAATTTTAAGTGCGTCCTACCGACTTCTCAAAATTGAGTTTCACTAATAGGAATCGACCCCAGGGTCGAAGTTGTGGACCTGGATCCCGCCGAAAAGGCGGGATTAGTTCAACTTGCAATTTTAAGCGCGTCCTACCGACTTCTCAAAATTGAGTTTCACTAATAGGAATCGACCCCAGGGTCGAAGCTGTGGACCTGGATCCCGCCGAAAAGGGCGGGATTAGTTCAACTTGCAATTTTAAGCGCGTCCTACCGACTTCTCAAAATTGAGTTTCACTAATAGGAATCGTCCCCAGGGTCGAAGTTGTGGACCTGGATCCCGCCGAAAAGGGCGGGATTAGTTCAACTTGCAATTTTAAGCGCGTCCTACCGACTTCTCAAAATTGAGTTTCACTAATAGGAATCGGCCCCAGGGGCGAGGTAGTGGACCTGGATCCCGCCAAAAAGGGCGGGATTAGTTCAACTTGCAATTTTAAGCGCGTCCTTCCGACTTCTTAAAATTGAGTTTCACTAATAGGAATCGGCCCCAGGGGCGAGGTAGTGGACCTGGATCCCGCCGAAAAGGGCGGGATTAGTTCAACTTGCAATTTTAAGCGCGTCCTACCGACTTCTTAAAATTGAGTTTCACTAATAAAAATATAGTATATACATTATTTCCTATTGTAACACATTTTTAATTCTTTAGCCATTGGTTGTCCCGCATTAACTTTATAACCACCTTTATACGCAACTTGTAAAACACAAACAATAATGCAAAAGTCACTTTACGATTTGACCAAGGATGATTGGAATAGACTTTTTCCAATTGAGCTGGTAGATCACAATCCGGAATGGATCGCTATTTACGAAAAGGAAAAAGAACTAATTATTGAAAAAGTTGGTAAGGACATAGTTTTAAGGGCGGAACACTTTGGGAGTTCTTCAATTCCCGGAATAAAGTCCAAACCTTATATAGACATGCTAATTGAAATACCTAAAAAACTATTATTCGACGAAAATCTAATTGAAAAATTTGCCCATTTGGGATACTCACATTTTAAAGTTCCTTCAAGGAAAAATATAGAAGAATATTCATCTTTTGGCAAAGGTTACAATCTTAATGGAGAAAAAGAGCAAATTTTTCATATACATATGTGCCCAAAGGACAATGTTATGTGGCAACAAATTGAATTTCGGGATTATCTGATTGCGGACAAAAAAAGAGCAAAGGAATACGAAAAATTAAAACTGGATTTAGCTTCAAAGTATCGAAATGACAGAGGGGCCTATGTCTTGGGAAAAGGGGAATTCATCAAAGAAACGCTAAAATTGTTAAGAGAAAAGTAAACCCATCACACTGGGTACATTGGTGCCATATTGGCTCGTGGATCAAGAAAACAGGTTGGCGTGTTAAAAATTTCTACGGCTATGCCATCATCCGAATTATTGTTACAACTAAAAATAGAAAGCAACGACGATATTAACAGAATTACCACAAATGGTTTAAGGCTATTAATTTGAATGTTCATAATTTAAATAGTGACAATTACCTTAATGGACTTTGATTGATACGCAAGGTTTAAATGGTGTTTTTATAAATTGCAAAATCATGGTTTATTACAACTTAAATAATAGATAACACCTGTATAAGGAACCGACCACCTCATTGCTTCCTGTCCATCCCGGCACGTACAGACTGCAGGATTAATTGTAAAAGCCCCCTCCCACTTCCAATGACTTGGTTCCTATGGCTTTCCCATAACACTATTCTTGTATCGACAATGTCTACAGTATAAAAATACCTACCTTGTTTCCTTATATTTGTAAGAGTATGCTGTCCATAAGGGCAAACATTAATTATACGACCACTATCAATGCTTTTTAATAAGTTATATCATGAAAAACAACCATAAATTAACAGGGAAAAATATTCTTATCACGGCTGGTGCACAAGGAATTGGCGAGTCAATTACCAAGCACTTTATCGATAGTGGAGCCAATGTTGCCATCCACTATTTTTCCAGTGCAGAAACTGCGAAGCAATTAACGGAATACGCCATGGGCAAAGGACTAAAAGCTGTTGCCATAGGTGGTGACCTAACCCAAGAGGCCGATGCCAATACATTGGTCCAAAAAGCAGTGGAAACGTTTGGCGGGCTGGACATATTAATCAACAACGCAGGTTCACTTGTTTCTCGTAAAATGCTGAGCGAAATGGAGGCTGGGTTCTGGCACAAGGTAATGGACATAAACCTTACTTCCATGATGTTCGTTACTAAAGCCGCATCTCCCTTTCTAGCAAAAAATAAAAATAGCAGTATCGTTAACCTGGCTTCACTCGCAGGGCGCAAAGGGGGACACCCTGGATCTCTGGCTTATTCTACCAGCAAAGGCGCTATCCTTACCTTTACGAGGGCTCTCTCTGCCGAATTGGGTCCCCAAGGCACTAGGGTCAATGCCGTTGCCCCAGGTCTTATCCTTGGCACTTCCTTTCATAACACACATACTACCAAAGAATCAGCGGCCGCAACAACCGCTGGGATTCCAATTCAACGAGCAGGTAACGCAGATGACGTTGCACGGGCGGTTCTATTCCTGGCCTCCGAATATGATGGCTTTATTAGCGGTGCTACCTTGGACATCAATGGCGGCGTTTATAATATGTAGTCCGAATTTAAATTGTATGCAACCAAATGCAATCAATCGTTACAAACGCTTACCTATTGGCCAATTCATTTTGAAAAAACGAATACAATGAAAATTTGTGTTGCACAGACAAAATCTGAAATAGGGAATATCAAAGTCAATATCGAAAACCATTTGAGATGGATTACACGTGCTGTGACAGAAAAAACCGACTTAATTGTTTTTCCTGAATTATCGTTGTTGGGTTATGAACCCAAACTGGCAAAGGCTTTGGCAACCGATCAAAACGACTTGAGATTGGATGTATTTCAAGAAATGAGCAATACAAACAAAATTGCGATTGGAATTGGTTTGCCCACACATTCAGAAGCTGGAATATTAATTAGCATGGTTATTTTTCAACCTCACCTACCACGGCAAACCTATTCCAAGCAAATATTGCATTTAGACGAAAAGAAGTATTTCATTGAAGGTAATAAACAAACTATTTTGACCCTGAAAGACGCAAAAATTGCCCTTGCCGTTTGTTTCGAATCATTGCAGCCACAACATACTGCAAATGCGTATGCAATGGGAGCGACCGTTTATTTGGCAAGTGTGGCCAAATCACAGCTGGGAATCGAAAAGGCGAATGCCTATTTTCCAAAGGTGGCCCGTAAATATTCAACACCTATTTTAATGGCCAACTCTATTGGATATTGTGATAATTTCCAAAGTGCAGGACAAACGTCAATTTGGGACGCTAACGGATATCGTATTGGACAACTCAACAGCCAAAGTGAAGGATTACTGATCTATGATACAATTTCAAAATCGATCCTTCGGATATGACGTACCAAATGAAAAAAACCTATGGGGCAAATAAGTATCAAAAAGGATACGACTCAAAATGCCATAAATTTTGACTTAGCCATCTCTTTCACCTACACACTTTTAAGTATCTACAAGATTATGAATCCTTTTGAAAAGTAAAAAGTGGTATGCTAGTTTGAAATGCTGTATTTTGGGTAACACTCTTTTGAAATACCTTTTCTAAAAAGTTGGTATGGTGGGTGAACATAATCACCATGTCCGCGTCAACGTCGGCAACAAATTTATTGATGCCCAATATCACGGAGTTGATTTTTAATTCGGTCAATTTTATTTTTTGATAAGAAAAATCTTGTCTTAAATTCATTTCCTTTTGTTTTAGATCTCCCTCATAGCCTTCATTATCCTTGTCAATATGAAGAATTTGAATCCAGGAATCCAATAATTTTGCAAATGGGATAATTATATCCAGTTCTTTGTCTAGATTATAAAAATCACTGGAATATACAATGTTTTGAATACCCTTATAGCGGGCAAACTCAGGAATGGTTAAGACAGGGATGCTACTATTTTCTATGATATCGGCAGCATTACTTCCAAAAAGAATCTTTTTAAGTCCACTGGCACCCTTGGTCCCAATACATACAATATCAGCATCATTTTTCTGTGCCGTTATTTCAACATATTTCCCTATAGGCGAGCCAGAGGTAATCTCATAGCTTATTTCAATATTACGGTCATTATCTTTTTTGATAGATGCCAAAAGTTCTTTCATGTCCCTTTCTGAACTGGATTTTATAGCCTCCTGAAGTTTATGGGAACCCACTCTGGCCCTTGATGGTGCAGATGTGTCTATAACGTGAAGTAAGTGTAACTTTACCTCTATATCTTTACCTAAATCAATGGCATACTTAATTGCGACATTGGATAATTCGGAAAAATCGGTTGGAATTAAAATTCTCATAGAACGTTATTTAAAATTTGAACCTTAAAATTATCCAACTATGGGCTCAAATAATATGATATTGGTCATCCCTACCAATAATCTACCCCAGACCTTGATATTCTTCAACCCATAGCAACGTAATATGAAATGTTACAATCCAATAAATGAACATTTACCATCATCTTCCCAAGCCTTTTAAAATCTATAGATTTTTTCCTTTGCGGCGATAAAATACAACCTCAAACACGCCTATGCATAAATCCTAAAAAGTTCTATAAAGTGTAGTAACAATGACCCCTTTACCTCTAGGAATCCTGTGGGATACCAATTGTTTTTCTTCCTTCACCCTTAAATTAAATGGTGGGGCCGCTAGGTTTAGACCGCTATGTTTTTTTAATCTAATTCCCTGTCCGGAAATAATATCCTTATTGGGTACAAAATCACCTTCAGGTAAATGTTCCGTTAAAACAACATATTTAAAATTATACAATTTACCCACTACACTTTGTACTTCAGCATTGGATAAATGTTGAAGCACTTGTCTCAGTATGGCACAATCCCCAGATGGCAAATCATCACGGGCGATATCCAAACAACGGAATTCCAGGTTTTCTACCTTAAATTTTTCGTTATTCCTAGCTATAAGTCCAGATACGATATCGATAGCTATGTACCTTTTGGTATGCCCTACCAAGTCCTTGCCTATATTAAAATCCCCACAACCTAGATCACAAACGGTCAAGGGTTCTTTAAACGAGCTCAAGAATGATTTTAAAACAGTTATATAAGGTTTTACAATTTCCGGATCATGGGATCCTTCTCCAGAATAGAAATCGGATTCCTTACCACCCCATAGGTTCTTTTCATAAACCTGTTCCATAGCCGCTTTAGTGGGCCAAGGCTTCTTCCTTAATTTACTTTCAATTTCCTCCTTCTTCACAAACATTCATTATTGTACTATTAACGGGCCATAAGCAAACCTACTGCAATAACCCAAACCATAAAACTCAAGCCCAATAAATTGAACTGCCATGAGCTATAACAATTTAGATCATTTTCTTTCTATTATTTAAAACAACAAGGGTTGCAACGTATATAACCACTATTACCAACGGGATGACCACAAATCGCAGGTCGGGAAAAACATACCACAGAATCACAATACTCACTGTTCTTACTATGGCGTGTACAATGCCTATCCAATGCTGAATGATCCAGGAAAAAGGTAACCACATGGTTCCTGTCAATATGCCAACGGACAAGGGCAAGGAAGTATAGTCGGTCAAGAAAAAAGGAATGGCTATAGCGTAGACCAAAACGGCCTGTGCAACGGAAAAAAAGAATAAACCGTCAAAAACATTCTTAGGCTTATTCCTGTCCATAAAATTCTCACCCGTAAATTTTGAAATAAACAATGCCAAATACACAATGCTACCTGTTGCTATAAAAAGCACCCAAACCGTTACCCTATCAGAAAAAAAAATACCGGATATGGCCACCAGCAACCAAGCTATCAAACCAGAAATTGGGGTTGCCAAAAAGGGCCCTTTTGAAAATTCCCGACGTTGCTGTTCCAATGTCTCCATTACCCTAAATTACTTAATATATTCCCCGAAAATCTACTTTCCACTGGTATCACTTTTCTCTTTTTTATGTCCACTTGCCTAAAACCAAAGGACGAATGGGAGATCCCCATGGGCAGTCCCCCCTTATTCTTCCTTCCACAAAATAGGCCTCATAATTATTTTAACAAACCACCATAAAGATATTCCATGCCAACCGATTAGAACAAAGTTCCAATAATTTTTGGAATTTGTGCGAATTGCATACCCATAAATCCAAATACGATTTAATAAAGAGCAAAAGTCAATATCCCTAAATTCCATACAAGCTGTATTATTTTTACTCAAGTGGCAATTAAATATATTGATAGGGGTCAAGAAAACAGGCCATATCTTGTCTGGAACGGATTTTTTTTCGAATTTTAAACGGAAAACTATTTCGGAATAATCCAACCTACGAATAATGTATGACCTGCTTATTGGAAATATTAGGGAATTGGTCCCCATTACCGAAGATGAATCCAAGTTGATCCAGAAATCGTTTGAACCTATAACTCTCAACAGAAAACAATATTTGCTACAAAGTGGGGAACCCTGCAATCATATGCGGTTTATTTCCCACGGATGTGTAAAACTTTATAACCTAGATGAATTGGGTGCTGAACATATTCTACAATTTGGGATAAGTGGATGGTGGATCAATGACTTGTATGCCTATCTCACCCAAAAACCTGCCACTTTCTTTATCCAAGCCATATCTGAGAGTACCGTGCTGCAAATACATAGGGACAGATTAAATGAACTCTTTGATAAAATCCATATGATGGATAGATTTTTTCGTATCAAAACACAGAACGGCTATGTAGCCCTACAGGAAAGAACGATCAATAATATGAGCCAGTCCGCTGAACAACGATACCGTGATTTTATAGTACGTTATCGAGACATTGAACAACAGATTCCACAATATATGCTGGCCTCCTACTTGGGGGTTACCCCGGAACACCTAAGCTCTATCCGGAAAAACATAAGGGATCATTAGCCTTCTTAAGATACCTTAATGGAATACTTCCACATGGTTTTAATATTTGCACAAACAAATATTATAAACCATGAAAAGAACAAAAATTATTATTGCAATTCTGCTCTTTTTTCAATTTTTGGCAAGAGGGCAAGATCAAGAAACAGTTGGTACAAGTCCTTGGGGACCACAGGATGAAATCGGTACCCTAAATATGATGACGGAAGCTTCTAAGCTTCAGGTACTATCCAAAATTTACATTGGAAAAACCTACGATCTAAGTGTAGATTACTTTGTTGGGATGCCCAGTTTTCATTCTTTGGGAGATCCTGGATACCAGTATTGGTTAACCCATACACCACATGGCACCATAGTGGACAATCCCAATGGTCTAGGAGCTGAAATGAACAAAAAAGTAAGTTATACCGGGGATGCCATCTCCATGTACACCCATATGGGTACACATATAGATGCCTTGAACCATTTTGGTCTGAATGGAAAAATATGGAACGGTTTTACCCCGGAAGAATACCTTGGTAATAAGGGCTGGAAGAAGACCGGAGCAGAAACCATTCCACCAATTATTGCCAGAGGTGTACTCTTGGATGTGGCGGCTGCCACAGGGCCACTTCCAAAAAACCATCACATCACCTCCCAAGACCTACAGCTCACCTTGGAAAAACAGGATATAAAGCTAAAAAAGGGAGATGTAGTTTTAATCAGAACTGGCCAAGCCAAGTTTTATGATGATGCCCCGCACTACCTAGACAACTATCCAGGTATTGGCCTGGAGGCCGTTAAGTGGTTGGTAGAAGAGCAAGAAATTATGCTCTTGGGTGCCGACAACCTTAGTTTTGAGGCATTCCCCCCGGAACGGGAAGACAATTGGGTACCTGTCCACACCTATCTACTTGCCGAAAAAGGGGTAATGTTCATTGAACAACTATTTCTGGAGGAGTTGTCCAAAGATCAGGTCTATGAATTTGCATTCATTGCAACATCTTTAAAATTGAGGGGTGCAAGTGGATCCCCAATGCGGCCAATAGCCATTCCAATAAATACAAAGAAGTAAGCCATGAACAATTTGTCACTATTAATCCTTTCGTTTTCGGTGGGTGTTTTGGTCGTAATCCAAGGTGGAATCAATGCTAGGCTTGGAATACTTTTAAACAATACTTTATTGGCCACCTCGGCAGCTTTGATCATGAGTGCGAGTTGTACAATATTTGCAGTATGTATGACCGTTCGGGATCTTCCCAGTACAGCCCAAATACAATCTATTCCCGCCTATATGTGGTTCACAGGAGGGGCTTTAAGTTTCTTGGCGGTAACACTCTTTTATTACATAATTCCCCGTATTGGCATTTCTACAGCGGTAATTTTTGGACTTAGTGGTCAAATAATTTTTGCGGCCATAGCCGGCCATTTTGGCTGGTTTGGAATGCCATTTGAACCCATGACCCTTAAAAAAATTATGGGAATGATAGTGATGACCCTGGGCATAATACTCATAAAATATTAAGGAATATGGATTTAACTGAAGACAATATAAAGAACCTAACGAGTCTTTGGAGCCTGGCAGGTAAGGCCAATGGCCGGTTCTATAGCAATGAAAATTACGCCATCAGCACGGTGGCGAAATCGGGATGGCCAAATAGGATATGGTTTCATAGCCCCCCTACTAAAAAGATGTTACAGAAAGTAATAAATAGTAATGATATGGCTGGCATCACCATTCCCATATGGAAAAATATGGTACAGGCAAAACTATTTAATTCCCATGATTTCTATATAAAAAGTGAATTGTCCGCTATGTCCATTCAACTGAAGGATGCCACCTTTAAAGTCAGTGGACTAAATTTCGAAAAGGTGACCAACGCTAGCTCCGCTGCCCTATGGTCCCAACTTTTCCTTAAGGCTTTTGGATATTTTATAGATCCTAAAACAGTAGAACTCACCATGGAGCAAGTGGAATACTTCATAGGAAACCATAGATCCCAAGCTATCGGGACCGCTGTTCTTTATAGGGATACACCCAACACGGCCGGTATCCATTCCATAGGGGTGGTCCCCCAATATAGACGAAAGGGATATGCAGCAGATCTACTGAACCATGTCTTGTACCTGGCGAAGCAGCAAGGCGCAAAATATGCCACCCTACAAGCGTCTTCCATGGCAAAAGGACTATATCTAAAAACAGGATTTCAAGAAGATTTCCTTATTCAGAATTTTGTAAAACATTAAAACAGTATACAATGAATTTAATTGATCATCTAAATTGGCGATATGCCACCAAAATGTTCGACCCCCAAAAAAAAATAAGCAAGCAAGACTTGGAATTTCTAAAAGAAGCCATAAGGCTTTCCGTATCTTCCTACGGCCTTCAACTTTATAAAGTATTGATCATTGAAAACGATGAAATCAGGGCTGCACTTAGAAAAGCCTCTTGGGATCAATCGCAAATTACCGACGCCTCCCAACTATTCGTTTTTTGTAATTACACCCTAGATTATGACAGGCATGTAGACGATTATGTAGAACGAATTATCACTATACAGGGCAATTTTTCCAATGGGATAAAACAATACGGGGAATCCATCAAGACGAGCATCGGCAAGATGTCGGCAGAGGAACGAAAAAGCTGGTCGGAAAAGCAAACCTATCTGGCCTTGAACAACCTTCTTATTGCCTGTGCAGAGCTGAAAATAGACGCCTGCCCCATGGAAGGATTTGACAACCATGCCTACAATCAAATATTGGGATTGGATGAACAGGGACTTAATGCAGTGGTGATAGCTCCCGTAGGGTATAGATCTGTTTCCGATAAAACCCAGAATAGGTTAAAAGTAAGGAAGACCAAGGAAGAATTATTCCAAATCGCCTAACGGGATAGAATTAAAAAAAGAATGGCAAGTCCAACTCCCTTATTAAGTTGGACTTGCTTAAAACTCACTAAGAAATTATAATATGCCACACTTTGTAATTGATTGCTCGCAAAACATTTTAAACAAAAAGGCTCCTAACGAAATCATTCAGATAGTTTATAATACCGCTGAAGCATCCGGTCTTTTCGAAGAAGGGGACATCAAGGTAAGGATCAATCCCTTTGAATATTATACGATAGGTAATACCAGGGGCGACTTTATACACGTTTTCGCCAATATTATGGAAGGAAGAAGCATTCCCGAAAAAAATGATTTATCAAAAAAAATAGTTTCCGAATTGAAATCATTGCTTCCAGAAGTTCCCATTATTTCTATGAACATCCGGGATTTTGAGAAAGCCACCTACTATAATAAATCAATGGTAGGGTAAATGTGTACAGTTTATCTGGGATAATACTAATTAACCACTTTCACGCAACTTTAGCTATTATTTTCATCTAGGTGAATGAAAAGGTTAAGGTTATGGAACGATTTTTTGGTAATCCAATCCATGGAAAACCCGGAATCTCCCAACAATGAATTTAAAATAATATTAGCTAGGTACTAAAACAGGATTCGCGTTGAACACGAAATCATATTTATAGAATAGACCGGGAATCTGTAACAATTATGCCATATCCATCACCAATAGTGGAAGGTGCAATTATACCAAGTGGGATCAAAAAGGAAATGTTTAAATGAAAAGACTATTATTTAATTATTTTAACACCTTTGATGGACTATCCAGGGAAGTTTGGTGGTTGGCACTTATTACACTTATTAACAGGGCAGGTACCATGGTTATACCTTTTCTATCCCTATATCTAACCCAAAGTTTGGATTTTAGCCTTTGGGAGGTAGGCTGGATCATGGCACTCTTTGGCATGGGGTCTGTAGTTGGTTCCTGGTTGGGGGGAGAATTAACGGACAGAATAGGCTATTATAAGGTTATGGCAATAAGCCTCTTGGCTTCAGGAATCTCCTTTATCCTACTTCAGTATATTACATCATATGTTGGTTTTTGTGTAGGGGTTTTTGTTTTAATGGCCATTGCAGATATGTTCAGACCGGCCATGTTTGTGGCATTGAGTTCATATAGCAAACCGGAAAACAGAACGCGCTCCATAACGCTGATAAGATTGGCCATAAATTTGGGGTTTTCTGCGGGACCTGCCTTGGGGGGGCTTATTATATTTGCCCTAGGTTACGGAGGATTGTTTTGGATAGATGGCCTTACCTGTTTTATTGCCGGTATGTTATTATTGAAGATTCTCAACCCCAAAAAAGCCAAGGTTATAGAGCAAGTAAAGGTGGCAAATCCGGCAGAGGCATACACGGATAAGGCCTTTATGATTCTCTTGGCCGCAATGACCTTGTTTGGGCTGGCATTCTTTCAATTGTTATCCACTCTACCCATTTTTTACAAAGATGTACATTCTTTGTCAGAAGCAGAGATCGGCCTGCTTCTGGGCTTAAATGGCTTTCTTGTTTTTATTTTTGAAATGCCATTGATCAAATGGTTGGAAAGCAGTAAAAACAGTATGTCCAAACTCATCCTCATTGGGGTGTTATTAACGGCTATGAGCTTCATTGTAATCAATTTTATTGGATGGATAGGTGCCTTAATTATTGGAATGATTCTTATATCTTTTGGAGAAATGATCGTCTTTCCATTCTCCAATTCCTTGGCCCTTAATAGATCCGTAAAAGGAAACCAAGGACAATACATGGCCTATTACTCCATTTCGTTCTCCATAGCCCACATTTTTGGACACAGCATTGGAATGAATCTAGTTGCCAATCTAGGATATAAGTACACCTGGGATATAATTACCCTAGTGGCATTGTCCAGTGCAGTATTTATTTTGCTGTTCATGCGTTCTTTAAAGAAGGAAAATAAAAATAGCACTCTTAGGAGTATTGGATAATACAGGGCTAAGGTCTACAACCGGATAAAAGAGAATTTTAAAGTATAATTTCAAATGGGCTTAAGATAATCCCAAAATTATCATTACAATAAGGCGTATTGATTTTAGAAAATAACCTTGACAAAACAATCAATTGGTTTTGAAAGTTGATATAACGGATTTTGAGGAAACAGATAGGGAAAGGCTGGAACAAATTTATTTTGAAGTTAGGTCTAGCACCTTTACTTGGTTGACCAAGGAATCTATCAACAAATCGTCGTTTAATAGGGACACCGAAGGAGAATACATTTTAGTAGCGAAAGTTGGAAATAAAATTGTGGGTTTTGCCTCCGTTTGGCTTCCTGACAATTTCCTACACCATCTTTATATTATGAACCATTATCAACGTAATGGCATTGGCACCATGCTATTGGACAAGGTCATTGAAAAGGCCAATTTTGACGTTACATTAAAATGTTTGAAACTAAATAAATTAACGTGAGTTCGACTTAAGAAATGGGTGTTTTATATTGCAGGAAAAGCAGAAAATTGGTATATTTAAGTTATTGACATTCAAATATTTAACCAATTATCTGCTTATGATTTCTACC
>NZ_JASWIM010000011.1:0-139650 GCF_030291335.1 Arenibacter flavimaris
GAATCGCTTTGCCCCATTAAGCTAACCTCTAAAATTACCTGATCAACAAAGCAAGTTCAAAATAATATCAGAAAAACCGAAAAATAAAAGGTCGCCTAATTAGTTTTTAGACGACCTCTTTTTTTTACTGGATAATATTATTTTCAATATTGAATATACAGGTTGAATAAAAATTATACTTAATGAAATTGAAGTCCAAGGTTTAACACGACGCCATTATGTTTCACTTGTAAATGAATTATAACAGGGCCAATTATTTTTGGTGTTGGTGGATATAATCTTTAATTCATCATTAAATAAGATATCAATAGACAGTTGTTTTATGATGGTGATCCAATTCTGCCCCAATATGACCTTGGTATTGTAATTGGTCTTTTTAAAATGAAACATATCGAAAAAGTATTGATATCTAATGAATTAAGGCATTATTTGAATTTGCTTACTTAATATATCAATAGTAAATCATTTAATTGTGGAAAAAGAAAATTCCGGTTTTTTTGAATATACCAAACACTACAAAGCAATTTCTTTTAACGTAAAATATTACTTTAGGACCAATGATTTCCGGGAATTATTTTTTACGGCCCAACCCTTGGACAGAATGGAATCTACCGGAGATTTCCTGTATGGGAAGATCGATAGGGATTTTAAATTACAGATAGGGATAAAGGAATTCCAAATTATAATGTCCAAGGAATTGCATGAACGGATGGGGACGCTTTACGAGGAAATCCGAAATGAATATGTCCGATTTATCAATAAAAACCTATGAATTACTTGGATTATAACTAGCATAATCCAATAATGGATAGTCTTAATATAACCAATGTTTTCTTTTGGCATATGGCCATGACCGGGCTTCCACTGTATTTTTTTATCGAGCCTTTTTTACTTCCCTTTTGTTATTATGTTTGGATGCCCAATAACAAATGTCCACTTTAGCGTAGCATTCCCTTAAAAACTATGAGAATATGGGCTATAGAGCGGTGATTTCCAATATCTCAATTTTACTCCTTATTTGAAACTAACATACACACTTCCAGTGATTTGATGGTGCTATGCCATAAAGAATTAAAAATTTAACAGAATTTAACCTAAACTATTTCGAGTATTATAGAATAAAAAGGCGATTTCGTTGTTAAAGAATAATACCCAAATCCAATAGAATTTTAACCTTATGAAAATAAAAAATGTGCTGTTGATTGAAAACTGTGATATGGATGCCATTTTAATCAAAGAATCCCTACAGGAAAATGGTGAAATTTGTAACATTCACACATTGGAAGACGGATTTGAAGCTGTGCTCCAAATCCAAAGCCTTTTAGAACATAATAGTATTGAAGTACCCGATTTGATTATTGCCAATGAAGATCTGGTAATGATCAATGGGGAAAATATAATTTCCAAAATGAAGGGCTTGAGTAATTTTTATATCCCCGTAATTATTTTGACTTCCGGGGGCGATAATGACCCTCCCCAATTTAATGGACAAACTTGTTGCTTTATAAATAAACCCTTGGAGGTTCAAAAGTTTATAGGCACTTTCAGGGACATCAAAAATAATTGGTTGACCGTTATCAATTAGATCAATGTTGTTTAAACGAACCAACTAATTTCAGGCAAAGGATTTCTAATCCATTGCAATTCATTTAATTTTCTTATGCACCAGCTATTTAAAGCTTCGTTGAGTTCTGGGTTTATTGGGATTAAACCCAAAAAACAGAAAGAGGCTTAATTTAAAGTTGACTTGGAAATATATAGTATAGATTGATGTATTGTACCAGTGTTGAATTTCTTCCATCATATCCAAGCTTGGAACTAGGGGATAATATTTCCGAGGATATCTGCCATTTGGCTACCTTTATTTTCGATTCCCCTACGGCAAGTACAGCATTACTGAAATTACCCGACAACCTATCCGCCCATTCCAATTTAGATAGTGATGCCTGCAAAGTTGAAATACTAATTTGGGAACACATCCAATCTAGGTCCAATGAATTGCTCGTCTTGGATGATATTCCAAATGATCTGCATATTCGGACTGAAATTGAAACAATATCCCCAGAATTTCCGTCTATTTTGATCGTGGTCCCCATTCATGACAGGAATGGAGGTCTATTGGGTATCTTGTGTATTTATGATAACCATAATAAGGAATTAAGCAAGAAACAAAAAGCTGGACTCAAGGTGCTGGGCAAACAGGCAGGATTACTTGGTACAGCCTTAAACCCTTTGGTTAAAATTAAAAATCAAGGGACCTTTGTAGACAATAAAGATATTTCCATTGGAAACTTTTTGGAGACCAATGGCTCCGTTCTATGGAGGTTTAACAATATTACAGGCAATCTATGGTTTGGTAATGTTTTCTTCGATATTCTAGGATATAGCGAGGACGAAATCCATCTTGACACCCTTGCAAATTGGCTTGATATGGTGTATTTTTTTGATCAAGATAAAGTATATAGGAAATTCCAATCCTGGATTGAAAATGATTTGATGGATGACGAATTGGAATGTAGACTTGTCCATAAGTCCGGGGATATTGTTTTTATTAATATTAAAGTGCTTACTGTCAAATATGGGAAAACCGGTTCTGTTTGTGAATTGGAAGGTGATATACAGAACATAACATCACAAAAAAAAGTTTGGGAGCAAATAGAACTAATACACCCAAAATACACATCCGTAATCCAAGCGGGTTATGATTGGCTTTCCATCGTTGATTTGAATGGCGACTATACCTATTCAAATTCCTCTTGGGAATTTGGGCTGGGATATACATCGGACGAGTTGATCGGGAAGAATATATTTGGTAATGTACACGATTCCGATAAGAAAAAGGTAAAATATTATTTTTCCAAGTTTATCAAAAATGAACCCTTTGTTTCCAGGCCATTTCGGTTTCAACATAAAAGTGGTAGCTGGAAATGGTTGGAAATATTGATGGTCAATTTGAATGATGACCCAATGATTCAAGGTGTCGTCATCAACGCGAGGGACATTACGGATAGAGTGTTGATCAACAAGGAAATAAAGGCTTCCGAGGAAAAGCACCGTTTACTTTTCAATAGTAGTCCCTATCCCAAATATATTCTTGAACAGGAGAGCTGTAAAATTGTAGATGTAAACGATGCCATGGTGGAATTTTATGGATATTCCAGGGCCGAATTACTTCAAATGAACGCTAAGGATTTAAGGCCCAAGGAAGAAATCGGGGCATTAATGAAGGGGCTGGATGAGTTTCAATTGCAAAGGGGAAACCGCAACTACGGAATCTTTATCCACAAAAAGCGAAATGGGGAATTGGCAAAAATGGAAGTTGTAGGACAGCATATAAGTATAGACGGGGTACAGTGCATCCTGGCCACTTGTACGGACGTGACAGAGAAGGAAGAGTATTTAAATAGGCTAAGACATTCCGAACATAAGCTTAAGAAGGCCACGGCCATAGCCAAATTGGGTTATTGGTCAATCGATTTGGAGACTATGTCATTAAACTGTTCCGAAGAAGTTTATAGGATTTGGGAAAGAAAACCGGAATCCTTTAAGCTGAACCACAAATCCATTATGGAAACCATCCACCCAAATGATAGGGAACTATTTGCCAAGGCAAACGAAAAGGCCTTCACCCAACATAAAAAGTATGACCATGTTTATAGAATAATACTTCCCGATAATTCTATAAAGTGGGTTCGTCAATTGGGACAACCCGATTTGAAAATGGATGGGAAGCCATCCAAATTCGAGGGTACGATCCAAGACATTACACAACAAAAAAAGGAAGAGCATCAGTTAAGATTATTGGAGTCGGTAGTAACAAATACCAAGGATGCGGTTTTGATCACAGAAGCGGAGCCATTGGATGAGTCGGTTCCTAGGATATTGTATGTGAATGAAGCGTTTACAAAAATGACCGGATATTCGGCCGAAGAGATGATCGGTATTTCCCCGGAAATTCTAAGGGGCCCAAAAACCGATAAAAAGGAATTAAAAAAGTTAAGCACAGCCATACAGCGATGGGAGTCTTGTGAAGTAACTATCATCAACTATAAAAAAAGTGGAGAGGAATTTTGGGTCAACTTTTCAATAAGTCCGGTTGCGGACGAAAAAGGGCGGTTTACACATTGGATATCCATTGAACGGGATGTTACGGTTGAAAAAAATCAGGAAATATTAAATAACTTGATGATCGATATAAGCCTCATCTTCGGTCATGAAAAGTATTTAATGCAGAGTATAAAAAGTGTTCTGGATTATTTGGTTGATTTTGGAGCCTTCACGCTTGCAGAAATATGGTTGCCCAACTCCGAGAATAATCAATTAAAACCTTCCGGCGAATACAATATTGTTAGGGCCGATAAACAATTCCAAGACCCTTTTGGACATGAAGGGGCATTGGAATCCTTAGAAGAATTGGCCGATATTATTGGGGAGAATCAACGTATTGAAGTATGGGATTTAAAGAAACTGAAGGGTTCGGACAGGCAAAAAGCCATGTCTATTCCCGGAACGGAATGTGTTTTCGGAATCCCTTTGATTCACAATGAAAATTTTATAGGGGTACTTCTCTTGGGTACAGGACATGAATTGGATTCCCATTTGTATTGCAGTGAACCGTTTAAGGAAGTTGCCAGACATTTGGCAGCTGAGATTAAACGTAAGCACATTGAAACAGAATTGGAACATGTTTTTAATTTTGCCCCGGATATTCTATGTAAAGCCGGAAAGGATGGATACTTTAAAAAAATCAATCCGGCGGCCTCCAAGCTTTTGGGCTATTCTGAAGAGGAGTTGCTATCCAAAAAAATAATGGAATTTGTACACCCTGAGGATCGGAATAAAACCAGGGACAAACAATTGTTTTTATATGAAGGAAAATCCTATAAACATTTTGAGAATCGCTACATCAGTAAAAATGGGGAAACAAAATATTTAAGTTGGACAGCTAGGTCCAGTGAAGAGGAAGGGGCCGTGTTTGCCGTGGCAAAAGATATTACGGAGTTCAGGGAGCTTAAGAATATTTTGAAAGAGGTAACCGATTTGGCCCATATAGGCCCATGGGAATTGAATTTTAACAATTCAACTATTTACTGGTCCGATATGATTAAGAAAATTCACGAAGTGGATCGAAATTATACCCCTACCATAGATAGTATACTCGGATTTTGTAGAGATGGGGAAACAAGGGAGAGAATTTTACAGGATATCAATAACGCAATATATCACGGTAAACCATGGGATTTTGAATTTCCAATTATAACGGCCAAAGGAAACGAGCGCTGGGTAAGAATGATCGGGAAACCAGAATTTGCCTTTGACAAATGTTCTAGGATAATAGGAAGTATTCAAGATATAAATGACTTGAAAACTACCGAATTAAAAATGGAACAGGCCAACAGCGATAAAAATGACATCCTGGAAAGTATTGGGGATGCATTTATTTCATTGGACCACGAATGGACGGTTACCTACTGGAACGAAAAAGCAAAAGAGGTATTGGGAGTTGATAAAGGAAGTATTATAGGGAAAAATTTTTGGGACTGCAATTTAAAGAATATCAATCCTCGGGAATATATTAAATATTACAGAACCATTAGGGCGGGAAACACGGTATATTTCGAGGATTACATTTCTGGCCTGGATAAATGGCTTGAAGTTAGTGCCTATCCTTCTGAAAATACAATATCGTTATATATAAGGGATATTACGGAAAAAAGACAGATTCAAGGCGCCATTGAAAGGCAAAATGAAAAATTAAGGGAAATTGCCTGGACACAATCACACGTGGTGAGGGCCCCTTTATCTAGAATGATGGGGATTATTGATTTGTTCAATGAAAACCTGTTGGAAGAAAAGGAGAAGACACATATGCTGGGTCATATTTATTCCTCGGCCATTGAACTGGATACCATTATTAGGGAAATCGTATCGAAATCCCAATCGGTAATTTCACGTCAGTAAGGGTAAAAGGTTCACTTTTTATAGGGATGGTTCCCTGTACCTAAATGACAACGGACAGCCAAAATTAGGCTGCCCGCCGTTCAAGGTTCCGTTATTATAGGATATACAATACGAAATTTTACACTTAACTTAGATCTTCAATGGAGGCCTCAGTTGCATTGTTCTTTACAGATGCAATTCCATTCTCCATAGCCGAAGTACTGGAATACATTTCACTGGAGCCGATAACCTGACCATTTGTTGCCTTTAAGTTAAAGTAGGGATTGCCATTCTTGGCAGTCTTTCTTTCATATTTATTGTCGTCCGTGGAATTTGCCTTAACGGACGCTATCCCATTTTCGCATGAGGCTTTGGTCTTGTAGGCCTCACTGCTTAAAATTACCTGACCATTGGAGGCTTTTAAGTTAAATCTAAATTGGTCCGACTTATCTTTTTTAATTTCAAATTTACCCATTGTAAATGTTTGTTAAATTGAACTTTACTTAATTATCCAACAATTTAAATAATTTTTTTAACAAGGCTTCCAGAGATCGGCAAAAAAAACTCATTTTTTACTATCGCGGTATTTTAATCCCGGTCAAAAGGCGTTCAAAATAGTGGATGTTTTATTTAGGTATGGTATGCTGCCCGTATTTTTTTTGCCACTGCCACCATATTGGCCAAGGCCAATTCGGTCTCGGGCCATTCCCTTGTCTTTAAACCGCAGTCCGGATTTACCCATAAATTTTCTATCGGAAAAAGTTGGGTTGCTTTGAGCAGTAATTCTTCCATTTCCATTTTGTTGGGTACTCTGGAAGAATGGATATCGTATACCCCGGGTCCAATTTCGTTGGGATATTTGAATTGGACAAAGGCGTCCAATAATTCCATTTCCGATCTTGAGGTTTCTATGGTAATGACATCGGCATCCATATCCGAAATGTTTCGGATAATATCGTTAAATTCTGAATAGCACATATGGGTATGGATCTGTGTCCTGTCCTCTACTCCACTTGAAGCTACGCGAAAACATTGCACGGCCCAATTTAAGTAGGTGTTCCAATATTCTTGCCTTAGGGGAAGCCCTTCCCTTATGGCCGGTTCATCAATTTGAATAATTTTAATTCCAGCTTTTTCCAGATCCATGACTTCATCACTGATGGCCAAAGCAATTTGTTTACAGGTCATTGACCTAGGTTGGTCGTCCCTTACGAAGGACCATTGTAAAATGGTAACTGGCCCCGTGAGCATACCCTTTACCGGTCTCTTGGTTAAGGATTGTGCATAAGATGTCCATTTTACAGTCATCGGCGTATCCCTATGGACATCCCCGTAAATTATAGGGGGCTTTACACAGCGACTTCCGTAACTTTGTACCCATCCGTTACAGGAAAAAGCAAATCCATTAAGCCTCTCCCCGAAATACTCCACCATATCATTCCTCTCAAATTCGCCATGAACCAGGACGTCCAATCCAATATTTTCCTGAAATCGGATCGTGTTTTGAGTTTCTAGTTTGATAAATTCATCATACTCCTGTTGGGTAATCTCTTTTCTTTTGAGTTTGCTTCTCCAACCTCTTATCTCTTGTGTCTGGGGAAATGACCCAATAGTGGTTGTTGGAAATAATGGAAGGTTCAATTCTTGTTTTTGCTTCTTTTTGCGAGTATTAAAGTTGTTTTTACGTTGGCTGGCCCCATCGGTCAATGAACGGACCCTTTGTTTGGTATTTGTATGATGAATTAATTCCGAGGTCCTTTTTTCTATAAAAAGTCGCCTATTATTAACTAGTTCAATGGCAGCTTCTTCTGTGGGAACCTCTGATGCCAATTGCCTTAAGACCACTAGTTCCTTAAGCTTTTGTTTGGAGAATGCCATCCACTGTTTAATTGATGAAGGAAGGCTCTCCTCCTGATCCTCTAAGTCCAGATCGTAGGGAGTATGCAAAAAGGAGCAGGAACTGGCAACCCAAATCTTGTCCTTTCCAACACCTTGTTGGGCCTTTTCAATCAGGTTGAGGGAAGCATCAAAGTTGTTTCGCCAAATATTCCTGCCGTCCACGACCCCTAAGGAGAGTATCTGTTGCCCGGTGTACAATGCTGACTCCAAGATATCATCCAACTGCAGCGGACATCTAACTAAATCCAAGTGAAGTGCATGTACAGGAAGTTGCAATGCAGTTTCCAAATTGTCTCCAAGACAGTCAAAGTAATTGGTAAGAATTATTTTTAATTGAGGAAATTTTAATGCTATGCTATTATAAAGTTCCTTCACCTTCTTTCGATCATTGTCTGTAAGGTTTAAAGCCAAACAAGGTTCATCCATTTGAATGTACTCAGCTCCTGCCGAAGATAATTGCCCCAACAATTCATAAAATACGGGCAATAAAGATTCCAATAGGTCCAGCCTGTGGAATCCTTCTTCTTTTTCTTTCCCGAGATATAGAAAGGTAAAGGGTGATATAAGTACGGGTTTGGTCCTTATTCCGAGGGACATGGCCTCCTTGTATTCGTCTACCGCCTTTATGGAATTTAGTTGGAAGGATTGATTCTTAGTGAATTCCGGAACTATGTAATGATAATTGGTGTCGAACCACTTGGTCATTTCCATGGCCGTTACGTCGTAACCATCCTTTTGAAGACCTTTGGCCATCGCAAAATAAAGATCTATTTCCGATGTGTCCTTTTTAATTTCTGAATATCTCTCGGGAATGCAACCATAGGTAATGGAGGCATCCAATACTTGGTCGTAAAAGGAGAAATCATTGGAAGGAATAAAATCTATGCCGGACAATTGCTGTATTTCCCAGTTTTCCTGACGTATTTTCCTAGCGGTCAGTTTAAGTTCTTCTACATGGATTTTGCCATGCCAGTATTTTTCCAAGGACTTTTTTAATTCTCTGTTGGCTCCAATTCTGGGGAAACCCAAAAGGTTTGTCTTCATGTTTTTTAATTTTCACAATTCTCTGCAAAGTTTATAATTTTGTTTTAATATTCTATATTTGTATCTATAATTGAAATTTTACACTAATATATATTATTATAGTAGAAAATTATTCTGTAATAACAGTGGGTGTATTAATTAAAAGAAAAATATTCTATGACCGATTTGGATAAGATAGATATTCAGATTCTGAAATTATTACAGAACAATTCCAACCTTACCACTAAGGATTTGGCCAACAAGGTAAATTTGTCCACTACCCCAGTTTTTGAAAGGATCAAACGTTTGGAGAAAAATGGTTATATAAAAAAGTATGTAGCGGTTCTTGATGCCGAGCAATTGGACAAAGGTCTTACCGTATTTTGTAATATTACCCTGAAGCAGCACACGCGGGAAATCGGCAACAAGTTTGTTAAGGATATAATCGCTATCAAAGAGGTTACGGAATGCTATAATGTATCAGGGGATTATGATTTCTTACTCAAGGTAATGGTCAAGGATATGAAACATTATCAGGATTTTGTGTTGAACCAACTAGGGGGAATAAAAAATATTGGCAGTGCCCACAGTACATTTGTTATGGGGGAAATAAAAAATACCCATTCCGTCCCAATTTAATGAGGGCATATGATTATGGCGATATCAAATCCAAGTCCTTGGAAGGTACTTTAAAAATATATTAAAGGTATTTGATTCATTGGGTGTTAGGGCTTTCTAAATTTGTAAGTAATGGATAGTGAGGTCCCTAAACCTAAGTAACAGTTTCTCTTCCCCACATAGGGAAACCCATGGCAAGCACGGCCTGTTAAGGTTTCCATGCTTGCCCAGGGTTACATTGGTGGGATGAAATTGTTCTTGAACAGACCAAGCGTTCATGTTGTTAGGACCAATTCCTGCCTCCTATAATATATTTAAAAAAAGAAATTAGTATTTAGCCGATTTCCCATTTGGTAGACTTGCTTTGATAAACTCCCTTATGTCATCATTGGCAGTTTTTAGATCGGCCTTACGCAAATACATCATATGGCCACTTCTATATCCTTTAAAACTCAAACGATCTTTCATTTTACCACTTGGATCCAGTTGCCACATGGTATATTTAGAAGTGAAATAGGTGGTAGCACCGTCATAATAACCTGTCTGGAACATCACATTAAGATATGGGTTTACGGCCATGGCTTTTCTTAGGTTTTCTCTGGTATTATTGTTTTTATCATTCCAGGGGTGTACCGCTCCAAACATATTGTATTTAATATCCGTTTTAAATTTTAAGTGCTCCCGAATGTAAAAATTGATGGCAGGTGTAAAGGAGTGCAACCATGAGGTAAGTTCCGCATTGTAATCGGGCTGTGTCCCCGCCTCTACCCTATCCAGCCCTAAATAGCGTGAGTCCAGTCTACCGACGGTATTGCCGGTTTTATCCCGTAACAATTCTTTCCAGAAAAAATTTGTTGGGACATCAAGATTATGCTGCATTATGGATTTTTCCGATAAACTTGAGTAGTAGGCCATTTTTGCCGCTATTTTTTGTTTTTCTGCTATGGAAAGGGATCCCCCCCTGGCCAATGCGGGCATTAAGGTGTTTAAAGTAAATTCTTCGGCTTCGGGCAATATATCCAAAAGATCCTTTTGTTGTAGGGTTTCAGGGAGTGCTTTATGATACCATGCAGCCGCAGTAAAATAGGGCAGATTGAAGGACGACGAAATTGGGCTGTCAGATTTAAATACCTTATAATCCGCAGGAGAAACCATAATTACCCCGTTGAGATACATCCATTGCTTTTCCTGTAATTCCAAAGCCAGGCCAGCTACTCTTGTACCACCGTAACTTTCTCCTATTAGATATTTTGGTGAAGTCCATCGCCCATTTCGGGTGATGAAGGTGTTTAACCATTCAGCCAAATAGTTAATGTCTGCATTTATACCAAAAAACTTATCTCTTTTCACTCCTTCCCCGCTGGCTGGTATTGTTCTGGAATACCCAGTGTTTACAGGGTTAACATAGACTATGTCCGCCACATCCAAAATGGAATGGGGGTTTTCACGGACCCCGTAGGGCTGAACGGGGTATCCTTCGTCATCGATATTCAATACTTTAGGTCCAGTATAGGCAATATGCATCCAAACCGAGGCTGAACCAGGACCTCCATTGAACGAAATTAATAGGGGTCTATTAGCTGTATTTTCATTGGTGGTTTTTTTATAATAGGTATAAAAAAGCGTAGCGATAGGTTTTCCTGATTCATCCCAAACTGGCTGCATACCTGTTGTTGCTGTATAAGCTATTTTTTCGCCATTAATAGTGGCTGTGTGGGTGGTTACAACCGTTGTGTCCACCGCAATTTCTCTATTCTGTGCATTTACTATTAATGTAAAATGCAATAATCCAACAATTAATAAAGTGACATTTTTCATATTAATATATCCTTTTTCTATTTAGGTTAACAGTGTTTTGACCATGGTTGACGCCAAAGGCTTATATAAGGCTGGCTACGTTTTCTTTATAGTAAACTTTCCGATCAATGACCGTCCGTAAATATAAAAAAGTGACCTCAATAAAGGCCCAAGACCACTTCTTTTTTATGAAATGTTATAAGTTGGCGCTTCTAGTCATAGTTAGCTACTTGTCTGTATGGGGGAAAGAGGGGGGACATTATCCCTCATTAAAAAGGGAATTACCATAAGATCCCTATCATTTCAGCTGTATGTAAAAACCAATTTTTGAAAAATCTGCTTCATAAAATCCTTACACCACGCATATCTTCATTTACACAACACATATGGTGTAGTTCACATCATTTTTGAGGGATTGGGAGACCATTTAAGTAATTTCAACATGATTTAATCCCACGAGACACACATTATGAAATTAAGAAGTATAATAGTAGACGATTCGGCTATGCAGCGCATGGCCGTAGCCAAATTGGTCAACAAACATCCAAACCTTGCTTTGGTAGCTGAGTACAGCAATGCCATTGAGGCAAAAAATGGTATCAAGAACAACGAGATCGATCTTATTTTTCTCGATGTGGAAATGCCCATTATCAATGGTTTCGATCTATTGGAATCCTTGGAAAATCCACCACAAGTAATTTTGATTACCGGTAAACCTGATTATGCCCTAAAGGCATTTGATTACGATGTAACCGATTATTTGTACAAGCCCATTACCCAACATCGTTTTGAAGCCTCCATAAAGAGGGCTTTGACCCGATTTGAACAAATGCAAAATGTAAACGAGGAAGAAGAGTATATCTTCGTGAAAAGCAACCTAAAAAAGCGCAAGGTTGTATTGAACGACATAAAATGGATAGAAGCTCTTGGCGATTACATTAAGTTGGTGACGAACGAGGGTAATGTGGTGATTCTTTCTACAATGAAATCTTTTGAACAAAAGTTACCGAAGGAAAAATTTCTTAGGATTCATAAATCCTATATTGTGAATTTGGAAAAAGTTGAAAAGTTCAATAGTAAAAATATTGAAGTGGAAGGAAGACAGGTGCCATTGAGCAGAAACAAAAAAAATGAATTGATGGAGGCCCTTTATAACGTATAGGGTTTATTGTCGGCCTAACATCACCATGTCTGTTATCGGAGGTTTTATTCAAGCTTATTGCATCTATGAAAACATTATGCGGTGATTGGAAATAAAATATTTTATTTTTTTGTAGTCATCCAGTAAAGGTTTTACCCAACATCTAATGGTAATTTATTTTATCAAAAGCGTGCGCAGGCACATAAAAGTGTGCGATTTGTTCACTTTTTTCAATTGTGAAATTGGAAATCCAACCAATGCCATAAATACGGGTTGTTTTATTCCACGTTTCCTTTTAGAGGCTTATATCTTCTAAAATTACGCCCTTCTTCACATTGGCTTTTTTACCCCCTACACTTAGTTTCCTTATGGGGAGGCCATAAATCCACCGGTTTTATAGGCTTATTTCTAGGGTGTTTTATTACCCCTTTTGAGTTTTCTTATAAATACGGTCAACATTTCATTAGGACAACCACATTTTAACAGCCCAAATATCTGGGTTCCTATATTAGCTTTATACGATACCAAAAACATTTTCCCTAAGTATCCAATCTAGAGGAGGGGTCTCAACAACCAGGGAAATTTGGCTTAAAGCTGCTACCGGTTTTATCTACAACAACATATTTTTATGCCAACCTTGTTCTAGGCTTGGATACGGCCGGCTCTTATTGCCACCACTCCATTCTATTCGTTTTTTCATTATCAATTGAATAAATAAAAAAGAGGAACCTATGAAAATCAATTTTCTTGTAAACCCAAATATATATGATTATCATAATTTCCAACATATTCAAAGTGTTTCACAACATTTTATTGGCTTGTAGCTAGGGTTGTTGTTGTTTTGATTTCAAGTATATATTGACAGAACCAAAATAACTGCACCCCGAATGATACGAAAATTACTTTTATTCACTTTTTTCTTTGGTTTTATTTTATCCGTAAAAGGTCAGTTAAGTGATCTTCACTATCTGCCACCCTTGAAACAGGGCAAAAATAATCAGGCTGTAAAAGAACAGGCAGTGTACCTTTCTACACCAGAACCAACCACATTCACTGTAAATGCGTATAGGGGTACCAATACAACCCCTATTGCCACATTTTCCATTTCCAATGTAAATCCGGCGGTATACACTTTAGCCGATGGGGACAATAACATTACCTTGGTGGACAACGCTAAAACCGGAGTAGTTTTATCAAATAGTGGACTCAGGTTTGAGTCCCCCAGTGGAAATAAATTTTATGTAAATTACCGAGGTTACTCCTCGGCACAGGCAACATCCCTGACGTCCAAAGGTAGGGTTGCCATGGGAAAACGGTTTAAGTGGGGAGGTGTTCCCAATCTAGGGGCTGAAGTGTCCAAATCAAATACCTTGGGAATTATGGCTACCGAGGACAATACTACTGTTAATCTTTTTGGGTACGATCCTGGTTGCGAGTTCAGGGTTGGTAATAACAGGGCGGGGATTACCGCAGATACTTATCAAATTACCTTGGATAAAAATGAATCTTTTGTTTTTGAAACATATATAGGAACCGCACCAACAGCGGCCCACCGTGATGGATGGATCGGAGCTTCGATTGTTTCCGATAAGGACATTGTAATCAGTAATGGCTCAATGAATTTTGGTAGGGAAGAGAATTCGTCCAACCGTGATGCCGGTATTGATCAACCAGTACCGGAAAACCGATTGGGTAAAGAGTATATATTTGTTCGTGGCAACGGAAATGTGGATGGTTCAACTGAATTTCCACTACTTATAGGAATAGCCGACAATACGCAAATTTTTGTAAATGGTTCTTCTACCCCTATTGCCACCATCAATAATGGGGAATATTTTGAGGTGCCCAGCAGTTATTATTCCTCAAACACCGTTGGCGCCAATATGTTGGTGCAAACTTCCAAAGATGCCTACGCCTATCAATGTATGGCAGGGGCCAGTGCGGTTTATACCCAAGGTCTTAACTTTGTGGCCCCTGTTAATTGTCTATTACCGGATGTTATGGATAATATTCCGGATATCCGGAATATGGCCGGATCACTGGTTACTGGTGGGGTAACCATTGTTGCTGCAGTCAATACCCCAGATTCAAATATTGTGGTCAGTGATGACAATGGTATCGTTACTTTACCTCCTTCTGTTCCCGTGGCGGGATCATCGGATTGGAAGACTTTTTTTATCCCCAATTTAAGCGGCAATGTTAGTGTCCAGTCTACCGGACCCATGGCGATTGGATTTTTTGGCTATAATGGAGCTAGAGGTGTTGCAGGCTATTTTTCAGGTTTTGATACGGTTCCTGTTGTTACTTTGGAAATTGTAGGTGGCGAAGGGTGTCTGCCCAATGCTAATATTCTTGAAGCTACTGGGAATTTTGATGCTTATCAGTGGTTCGAGGATGGCGTCCTGGTGGATGGTGCCAATGAATCCACCTTTAGTCCGTCCAAAGCGGGAGATTATTACTGTAGGGGAACCAAAGGTCCCTGTACCTATGATTCCCAATCTATTACGGCTTTCTATTGTGAGGAAGATGTGGCATTATACAAAACAGTGGATAAGGCTGAAATTTTGGAAGGAGAAACTGCAACCTTCTCGATTGAGGTTAGAAATAACAGTTCCGATCCTTTGACGAATCTTCAAATCACGGATAATATACCTACAGGACTCACTTTTGTATCCAGTTATACCACAACGGGTACTTGGTCTGGAAATACATGGAACATTGGAACTTTAAACGGGGGAGCCACTGCCGTGCTGGAGCTACAGGTTAGAGCCGATGAAATTGTAGGGATAGAACCCTTGATAAACCTGGTCAATACAGCTACGAACAGCCAGGATCAAATTGATAATAATATAACAGAAGATATCCCCTCGGCACGTATCACCGTGCATAACGATTTTGACAAGGATGGTGTTAGGGATATTACAGATTTGGATGATGATAACGATGGTATTTACGATGAAGTTGAATGTGCTACTACCATATGTTTTGAGCCTATCCTGAATGAAAGTTTTGAAAACCCCTCAATTCCAAATACTTCTTATAGACAACTAAATGAAAATAGTGTTGAAGGATGGTCTACTACCTCAACCGATGGACGGATAGAAATTTGGTCCAGTGGGTTTCTTAGTGTTCCAGCATTTGATGGCAACCAATTTGCCGAACTCAATGCTACACAAAACTCTGCATTGTACCAAAATTTATGTTTAACCCCAGGTACCGTAATGAATTGGTCATTGAGGCATAGGGGGCGTGCAGGGGTCGATGTAATGCAGGTGAGGATCGGTGCAGACCTTGCCACGGCTACTGTACAACAGACCATGAGCGATGGTACTTCTGCATGGGGTTATTACTCCGGAACGTATACAGTACCTGACGATCAGACCAATACCGTGTTTGTATTTGAGGCTGTTTCCACGGCCACCGGTAGTTTATCCGTTGGGAATTTTATAGATGATATACAAATAAACGTCGTCTCTGTACAGTCATGTAGTGATAACGACAATGATGGATTTCCTGATAATTTAGATTTGGATAGTGATGGTGATGGTTGTAGTGATGCCAACGAATATTATAGGGATGACAATGCCGATGGTGGAGATGGCGGCGAATATGGAGCAGGAACACCAGTTGTAGACCCAATAGACGGTACAGTGGACGCTGCCTCATATACAAAGACAATGGCTCCCGAAATTTATTTGGGCAATACCACCGAAAATTTGAATGGAACGGACATCAATGGAGAAGAAATAGGCCTAGGGCAATCTCTTGAATATGTGCTCAGGTTTCAAAATACAGGTGATGATAACGCGGTAAATTATACAATTAGGGATGTTCTTCCGAAAAATGTAACCTTCGACAATGTAGATATAACGGATGCCCCGGGGGTAACCTATTCGCACGATATAATTGATAATGTCCTAACCTTTACCATACCTAATAATTTGGTTGAAGTTGGTGACCCCGAATATAGTATTAGAATTGGTTTTACTACGGATGCCAACTGTTCCGAGTTTCTGGACGCCTGTTCATCATTATTGGAAAACAAGGCATATTCCACCTATCAAGGGGCAACAAATACAAAGGTCTTTACGGACGAGAACGGTTCCGCTTCAATTTCTGGATGTCCAAGTACGTTGGAAGTGGCAAGCAATTCCATTTTTAATTCCTTGACCAATTGTAACGAAGCCAGAACCGTACAACTTTGTGGGGAAAACGTACTTTTGCGTGCAGGACAAGGGTTTAGTTCCTATAACTGGGTGTTGGACAACAACGGTAATGGACAGGTGGATGCAGGTGATACTGTATTGAACGATAATGATCCGGACAATGACCCGAGTACCCTTTTGGTGACGGTTGTTGGAGAATACATAGTAGGGAAATCCTCAGGAGGTAGCTGTCCTGATAGGGAGGAGCGGATCATTGTAGAACGATTTGGCTCCACACAGACCAATCCAATAGTAAATTACTTTAATCAGGTGAATACCGACAATAACCCCGATAATGATATGCAGGGGGAAATCGTTACCTGCTCCATAGATGGTAGTGTACTGCCCAAGATCTTTTTATGTGGGGCAAATGACGAGGCTACTATCCAATTGGGCATAACTGATGCCGAAAGTATTGTTTGGCAAAAATTGGACGAAACCAGTTGTGATGAAACCGGCGACGATTGCGCCAATAAAAATGGCACATGTACATGGAACACAATAGTAGAGCAAAATAACTTTACCCTTACGGAAAGTGGAGAATACAGAGTGGTCATCAATTACCAATACGGTTGTTTTAGTCGCTTTTATTTCAATGTTTTTAAAAATAATATAGATCTTACCTATAAGACTTCCGATATACTATGTACTACCCCTGGTAACATTAGAATTACCAATGTAGCTTCCGGTTATGGATTTCAATTGGTGGATAGCGCTACGGATAATATTATAATTCCTTTTTCGGATCAAAATGGTCCCAACTTCAACATTGCCGACAGTGGTACCTATAAGGTGCAAATAACACCGTTGGACCCCAGTGATAATACCCCAATAGAAGGTAGTTGTATTTTTGAAACCGAAGATATAGGTATACAGGAACGCGACTTTACTGTAACGCTTAGTGCCGCACCGGCAGACTGTAATGATTTGGGTAGCATTGGCGTTCAAGTCTTAAATGCCTTGCCCAATTATTCTTATGAACTGCGTTTGGACGATGGCAGTAATGGTGGGCTGGGCTCTTTGGTGAGTTCCATACCCAGTATTGACGATAATACCCATACCTTCAACAATATAAATCCCGAGAATTATATTGTAGTGACCCGAACTCAGGATGGATGTTATGATCAACAAAAAATTACCGTTGGAGAAACCCCTGAATTAAAATTGACCGGTGTTACTTCTCAAAATATAAGTTGTACTGCAGGTATGGCTACATTAACCCCCAGTGGAGGTAGTCCCAGTCCTGATTACAAAATGGCCATTTGGAGTAAAGATGGGGTTGATTATTATGCAGACTCGTCCGATGTGCCTTCTTCGGCCCTTCAAACTACTACCAGTTTTTTATTCCGTACCAGTAGTGAAGCAGGTGACTACGAGTTTATAGTCTTTGACGATAACGGATGTTTTGCCATTTCCAACATAGTCAAAATTGAAGATTTGGGTACCCCATCATTGTCGGCTTCGCATTCTGAAATTGTTTGTGCCGATTCCTCAACGTCTACGCTGAGCGTAACGGTTACAGGAGGTACTGCTCCCTACCGCTATAGTTTGGACAATGGTAACACTTACCAGACAAACAATTCATTTTATAACCTATCCGCCGGTTTATATACAATAACGGTTATGGATTCCAGTAACAATGGTGGAATTGGTTGTATAGAAACCTTAAATTATGAAATAGACCAACCTTTCAGGTTAACGGCATCTGCCACTATAGTGGAAGATGCTTCCTGTAACCCTGCAGGGGCCTTGGTTAAAATATTGAATCCAAATGGCGGTAAATTACCGTATACCTATAGTTTTGATGGAGGTTCAACTTTTAGCGGTACAGACAATAAAAATCTTGCCCCAGGAGATTATCAATTGGTTGTAAAGGATGCGTTGGGATGTTCCTTCAATATGGATATATCCGTACCCGTGGCTACAACGGATCCAAGTTTTACAAGCGCAGTGGATTATTCTTGTGATGGATCCGGGACAGTCACCATAAATACATCCAATACAACCGATCTTACATATTCCTATAAATTAAATGGTGTGGATAACACTCCTGGGGACAATAATGTATTTACCGGTGTATCCGACGGTACGCATACCATTAGCGTAGGCTACGCAGGTACATTGTTGCCAGGCCAAAGTACGCTCTTCGAAGAAAATTTCGGGGCTGGACCCACTACACAGATTGGTGAAATTGGACCAGGTTATTGTTATGAACCGCAAGATGGTAGTACTACAGACTGTAACCTAGGTCCCGCCGGGATTCTTGTGAATGGGGAATATTCGGTTACCAATTTTATAACCAATCCAGTCATTTCTAGAAATCCGAATGATCATAGTGGACTTGTAAATGGTAGATTTTTAGCCATAGATGTTAGTACCGCTGCTGGAGATAAAGGCATACTTTGGGCAAGACGTGGCATTGAGGTATTGCCAAATCGTGATATAACCTTGTCCTTATGGGCATTCAATTTATTACAACCTAGTAGTAGTGGAAATAACCCTGAAATATTAATGGAATTGGTAGATGGCTCCGGGACTGTAATTCATAGTATCCCTACCGCGGAAATCCCAAAAAATACCAGTGCAGATGATTGGCACAACCGTTCGGTAACCTTTAACCCGGGAGCGAATACAACGGTAGACATTGTACTGCGCAGCAACCTAAATAGTGATTATGGCAATGATCTTGTAATTGATGATATACAAGCCTTCCAAAATCCGGAATTATGTGAAAAAACTAAAGAAATCATAGTAGTTGTTGAGGACAACAAGGAATTTAAAGCCAACTTATTGGGAATTACAGATCCGCAGTGTAATGCCGGAAATGATGGTGCTATCCGTTTTGAAGTATTAAATTACGATAACGCAACAGGTTTTGAATATTCTGTTGATAACGGCGGAAATTGGACAACTTCTTTGACCTCTCCTATTACAACTCCTGCAACCCTATCGGACGGTACCTATAACATTTTGGTTAGAAAGGTTGGCGATGCAAGTTGTACGGCAAATTTTAACGCAACATTAAAGGAACCGTCTATAATTGTTCCTACTCTAAGTAAGACTGCAGATTATACCTGTATCAATACGGGTGGAACTCTAAAGGCTTCGGCCACAGGAGGTTCTCCGGGCTATACCTATCAGCTGGAAGAAGCGGGAGGGGTGGTTGTCAGGGCATATCAAACCAATTCTAGCTTTTCAAATGTTACCGAAGGCGATTATTTTGTTCGTGTGAAAGATGCAAAAGGTTGCGAAGTAGTAACGGCTACTGCCGTAACCATAGATCGCTACCAAGATATTGACTTTGATCTTTCCCCAACAGCTTGTTATGATGGTTTAAATAATGCAACTATAGCCGTTTCAGTTACCTCAGGGAACGGGAATTACAAGTTTAGGTTGAATAGTGGTGCTTGGATATCCCCTACTCCTACTACGGCTTCTACACATACCTTTTCCGGGTTGTCCAATGGAAGTTATGATATTGAGGTTACAGATGCTTTTGGATGTATATCGGCATTAAAGACCATTGAGGTGCAGCCAAATTTAACGGCTAAGGTAGATGTGGTACATGTTAGTTCTTGTGCCGATGGAAGTATTACCGTGAATGCAACTGGTGGCGATGGTAATTGGGCATATGCCTTTGTACCCACCGGGACAGGGGTTACAGCAACCGATTTTAACGGAACCAATGTATTGACCGTGGCAACGGTCGATGCCGGAACCTATGATGTATATGTTTGGGATAACGGAGCAGTGGATCCCCATTGTGCGTATATGGAAACGGTTACGGTGAACCCACCAACACCCTTAACGTATACGGCAACCCCAACAGATCCTAATTGCCATGATGGATCAGGTAACATTGCAATTACGGTTACCTCCGGCATTGCCCCCTATACTTATGAAATTATAGATTTGGACAATGCAGGCGCTTCCAATGGCACAACAGCCAAGATTACAAACACCACTAAAACTTTCTATAATTTAGCGGCTGGCAATTATACCATTAATGTTACGGATGCCTCTGGATGTACGGTCCCAACAACTCCGATTGCCATATCAAATCCTGATGAGCTTACCGCCGATTTGGAATCATTATTATCCGGGGATTGTAATCCGGCAACGGGATTTAGATTTATTAATTATCCTTTAACGTTAAATGGAACCATGCAGTTTAGTCATGATGGTGGTGCATCTTGGCAAGCGTCGGATACTTTTGATACACCTACTTATACTCTGACCTCTGGAAATGCGGTTGAACCTTCAATACGTACGGTAGATGGTTCGGGGAACACACTATGTAGGGTAGATTTGGATAAGTATATTATTAGTTACCCACTGGATGATTTAAATATTACGGTTTCTACTGTAATTAAAAATTGTAATGAACTGGAAGTTTCCGTTCAAGGTAATTTAGGTACGGCCCCATACCAATATACATATACCGATGATCCTGCCAATTTTAATGCCCTGGCACCGGAAAACGGTTGGACAGCGGCTAAGGGCTTGGCCGACCCGGAAGTGTTTACTGGATTAATACCAGGTAGAACTTATGTGTTCTACGTAAAGGATGCCAGTGGATGTATTAGGCAAAGTGATAAAAACGTGGCAACCTTAAAACCCAATCCAATAGGTATAGAAGTTACGTACAAGCCTTCCTGCTCAACAAAGGATAATGGAAAATTAATCTATACGCTTACGGATAACCAAGCTCCAACCGAGGATGATATGAGGTGGGAATTGTATAATCTAAGTGGCACTATTGTACGTTCTAGTGATAACGGAATTAATTCAGGTATACCTGGAGCCATAATTCCTTATGATTCAAAAATCACTATTGATGACTTGCCAGCAGATGAATATTATATTGTAGTAACGGAAGTGAATGGAGGTTCGGATACTTGTATCTCCGCCTCGGAAAACCTTATTTTGGAAGAATTGGATCCCATAACGGCAACTTTAAACAAACTAGAGGATATCTCCTGTGCCAACCCGGGACTAATTGCCATAAATGGCATAAATGGAGGTGGTGGCACCTATAACTTTACGGTGACAGATGATTCGGCAAATATAATTATTACAGGTACTACGGATAACCCTGTAGAAATACCTGCCAACTCACCCTCCGGTGATTACTTTGTAGAGATTAGTGATCAGTATGGTTGTGCATATCCCTTAGGCTCAATAACGATGACCTTACCGGCAAATCCCACATTTACTACCGCAGTGGATAATTGTAGTACGAGTACAACACTTACCATATCTGCCAATAGTAGTTCTGCTACCATATTATATTCTATTGATGGCGGTGTTACTTATTTGGATAATGCTGGCGTATTTACGAATGTTACGCCAGGAAATTACACTGTATTTATAAAGGATGGCAATGGTTGTACTGCTTCCGATTCTGTAGATGTTTACCCTGTGTTGCAAGCTACGGCCACCTTGGAAAGAAGTCTAGGGTGCGGTGTTGGCGGGGAAGCGCAAATTCTGATCAAGGCAACGTCCGGTTCTGGTAGCTATGATTATCAGATAACCAATACATCGGGTACCGTTGTTGCGAGACAGGTATTGACTACACCCGTAACGGAACTGGTTAGTGTAGCGGACACCTATACCATAACGGTATTTGATAACAATACTTCCGGTCCTGAATGTTCCAGGGTATTTACTGTGGAGGTACCTGCCCCTGTACAGCCCAACTTTACTGTAACCCCAACAGATGTGAGTTGTAATAATGCGGCAGATGGTACTATAGCCATTTCAGAAGTAAATAACGGGAACAACCCATTAATATATAGTTTAGTGCCAAATAACGGCATTTATAATCCATTGACCCATACGTATGAAAACCTTCCGGCCGATACGTATGAAATCACCGCAACATCGCCTAACGGTTGTGTTACCACTATAAGCACTATTGTGGTAGGTGAACCCAACAGTATATCTTTTGACCTGCCAGTGGTAAATCCGTTCGGTTGTACAAGCAATAATACGACCAACAATGCTAGCATTGTAGTCAATATGGCCAGCATTGCCGGCGGGACCAACAATTTTGTCCGTTTCGAGTTTGAGGATGCTTCCACAGGAACCATGTTGCAAAATGGCGCGGCTAGCAGTTATACCTATACGGATTATGCCGGAGGGGATGTTATAGTAAGGGTTTTTGACGACAAAGGTTGTAAAGGGGAAGCAACGGTTACCGTTCTTCCGTACGATCAACTATTATCTGCCACGACAAATGTACTGGACCCTATAAGTTGTGCCAATACTGGAGAACACATTAGTATAGATGTTACAGGCAGTATATCCAGCTATGCAACCAAACCTGGGGATTACCAGTTTACATTATTGCCAGCGGGTACTCCTCAAGCATCGAATCTGTTTCCTAATCTGGAGGCTGGGACACATACTATTTTAGTGGAAAATGTGGTTACTGGTTGTGAAATTACGGTTAACCATATTGTAAAGGAACCAAATACCTTTGATGTGTCTGTGGAAGTGTTGTCCAATGTGATCTGCTTTGGTGATAATGGTCAAATTCGTCTTACCATGAACGATGCCGTTTATTCCAGTGGTTTCAGCTATTATATTTATGAGACCAAGGGTACTGTAGACACAGCAGATGATGGTGCAGCTATTATAAATGGTACTTCACCCGATTTTGGACCTACCCTACCCATTAATGTACCGGCAGGAAACTATAGAGTTGAGGTGGTACAGGACGATTTTCCCAATTGTAGTCAGAATAGAGTATTTAGTATTACAACACCAGAGGAAGCCCTAGGGCTAAACCCAATTGATTTGGAAGAGGTGGGTTGTAGTAATGACCAAGGGTCTGCAAGTATTGAGCCCATTGGTGGATCGGCGCCCTATAACATTACTATTGTTAATAATACAACTGGAATGTCTACTAGTGCTTACAATGTTAATTCCAAACTTTTCCAAGGATTGGCAGCCGGTCAGTATACTGTAACGGTAGAAGACGCCTTGGGTTGTATACAACCTTTTGTGAATGAATTTGAACTATTGTTGCCAGATCCTATTAATGGGACAATTTCAACAACTGGTTTAGTGTGTTCCGGGGATAAGGACGCTACACTGTCTATTAGTTTAACCCCTAGGAATGTAATTTCCACCTATAGGTATAGATTAAACACCTATAAGGATGCCGCAGGTACAACCTTAGTGCAAACTACTGCCTCCCAAACGTCACTAAGCTTTATTAACCTAGGAGCAGGCTATTATAGCATTAGTGTTTTGGACGCTATGGGCTGTACATTTGAGTCTTCCCCCATAGAAATTGTAGCACCTGAAGAACCTAATGGTATGTTGTTGACAACTGCTATTTTAAGCTGTTCCAATGGAGCCGAACTGGAATTAACGGCAAGCGGAGGTACCGGCCCTTATACATGGAGTACGGATGGTATGGTCTTTAATGCCATGAATCAACTTAATGGCCCCAATACCCAGGTATTCCAAAATGTTGTTGATGGGAAGTACCAATATTATGTGCGGGACAGTTTTAATTGTACCTCAATTGTTTCTAATGAGATAAGCATTAATCCAATAGAAGCCCTGTCCCTAACGTTGGATACCTCAGCTGCTGTAATAAACTGTAGTGGAGAAAGTTCAGCCTTGATCGAAGCCAAAGCTGATGGCGGGCTGGGCAATTATCAATATGGTTTATTCTCGGATGCGGGCTTGTTGAATGAAATAAGACCCTACCAGGCAACCGGACTGTTCGATAATCTTCCTCAAGGAACATATTTTGTAAGCGTTCTGAGTGAGGACTGTCAGGAAACATCGGAAGAGATACTTATTTCAGAACCTGATTCCCTGCTGGTTGTCCCAACTATTATGGACGTTCAGTGTGCGGGAGAGGAAAATGGTAGCATTGTTCTGGATGTGGACGGAGGAACAGGCATTTATCAATATGCTATTTCCCCTAATTTAAACCAGTTTGATGATAGCAATACCTTTGATGAACTGGCTCCTGGCGATTATAGGGTCATTGTACAGGATAGCAATGGTTGTTTCGAGTTGATAGAATTTAGTATTATGGAGCCTACCCAACTGGAAATGGAACTGACAACTACTCCCGAAGTTTGTGTTGGTGCTACGGACGGAACTATTTCAGTGAATATTTCTGGGGGAACCGCCCCTTACAGCACAGCATTAAATTCTAACAATGATGCCGATTTTACGGTAGGAAAAACGGTCTATGGGAATTTGTCTGGAGGCACCTACCTCCTATTTGTCAAGGATGCCAATGGATGTGTTAGTAGTGAGGCCATTACGGTTGAAGGCGGAGCCAATCTTAATGCCGCAGTAGAAGTGATTTATGAATGTACTGGGGATACTCCCAATAATTATATAGAACTAATTTTAGAGGACGATTCTGTTGCTGCGGATGTTATGTATGCCTTGGATTCAACAGACCCCAACGATTTAGTGTTGGAGGCCAACTTCAATGATTTGACACCTGGTAGTCATTATATTACCTTGGCCCACATAAACGGATGTATCAATACCCTAAGCTTTGAGGTAGAAGGGTTTGAACCTTTGGAACTCGTTTTGGAACAAAGTAACCTGAATGAAATTAGTGCCTTGGGAATTGGAGGAAAAGAAGGCTATACGTACTATTTTGATGGTCAGAACAATGGTGAAGACAACGTCTTTAATATACGTAGAACCGATACCTATTCTGTACGGGTCGTGGATGCCAATGGTTGTGAAGCAACAGGATCTATATTTATGGAATTCATTGATATTGAAATACCAAATTTCTTTACCCCCGATGGTGACGGACAAAATGATTTTTGGATCCCGAGGAATATTGAGCAATTTCCAGACATCTTTATCAAAATCTTTGATCGCTACGGTAGACAGATTTACGTCATTCAAGATAATGAACAAGGTTGGAACGGTCTTTATGACCAGGTAGATTTACCAAGCGGGGACTATTGGTACATTATTAAATTGAATGGAGAGGAAGACAAGAGGGAATTTGTAGGGCATTTTACCTTGTACAGATAGATTATTTACAAAAAATAAAAGCCCTTCCAAAGTGAAGGGTTTTTTTATGTCAGCCGCACTTACCGTTAAACCTTATAGAACCTGCGGTTCGCTTCAATGAAAATTAATTGAAGGGACCAAATATCTTAAAGGGGTGCCCATGTAATAAAAAACACTCAAAGATTGGCAACCGTTTTTTCTAAAATGGCCCTAACGCGATGCTTTAGTACCTCGGGCTCAATAATCTCGGCATAATCCCCAAACATGAGATACCATCTTGGAAACCCATGTTCTACATCCGATGTCATAAATGTCATTTCTACTTTTTTGCCCCTCACCTTTTCAGATATGAAGCCGTAATGTTTCCTATTGCCATTAATAAACCGAGCTATGTTTTTATCTACCCTTATTCTTACCCTGGTTTTTGTAATATTAACATTTTTGCTCAAATGCGCATCCAAACTTCCATGTTCCGCGGTAAAGGCAAGCGAGGTTCTTGCAATATCCAACATCCTGTCTGTTCTAAATTGTCTATAATCATGTCTATAATGACAATATCCCAGAACATACCAAAAATTGTTTTCATGAAACAAACCTACCGGTTCAATATGCCGGTCTGAAGGATGTTCGCTTTTCAGTGAGTGATATTTTAAGAAAACCTGTTTTTTTTCGGCTATACTTTCAAAAAGAATTTCAAGAGCGTTGGGCAGGCCTTCATTGAACAACTGTTGTGAGGGGTCTACTGATATTTGGGACTCCAAGGCAGATATCCAATCCTTTTCACTGCCCCTCAATACCGATTTCAGCTTGAACATGGCGGAATGATGATAGCTGCCAAGCGATTTGTCCACAAACTTTTGCATTAGTTTTTCGGCGGCCACAAAGCTCCCAACTTCTTCACGGGTAAACATAACCGGAGGAAGCCTATAGCCTTCCATGATGGAATATCCAACTCCTGCTTCACTAATAATGGGCACACCAGAGGCTTCAAGGGTTCTAATATCCCTATATATTGTACGTAAACTCACTTCAAATCGGTCCGCCAACTCCTGCGCTTTCACAATACGTTTGGATTGTAGCTGTACTAAGATCGCTACAATACGGTCAAAACGATTAATTGTTTCCATACCCATAATTACATTACATATTTCCCAAAGATAGGATTTCAAATCATTGAATAATCCGAATTTGGGGTTTGATCTTTTCATGGCAATCTATAATTTATAAATATTGACTATCCAAAAACCAACACTCTAAAGTTTAGATACAAATTAAAGCTGTGTTGGTGACAACCCATTGTCAATAGCCCTAGAAATATTATTTGAATAGATATATCCCTTGGAAAACCATAAAATTCTTGGGAACTTTTATTTTTTTGTTTGCTGCTGACATAGGGCTGTCACCTCCCCTATTTAATTTTGGTCTAGAAATATGAATCAATTAAATAATAGAACTATGCACACTACATTGAACAAGACTCAACAGCTTATTACATCACAAGAATTGCTGGATCATTGGCAAGGACATAGGGCGTTGACGAGGAGGGCCATGGAAGTATTTCCCGAAGAGGCATTTTTCACCCATACCATTGGGGGTATGCGCACATTTGCCGATATGGTCATGGAGCTGTTGGCAATTGCAGGGCCCGGTATAAAGGAAATCGCCACGGGTAAAACAGCTCCTTTCAACGAACACCTGGAGCACGGTAATAAAAAGGAGGGATTACTGGAACTCTGGGATATTGCTACCGATGAAATCAATTCTTTTTGGGCCCAGATCAGGGAGGAACAATTCCAACAAAAAATTAAAATTTTTGGTCAGTACGAAGGTACGGTGTGGTCTTCCATCTTCTATTTTATAGACAATGAAATTCACCATCGGGGACAGGCCTATGTATATCTACGCTCGTTGGGTATAGAACCACCAGCCTTTTACGAACGCTAATTGAATTAAACATGAAAGAAGTATTGGTATTTAAGACCTCAATTAACCACAATCGGGAAATCCAGATCTTGAAACCAGATTTGAACAGGTTGGTCACCAAAAAGGGCTACTGGAATTTTGATCTGGAGGATTGCGACAATATCCTCCGGGTCGAAACCCATATGGTCAAGGCAAATTCCATAACGAATCTTTTGAACAATCATGGATTTTTTTGTGAGGAGTTGTGTTGATTAGCTATGGTGACTTTGTACAGAAAGAGGTTAAGGGAATTTTGTGGTAACTTATTTTCTCTAAAAAAACAAACCCCCAATAAAGGTTGGGGGTTTTGTAATATTTTGGGGCAATTGTTAATAGAACCTACTGTAGTCAGATCTTCTACGCTCCTTAAATCTAGAGATATCAAAGACTAAAAACAATTCCAGTGAATTGGGGATATATTGTTTGGCATCACCACCGAAGGGCAATCTATAGTTAAGTCCAAATTCAAAAGTTTCCAGGGCAAGGCTGGTGGCAAAACCTATTTCGGAAAAGGAGGCATTTTCCAAATAGCTTAGATGTTCATTTATACCAATACTAAAGTTCCCAAGGGTAACATCCTGATAAAAATCCAATCTGGTATTTGGGCCTTGTAAAGACACTGCATTAAATAAGTATAAATACGAATGCTCCGGTAATTTGGCCTGTCCATATTTATTGATATCCATTTCATATCCAAACTGCCCGGAAATAAGCATATTTAAATTTACATTATTTTCGCTTTGTTTGGAAGATATTCGTGGCTGGTTCAAATGCTTAAGGGAAAGCCCAAAAAGTGTATTTATATCGTTATGTATCAATACCGATGCCCCCATATCCAGATAGCCAATATTCTCAGAAGCGGTAATGGGATCAATGGTATTGGCACTAATTTGCCCGGTAAATATGTTTATTTGATCCTGAAAGGTAAGGTTGTTAAAATCGTACCTGTAATTGCTGTACGCTGCAGTTATTCCGGGGTATACGATCCAATCGTTCTTCAAGACCAATTTGTACATATAGCTCAAAGCGGCGGAAGTGTAATTATATCCTGAATTGTTCAGGTTGTTATTGAACAAGTCCACGCCCAATTGGAAATTGTATTCTTCAAATGCGGTAGAACCAAAGGCATATTTATGTTGTGACTCCGTACCCTGGCTCTGACTGGCGAATTCGGCCAATACCCCTATCCTGGTTTTGTCCTTAAAAGCATGAAAACTGGGATTTAAGGATGCCGGTAACTTGCTCAGGTTGTGCACAAATTTCTCTTGGGCCTTGGCCCCCAACGAAACTAAAATTAGTAGGAGGATTATTATATTAAGTTTTTTCATCTCTATCTTAAAATTGAGGCTTCGCCGGTTTTGGTTATTTGGTTATTGTCTTTAGTGGTACCTACAAAGAGATATCTGAACGAGGTATTTTTATAGGGTTTTCCTGAACTATAATTTCCATTCCAACCCCAGTTTACGGGCATGGACTCGTAGTCATGGGCCACGCTATAGACCAAGGAACCCCACATATCATAAATTTGAAAGGTAAACGAGGCTATTCCTGTAAATTCACCTTGGAAGTAGTCGTTTATTCCATCCGCATTGGCAGAGAATACATTAGGGAACATTACGTCATAGCCGTTACCGACCTGTATGTCCTGTTCCACAGTTTTACTACAACCTTCTGCGTTAAAAAGAGTTAGTGTGGTGGTAAAAATACCTGGGTAACTATATTTATGAGTGGTCATAATACCATCTACCTCCGGATCCACATTTACTATGGGACTACCATCGCCAAAGTCCCATGAAGCATTGCCATATCCAGCCTCACTGGTAATGCTGAACCGTATATCCTCCTTGGCCATCAAAAGACCTGTAATTTCATATTCGTCCGAGCTATAGGTAAACGAAGGATCTGTTACTCCAGAACTTATTGGCATGGTTAACCCACACCCTTGGTCATTAACTACATTAAGGGTAGCGTTATCGGACGGATTACCGATTTGAACGGAATAAGTATTGGCAGCTGTTTTTACTGATGGCACTAGAGCCCCATCATAGTAAAAACTAAGGTCACCAGGTTGACTATTGAAAACCGATACCGAAATACTTCCGGGATTCCCCAAGCAAAGTGACTCGTCCAAATAAGGTCCGTCTATCAGTTGAAGGGATTCTGCCTTATTGATGGTAATGATTTCCTGGTAATAATAGGCAGGATCGGCATTGGTGCAGCCATTAATATTGCTTGTTACCGTAAGTCTCAACCGTCCTTCTTCCAATCCACTCAATTGGGTTATGTTTTCACCGTAAGGAGTAAAAACTGGATCTGGGTTATTTGCCGTACCGGCCGTTTCTTTTTCCCATCTAATGTTATACGGTCTTAAACCACCGCTTACTGTAATGGAAATGGCCCCATCATCGCTGGCACCACAGCTTACAGGAGTTATTGTTTTGTTTACAACTATTGGGGTATAGGTAGTAGTAAAGATAAACTCTATTTCTTCTGAAGAACAGTCATTACTATCGGTTATGGTTAACCAATAGGAACCTGGCACCGCAACAAAACTGGTAATATCCTGGGCTACAAAATTGTCGGGACCCCGCCAATCATAAAAGTAGTATGGGTTGTTACCTCCGTCTAAAAATGGTTTTCCTCCAGTAATTAAATTGGTATTCAGGCTAAAGGCATAATCGGTTTCACAGGGTGGAATGGTGTAAGTTTTGGCACCCGTATAATCCATTGCCTCATAACTATCCATGGTAAATGTCTGAACAACACATTGGTTGGTATCGGTTACCTCAATAACATGGCTGTCATTGGAAAGCGCACTTATGGTGGTTTGGGTATTGCTAAAGATTACAGGTGTTCCCCCGTCAACGGAGTATTGAAAAGGCGATGTTCCTCCTTGGACCCTAAAGGTAAAATCCCGTCCGGTACTGGCATCCACACAACTGGTATTACCATCGGTTACCTCTGTAGCACTAAACACGGTGGGGGCTGAAATGATAAATGTTTGTCTAACGGTACAGGGTGTATTTGCATCACTGTTGGTATCTATGATTACCACTTCGTAGCTGCCACCACCCAAATTGGTAAGGCTGGTGTTGTTGGTAGAATAACTTGTTCCGTTTTTATACCAGTTTATTTGTAATTGGCTGCTAGGATCAGAACTTATTTGTATGCTAATTTCAGCATTGGCATCACCGGCACATTGTAATTGCTGATTGATAACCTGAACACTACTTATTTCCAATTGGGCTTTTGAAGCCACATTTGCAGTATAGGTTGTTGAACAACCAAGTTGATCCGTTACGGATAGTACATAAACTCCTGGAGCCAAGTTGGTGATATTTTCTGTGGTAAAATTGGCATTATTGGGTCCTGTCCAACTGAAGTTATATGGAGGATATCCTCCTGTTACAGTTGTAGCTCCTATGTTTAAACTAATACTACCATCATTTTGCCCATAACAAGTGGCGTTTTCAACCACTACGGAAGTCTGATCAAATTGCAGCCCCATTGGCAAGGTAACCGATTGCGATTCCTGTATTCCGCAAGAGGCATCCTGTACACTTATGTTATAAGTGGCCCCACCTATTAAATTGGTATAGGTAATATTAGGATTGTTCGATGTCTGCACCGTGGTGGTGCCATTTGGCCGTGTAAGCGTATAGGTGAAAGGTGCAATACCCCCAGTACTATAGGCCGTAATAGCAGTATTACAGGTATCTCCAATATTCAATGTCAATACCTCGGGTTCCGATACTATAAACGGAGAGGAAGTAGTTCCACAGAATTCATTGTAAACCGTTAATTGGTAAGCACCGGCCGTAAGATTGTTAATACTCAAGGTAGAGGCCGTAAAGCTGTTATCCCCTATTTTGGACCATACGTAGGTATTGGCTACGGAATTGGGTTGCGTAATTACAACGGAAGCACTAACATTGGGGTCGGCTCCAGTACTAGCATAGGCCGTAAATCCAATCCCTTCAACTTTGGCAGTCAGAATAATTTCATGGAAATTGGTCGTTGCTATTACAGAGCTCAGGTCAGATCCTGTTGCGGAATTAATTTTTTGGGCCAGCGCGGCAGCAACTTCGTTGTTGTCCTCTGGTTGATTAATGCCGTTCAAGGTAACCTGATGATCATAGACCTTGTTATCGATAATTATACTGTAAGTATTATTTAATTGAGGTGTACCGAAAAGTGAAATTGTATTTATTTGCTTTTGGGCCGTATTCCCTCCAGTGATTCTTCCATTGGGGATTACAATACTACCGTCATTTCCTCCATTGCAACTTACATTGGTTATGTCATTGGCAATGATGGCATCATTGTTTATAATGGCATAGGGTATTACAGTGACAATTTTGGGCGAAGTTTCATCCTCACAGGCCACACCGTTCAACGTACTGGTAACCACTCTTTTAAAATAGGTAGAGGTAGTAAGGGTACTTGGAGGGGTATAATTTGGCTGCGTGGCACCAGCCACGGCAGTGTAGGTTTGATTGTCAGGGGAAGACCACCACTGATAGGTCAGTACCCCGGCACCTGTTGCCGATTCCTGTTCCACTATGGCCAAAGGCTGACTCCCTTCACAAACGGATTGATTATCCGTTATTTTACCGGCATAAACATCATTGAGGGTAACTTTTATAGGGTTGGTTTCCACAACACAGGTCTTATCCACCAAACTGGTTCTGGTTATAGTTCTCTTATAATACATGGTAGTGGTCGGGACCGGAGGGGTATAGGACGCCGAATGCACGGAAAGATCTGTCCATACGCTACCATTAGTGGAAGCATACCAATCGTAAGTTTGATCTACATAGGTACTACCACCGGTTACGGTCAATGCTCCTGGTACAAACCCTTCGCATATAGTTTGATCGTTCACTAAGGTTCCAGGCAATAACTCCTCTGCAACCTCTACTACTATCGTATTACTATCTTCCGTACAAACTACATTGTTCAGTGTAGAAGAAGCTGTCCTCTTAAAATAGGTTGTGGGATAGCTACCGGCAATGGGGTCATAGGTACTGTTTACAGCTCCATTGATCATACCCCAATTAGTGTTATCCGTTGAGGAGTACCATTGATACTTCAATACTCCTTCGGCAGTTCCGTCTACGGTATTTCCCAAGAGGGAAGGATCATCCCCGTAACATATTTTTTGATCTCCTGAAATAGTACCTCCGTCCACATCATTGACAAAAATTCGGATCACATTACTTGGAGTATAGGAGGGATCGCAGATAACAGCATCCACTGTAGCTTGGTAATCCCTGCGGTACCATTTATCTGCGGTCAAAGCAGATGGAGGTGTATATGTAGCGTTCGTTGCTCCGGGTATGGAATTAAAAGTACTGCCATCGTTGGATTCATACCATTGAAAAGCCAAATAAGGAAGCCCTTCAATTGCACTAGGGTTGCCCAAGGTTGGGGCCATGCTATTATAACAGATGGTGATATTGTTTCCAATATTATCCGCTTGGGGTACCAAGACCGTTACAGGGTTACTGTCAACATTACATTCCACTCCCGAAATATCCGTGCTGGTGGTGGTTCTAATATAGGTTGTTGTAGAAGTTATATTGGACGGGTCATAACTTGTTCCCGTGGCACCTGGGATCATTGCTCCATTGGCATACCATTGATAGGTCAATGTCTGGCCTGTGGAAGGTGTTAATTCCTCAATTAAGCTAGGATCGTCCCCCTTACAAATTACTTCTTCATTGGTTCCATTACTACCATTCGCATGGGTTGTACCAATCTCACCCCCTGTGGCATTTCCACCATTTATGATTGTCAGAGTATTACTGGTTACACTACATGATAGTCCATTGAGGGTTGAAGTGGTAATTCTTCTGTAGTAGTTGTCCTGTGTTACGGCAGGAGGATCGTAAGTTACCGAAGTGGCTCCGGGGATATCCGAAAATGAAATATTATCACCGGAAACCTGCCATTGGTAACTTACCGTTCCAGAGGCAATTAACGGAAAATTAGCACTAAAGGCTTGTGGATCCCCACCGTTACATACTTCCGTAGTTCCGGTTGCCCCGGATGAAAAAGTTATATTATGGCCTGCTGCATTGTCAAATTTGTTCACATAAACTAGAACCGGTGTGGTTATGGCCTCGCAAGTGATGCCTTGCAATGTAGCATTTGCCTTTCTTCTGTAATAGGTCTGTAAGTCCCCAGTATTTATAGGAGTGTAGGTAGCTTGATTGGTATTGGCAATATCGGACCAGGTATTTCCATCTGGAGAACTCTGCCATACATAGCTAATAGTTCCGTTGGAAGTGGCATTGGCCGTACTGGTAATTGGAGCTACATTTCCATCGCCACAAACTGTTTGGGTTTGGGAAATGGATCCTTCAGATAAGTTTATTAGGGTAACCAAGGTTGGGAGACTGGATGCCTCACAAGTATTTCCATTGTTGGAGTTGGTAACATTTCGCCTAAAATAGGTCGATGTTGGCAAACCTGTGGAGAAACTCAGGCTTTCCCCTGTTTCGCCGCTCATCAATGTGTAATTTACGTTGTCGGTAGATGAATACCATTGAAAATTGATTCCTACCCCGGCTGGTGTACCATTGGAAACAGTAATTGTTGCTGGGGCTTCGCCTTCACAAACGGCTTGGTCCGCAGATCCTTCCCCTCCTGAAATGGCACCGGCTACAATTATGGAAACTTCATTGGTGTAGGCCGTACATACCTTTCCGTTTAAGGTGGTAGTATCCAGCCTTCTATATTTGGTAGACGTTGCAAGTATCCCAGGGGTATAGGTTGAACCCGTAGCGGAAGCTATAGGGTTCCAGCTTACCCCATTATCGTCAGAGGCTTCCCAAGCATAGGTTAGGTTACCAGTGGCAATAGCATTTCCAACAGTTATAATGGTGCTGGGAGCCTGTCCTGCGCAAACATTTTGATCATTCCCTATACTTCCCACACTAAGGCTGTTTACAAAAACAGTACTTACTGTAGAATATTGGGAACAGACCTTGCTGTTATTGGAAATTATTGTTTGCCTTCTATATCTTGTTGTAACGGCAGGTGACCCGGAAAAATTAAAAACAGCATTGGTCTCACCACTAATATTTGTAAAACTACCAGTAGTTGCAGATTGCCATTGATAGGTTATATTGGGGCCAGCAGCTGTACCGCCGCTCACAGATATGGAATTGGGAATTTCCCCAGCACAGATTGTTTGGTCAGCGCTGGCATTTCCCCCATTAATTTGATCAAGGACAGTGATCTCTATTTCATTCGTATAATCCGAACAGCTAAACCCATTTAATAGTATGTTATCCTGTCTTCTAAAAGAAGTTGTTTGAGTTAGGGCACTTGGTTGATAGTCTGCGTTATTTGCTCCAGTAATTGCAGCCCATGTACTTCCGTTAAAGCGTTCCCATTGATATGAAATAGTACCTGTTCCCGAAGCGTTGGTATCCGATGTTATGGCAGCAGGAGCTTCATTATAACATACAGTTTCAGCACCGGTAATACTACCTACGGCAAAATTGGTATAGGTTATGGTGGCCACTGTACTAACACCTTGGCAACTTGCACCTGATACTGTGGTAACCCTTCTAAATTCCTCTGTTCCAGGATTGAGATTGGTACTGGCATTGTAATTGCTTTGCGTAGCACCACTTATGTCTACCCAGTTGGCCCCACTGCGTTTTTGCCATTGATAGGTACCATTGTTTTCCCCATTATTTATGGTCAACAATTGTAAGTCGCTTAACGAACAAATATTTTGATTGGTGGCAGTACCTCCCAATACGGCAGAATTTACAATTATGGAAACCGCCGGTGTTTCCTTATAACAACTAAAACCGTTTAAAACGTTGGTTACCCTTCTTTTGAAAGAAGTTGTTTTGGTTAAGGCAGTTGGTTGATAAAAATTGTCCGTTGCTCCTGAAATTAGTTCCCAAGGGCCGGAATCGTTTTTATACCATTGATAGGTTGTTGTACCGGCAGGAGTTACGGCTACATCGCCTGAGGTACTCAATTGTGCGGGTATTTGGGTGGCGCAAACATTTTGGCCGGTTCCGTCTGTAATAGTTCCAGCGTATATTTCATTAACGGTAATGGTAGCAGTAGTACTGATCTGGGTACATGTTTCCCCGTTGACCATAAAGGTGGTTAAACGACGATATCTACTTATTCCATTAGGGAAAGAAGGTTTATCAACAACCAATATTTCCGTGTTGGAATTGGCAATGGCCGTCCAGGTACCATTCACATCCTTTTCCCACTCAAAAGTTCTGTTCTGGGTTATATTGGAACCGGTAATACTAATGTTTTGAACATCGTTGATGGTACAAACCTGCTGGTTAACCCCTGTTCCACCAGTAAGGGCAGTGAAAGAAACGTTGGCAAGGGTCTGATTATCGGTAAGCGCATTTATCTTATTGGTGTTACCTGCCAATACATATTTTAAAGTGCCGTTCGTGGTCGTGGAGCTTGGAATAAGTTGAATTCTAACATTTTCGATCGTAAATACATCCAAAGAACCTTGGGCGTTAGTGGTTATGGTAACTTCCAATCTGGAGGCATTACCAGGATCTTGCGCTACGGAGGCACTGCTAATATCGGTACCTGTTTCAGTAAATGAAGTTGCTCTAATTTCAAAATTAGAGGGTGCTTCAATGTAAAAGGTAAAGGTCCCCGTACCGAAATCCGTGGCCAGGGTTTCCGTTAGTACCAAGTTTCCAAGATTGAGTTCCGTCTGTGGAAGGTTATTGCCACAGGAATCGAAATCGGTATTCTGTAGACTGGTAGATACCTGCGCGGTGCCATACCAAGCGTTAAGACTAAACAATAAGATGAATAGTAGTAGCTTTTCGGTTGATTTTATCATGATTATGCCCCTTTATTTAAAATCGAAGTGAATTAATACACTTTGTAGGAAAGACCCTATAACGAGCGAGTAGTTGTATATATTGCGGGTATTAATAACCTTTAAAGTCCTGAATTATGGTTTTGTTGTGAAACCGCATTTTATTGTGGTGTAATGTAGGTCTAGACTTCGATTGGTATTGAAATTCAACTCGGAAACTACCATTTAAAAAGTAGCTTTAATATTTACTGATTCAGGTAGTACAATTCCAAAATCAGGATATTGGAAGGGTGCAACACATGTTAGTTCCGTTATGGGCAATTTACTAGGGTCGCATAAGGGTTTACATTCAACTTCACTCAGGGAATGATTGATTTCATTAAATATATTGATCCATGGGAAAATCCTATCGTTTTAATTTTGGATTACAACGCTGCATAATGGGAAACGCAGTTTCAAAAGAATATGAAAATGTAGATTAAAAATAGTATTTTAAACCTTGCTATATTGGCCTTTCGTTTGGATTCACACAGGTGTAGACTACAGTATTTGTAGTTTCAATTTTTCAAACCCCGATTTTGGGGCAGAGCAAACGGAACAACAGTAATCTTCTGCAAGGTCCGTAAATGGGGTTCCGGCAGCAATCTGTGATTTTTCATCACCGTAGGTTTGATCGTAAACGGTAAAACAGGAGCTGCATTGATATACTTCCTTCAAAATATCAACATTGGTAGTCTTAGGAGGTTCCGGTTTGGTCAATGCCCTACCCAATTGATCAAAATAATGTTTACTCAATTCCATTAATAGACCTGGCAACTCTATCTTATCCACATCTTGGGCGTATACCTTGTATACTTGGGTATTGGGATCAAAATATTTAAAATGCAAAACGTTGTAGGTAGGCCTTATGGAAAAATCCTTAACTATGGAGGGCGGGGTGTTTTTTTCAATTATCACCGAGGAGAAATGGGTACGTTTCCCCGTTTCATTACTTATACCAAAGGTTAGGCCATATGTGCTTATATCGTTCTGGTCAAAACTTAGGACTAAGAATTTTTTTAATTCCAGTGCGTCAGTATCATCCACCGGTAGGTGCCAGTTCATTTCCAATTGTGAATGGCGTATATTGATTCCTTTCTGTCCTAGAAAACGCTCCAGTTCTGGCCTACTGGAGCTTTTTATTCCCTTTATGATGAAGGACTTCCATGGTGTTATACATATTTTTCCAATGCTATTATCAAGACAAAAACCACATAATTTTTTTAGAAAATCAAGATCGTATCTATTGTTGCGCCAATAAAGTCCCAGCCAATATTGATCCAGGCCCATCCTATTCATTCCTTCGTAATAGGGAAATTTAATGTAGGGTACCACCAGCTCTTTTTCTATGGTTCTGTTATTGGAGTCCAATCTTTTATTGAGAATAAAAAATAGTTCATCTATATCGGCTATGTCCTGATATATTTCCTCAATAGCCTTTGCCACGACATGGATGTCCCAACTGTAAATTAAGACAGGATAGTAAACCGATTTGGACCAGTGCGGAAGTTTTATGTTCAGGTACCAATAATCCTCACTTTCCGAAGCAATAAAGTTAAGGTTACCATTAAAAATGGGGACTAAGCGCTGCTTGGGATCCGTGATGTTAATTTTTAGTTTGGGTAGGTAATCAAAACCTTCCAAAATGTAGAGATAGGTGGACCCCTTGAGCCAATTGGTCATATCAAAAATATCGGCGGACACGTACGATGTTACGATATTTTGGTAACTTCTATCGCTAACGATATCGGTGTTGAATTTTGAGATTTGCTCCAATTGTTCCTCCTTGGCATTTTGCAAAGGGAACAATAGATCTTGGCGTGACCCAAAAAATACCTCTTTCAAGCCCCCTGCCTCCAACATGGCTATGATATCCTTTAATTCTCCGGGGGAGGTTACCCCTCCTTTAATCAAAATTCGCTGTAAATCATCATTCATAACGTTCTGTTTTAGGAAGCCACTGTTTGTAATTGTTTTCGCAAAATATCCTGTATTTCAGGTTTGCAACTTCCACAACCAAGCCCCGCTCCAGTTTCTGAGCATATTTTTGAGAAGTCTTCACATCCGCTATTAATAGTTTCTATTAGATTGCCCTCCCCCACCTGGCTGCACGAGCAAACCAATTTTCCTTTCAATGGGACAGAGTTTGACTGTCCCCTAAGCAGCTCGTTGCGCTTTTCCGACAGCTCAATTTCCTCTTCTATTAGCCTTTTAAATTCGGCAAACTCATTTTTATCACCCATCAGGATAGCACCTTTTAGGGTATCATCCTTTACAATGCATTTTTTGTAGTATTTCTTGCTGACGTCCATAAGGATAATTTCCTCATAACTATTGTCATCCAAGGGGGCATTCACCATACCCAGACTGCAGAGGTCCAAGTTTTCGAATTTTAAAATATTCATGAGGATAGACCCATTGTAGATACTGCTAAAATCGCCCAAAATATATTTGGCCGCCGTATCGGCCTGTTGCTCGGCAGCCGAGGTTATACCAAACAGGGCATTTCTAAATTCAGCAATTTCCCCAAGGGCAAAAATATTGGGATCACTAGTCTGCAAATATTCATTGACCACCACTCCCCTGCCAGTCTTTAGTTCGGAATACTTTGCCAATTCAATATTCGGACGGGTACCAATAGCATAAACAATGGCATTGCATTTTACCTTCCTTCCAGTTTTTAAGGTAATTGAAAGGGAGTTTTTGTCATCCCTTTCCTCAAATACGGTACTTACCTCATTATCAAAATAAACCTTAATTCCCCGATCATTGACATCCTCGGCCAAGAGTCGACTCGCAATTCTATCCAACTGTCTTTCCATTAATCTAGGGGCACGTTGAATGATGCTGATATTGACATTTCTGTTCTTAAGGGCTGCTGCCAACTCCAATCCCAATAGTCCACCACCAACAATAACTACATGTTGTTCGTCCGAGGGTAAGCCTGTCTCCTCTAAATATTTGCGCAATTTATCGGCATCCCCACGCGCTCTCATTGTAAAACGGCCTGGCATGTTTATTTGAACTTCACTTGGTACGAAGGCCCTGCTCCCTGTGGCCATTACTAATATGTCGTAGGCATGTTCAAAACCATTATCATCCATGATGGTTTTATTTTTCCTATCTATTTGGGTTACCCCCAAACCTGAAAGTAGGGTTATATCCAATTTTTCGAGCTCCCCTTTTTTTAGTTTTTCCAAGGCTTCCCATGAGAGTTCCTCACTTACATATTCGGGGAGTAACACCCTATTGTAGAAGGGATCCTTTTCTTTGGAGAAAACAAGAAGCTCATCGGTTTCATTCTTTTCTCTATATGTCTGGATAAATCTATAAGCTGCTGCTCCTGCCCCGATAATCACAATTCGCTGTTTGGGTTTTACATATTTTGCCACCTCTACCGCACAATATTTAAAGTCGGGTTCCTTGGATACTGGATCAACCAAGTCATTGGTCAAGTTATTGGCCCTTCCAAAATCATTATTGAGCACCTTGCCCCAATGCATTGGGAGGAAAACAACTTTTTCCCGTATATCAAAATTCACCTTCACTTTTACCCGGACCGTTCCTCTTCTACTTTTTACCACCGCAATATCCCCATCCTTTATTTTTCGCAAATAGGCATCCACTTTATTCATTTCCAAATATGGATCCGGAATATGGGTAAGCAGTCGCTTTACCTTTCCTGTTTTGGTTCTGGTATGCCATTGGTCCCTTACCCTACCTGTATTTAGAATTAAGGGAAACTCAGGATTTGTCAATTCCGATTTATTGTAGAGTGTATAGGGCGCATTAAAGTGCGATTTCTTATCGTTGGTAAAGAATTGATAGTCTGTAAACAGTCTTGGGGTGCCTTTATGAGTAGCATGGGGTACAGGCCATTGAAAGCTTCCTTCGTTCTTTAGTCGTTCATGGGACAAACCGGATATATCTATTTTGGTACCTTTTGTTAAAAGGCAATGTTCGTCATATACTTCACTGGTGTTTTGGTAATCGAATCCATGATAGCCCATTTTTTGCGCGAACTTCCATACAATTTCAGCGTCGGGTAAAGCCTCTCCCGGCGCATCGATGACTTTGGGAAGATAACTTATGCGCCTTTCGGAATTGGTCATGGTCCCTTCCTTTTCCAGCCAGCCTGCAGCAGGCAGTAGAAGATCGGCAAACTTAGTGGTCTCAGAATTATGGGAAATATCCTGAACTACTACAAAATTGGCATTTTTTAATGCCTTTTCCGCCTTGTGAACATTGGGCATGCTCACGATTGGGTTGGTACAGATAATCCATACCGCCTTCATTTTTCCACTTTCCAATGCGTCGAACATTTCTGTGGCGGTATAACCTGGTTCGGATTTAATTTCTTTTCCTCCCCAAAAATCCGATACTTCCTTGCGGTGTTTGGGATTGCCCAATTCCCTATGGGCAGCCAGTAAACTGGCCATCCCTCCTACTTCCCTGCCCCCCATGGCGTTGGGTTGTCCGGTAAGTGAAAATGGTCCCGCACCAGGTTTCCCTATTTGTCCAGTAAGTAATGATAGGTTCATTAATGCCACATTCTTGGAAACACCAATGACACTTTGGTTTAGCCCCATGGTCCACATACTAATAAAAGCATTGGCATTGCCTATATACATGGCAGCCTTCTTGATATCCTCTACAGGAATTCCGCAAAGCTCAGCGGCCTTCTTCATGGAAAGTTGAAAGGCACTCTCTTTAACCGCATCAAAATTCACGGTATGCTTTTTAATGAAGTTTTTATCTATTTTTTTCTTTTCAATTAACCAGCGGGCCATGGCATTGAATAGAATAACATCCGTCCCGGGTAATATTTGCAGATGAAGATCGGCGACAGCGCAGGTCTGGGTTTTCCTAGGGTCTACTACTATTATTTTTACATTCGGATTGTTTTCTTTGTGATTTTCTATTCTTCTAAAGAGAATGGGATGGCACCAGGCAGGATTTGCACCTGCGATAAGAAAACAATCTGATAACTCAATGTCATCATAAGAAATAGGCACAGAATCCTCCCCCAGCATTTTTTTATACCCTACAACTGCAGAACTCATACAGAGCCTGGAATTGGTATCAATATTATTGGTACCAATAAATCCTTTGGTCAATTTATTTACCAAATAATATTCTTCTGTAAGACACTGGCCAGAAACATAGAACCCTACGCTATCCGGACCATGTTTTTCAATAATGCTTTTGAACACGGCAGCGGCCCTATCAAAGGCCATATCCCAGGAAACCCTTTGTAAAGGATGATTTCTGCTCCATCTCATTTCTGGATATAAAATTCGGTCACTGGTATCTTGGGCCACATAGTTCAGGTTCTTACCTTTGGAACAAAGCATGCCTTTGTTTACTGGATAATCTTGGTCTCCTTCAACGCTAATATTGCCCTTGGAGTCCTGTTCCACCACAATGCCGCACCCAACCCCACAATAGGAGCAAATAGTTTTATGTTCGTTCTTTTTCTGCATAAAATCCTAGTATTAAAAGAAGCCGATTAATAATGATCTAAAATTACCAAATTAAGTATAAATACGTAGTATTTTATTGATAATAGTTAAGCAGAATATTGACGAAAAGACAATAAAAACGGACATTCATTGGCTATTACAGAATATAGCATGGATCAAAAACATGATAAACTGCTGTAATTCAATAAAAAAAAGCGTAATGATGGATTAAATTAGTTTGTATTCCTGTGCCTTTCGGGCTAAGTCCATAAGATTATTAACGCCCATTTTTCGCATTAGATTAAAGCGATGTGTTTCAATGGTCCGTTTGCTTTTTTGAAGTTTTTCAGAAATTTGTTTGTTGGTAAGCCCTGAAAGGACGAGTTCCAGAATTTGTAGTTCTTTGCTTGTAATACCAAAAGAGTTACTTCCATTTTTTGTTTTTGGTTTACTTTCCTGCTTTGTCTGTCCCTGACTCAATAGATTGTTTACCAAAACATTGGAAATATCACCGCTGAAATATTTTCCGCCTTGTTCTACTGTGGAAATGGCTTTAAGAAATTCCATTTTTCCGGTATCTTTTAAGAGATAACCACTGGCTCCGGCATTTACCGATTTTAGGATGTATTCCTCGGAATCGTGCATGGAAAGTATGATACATTTGGTTGGAGAAGAATGTTTCTTGAGTTCCTCTACGGTCTCAATGCCATTCATTTCGGGCATTCGGATATCAATGATCAACAGATCGGGTTTTTTGTCCAATACCATTTGAACCGCCTCCTTGCCATTGGAGACCTCGCCGATTACCACATAATTATCATCTTCTTCCAATAATGCCCTAATACCATCCCTTACTAGGGAATGGTCATCGGCCAATACAATACGAGTTGTTTTATCCACAATAGTCTATTCTTTTTTAACAAATATAGGATAAAATTAAAACTAAGTATTCATACGGTAAAAATAGCTGCTGTATTTTTGATTATTGACCTTATGTGCAAGGGCGGAATGGTTATAGTTTTGGTACGGAACGGGGTTTTATGCACAAGGTTTTTGAATAAATTTGCGAAGTAGGGGCTCAAACTAATTGCCCCTGGGCAAGCGTCAGAGCTTGCCAATCTCATTTAATGAGTAAAAAGCCCCGATAATTTTGGGGCTTTAATGATCATTGGATTATTTGGTGGTATTCAGAAATTTAGGTTTTATGACCAACATGGCCCATGCCCAGTTTTGGTTACTGGCCGAGGCATCTTCTGAGATGCCTTTTAGTTCGTACATACCGTCATTGGCAAACATCTGGGAATAACCCAATTGTAAGGAATAACCGTTGAATGCCTGTGAAAATACAAGATCCAATTCTGTGCCCAACGATTTTTCCCCACTTGGCAATGCCTGTTCCCCACTAAAGTTAAGTGCCTTGACCATTAAACTTGATTTTTCCCCAAGCTTGAAATTGGCACTCACATGAATATCGAACAGTCCAACGGAATTGGCATGATTGCCTACGTAGAAATAATCCATAAATCCATTGAATTTATGATTGGTACCATAAAGGGGGAAAAAAGCCTCTGTTTTATCGCTGGTACTGGCGTCATTACCACTAATGATTTCCATACCTACTCCAAGGCCTACTTTGGCAGATGCCTTGTAGTTAATATCCAGTCCCAACAAATAAGCGCCTCCTACATCAATGGTGCCCTGTCTTTCCCCGGTTTGAAGATAAGCGTTCAATGCAGCCCCGAAACTTCCTTTTTTAAAGTCGATATGTGTTCCTAGGGTTTGCAGAATACTTATCCCATCTGGTGTGGTCCCATCCAATTCAAAATTCTGGAAGCCATTGTTCAAAAGCAAAAGGCTTCCGTTTAAGTTTTTCCATTTTTCCTTTAAATAAAGGTATTGCATGGTTTTGTAGGAGAAGAAGCCGGTAGTGTTATAAGCATTACCTACTGATTGAAAACCACTGGGATTATCATAATCCTGGCTGTATGCCAATCCAAAATCCATTTGAAAATTCTCTTTGGCGTATTTTAAAATGGCGGCGTCATGATTACGTGCCTGTTGTGTCCATCCAACACTGCCCATTATACGTTGGTCGTCGTATTCCAGGGTCTGTCTTCCCAATTTGGTAGAAAAACCACTACCAAGGTTTATATCGGCCCAGGCCTCAAAGACAGCAAAAGAATTATTTTCGTCATCAGGCAGAAGCTGTCTGTTTTCTCCCCAAACCATAACGTCTTGAAGGCTTACATAAAATTGATAGGCATCGTTGGTGTATCCTGCATTTAACCGCAAACGGGTGGATACACCAAAACCGGCATCTACATCATCGGCGATTAGACTGCCAAAACCGTGACGCAGTTCGGTACGAGGTCTAAATTCCCCATCCAGTGTAAATTGTGCATAGGCCAGTGATCCATAAAGGGCTAAAACGTTAAATAAAAGAGTTATTCTTTTCATCTTTTGATAGGTATTTATTTTTTAGGATTGTAACTCGAAAATATAGAAAGTAATTTGCCTTTAATCCATCAGGTGCCCTAGAGGAATTAATATGGCTTACCTCATATTTGGTTTAGAATTACGGAATGATATAATAGTTGTTATCCTTTCCGTATTGAAATCCAGCATTTGGGTTTGGGTAAAAGTGCCACAAGGGGCTATCAGTTAACTTCCTCATTTATTGATCTACACCCGACAACAAAAGTTCCGCCTTGGTTTCCTCAACAACAGCCTTTTCCTCGGCAGTTGCGAACCTAATGGCCAAAGATAGTATGGCAGCACTTACAATAAATCCTCCGATAACAAAAAATCCACCGGAAACTGCAGAAGCTGCAGCGGTAGTCTGGGCAGCCTTTACGGCCTGTTCACCCAATTCGCTGTTAGCAGCAATGGCAGCACTTTCGGCCACGGCCGATTTGGATTTTAATAACATTGCAGCCAAGAAAGCCCCTACATTTCCTCCTGCCCCTACTATACCAGAGATGGATCCTATGGCTTTCTTATTAATAAACGGCACCACAGAGAAAGTGGCTCCTTCCGCCATTTGTACGGTAAGGCTAAAAGCGATTAAAAATATCATACCAAATACCAAACTAGTGGTCACTGAAAAGATGGAAAGCATCAGTCCTTCGGTCGCCAGTATCAGGGCAAGAAAAATTACCCTGCCGCGCAAGCCACGGAACTTGCCGAACAGGTCTCCGAAATAGCCCCCTAAAGTCCTGGCAAAAATATTCATTAGGGCAAACGACAGCACCAAATTTCCTGCGGTGGATCTATCCAGGCCAAATCTATTCTGAAGATAATCGTCCATAGTACCATAAACCGTTAATTCTATTCCAAAACAAGCTGCGTAAACTAAGAACAATATCCAGACCCTATAATCCTTTAATGTACTCAAAAAGGATACTTCATCTTTCTTTAAATTCGGCATTTTGCCTGCTAACTTTAATTCTTTAAAATTGCCTTCTGGGGTATCCTTGGTAAAGAAATAATATACAAGTCCCATAGAGAAGCAAATGACCCCTGCAATGACCATAGAATACCTCCAGGCTAATTCATCGGCAATTCCAAAACTAACAACTCCGGCAGCGATCAATGGCATGCCCAAGCGGTTGGCCCCTCCTCCCAGGTTTCCCCAACCTGCAGATGTAGCGTTGGCTGTACCTACTATATTGGGAGCAAACATTATGGAGGTATGGAATTGGGTTATTACGAAGGAAGCGCCTATAAAACCAATAAACAATCTACATATCAGAAATTGTAGCGGGGTTTGTACAAAACCTAGAAGTATAACAGGGATGGCCCCTAGAATCAATAAATAAGTATAACACAGTCTGGGTCCGTACTTGTCACATAACTTTCCAATTAGCAATCTGGCAAATACTGTACCGGAAACCGCCAATATAATGGAGTTCCATTTTTGCGTGGGCGTCAACCCCAGGTCTTTAACCACGTCGGGCATAAAAGGTACAATACCGAACCAGGCAAAGAAACAAATGAAAAAGGCAATGGAGGTAATCCAAAATGTACGTATTGGCAGACTCCTTAAGTTTAAAAGTTCTAATTTCGTAGCTTTAGCAGAGACAAATTCTTTCATAACTGAATTGTTTATAGGATTAGTTATTTTGATCAACAATTCAAAAATACGTATTTATACGTATTAGTACTTATAAAAATTACGTAATATTGAAAATAAGTAGTGTTTTTATGAAGATGAGAATATATTAAGCCTACGATTGTGATATCACAATTATTGGCCTGCTCTTATTGCAATATTGAAAATGTTTGGTTGTTTAATGGTTAAGTGCCCTTTGAATTTCCTCTTCAAAAAAGGACGGATGCTCTGCTACTACTTCCCCAACAACTATTATGCCTGGTTGTGTAATGTCTATTTGGTCTACAAGTAAGCTTGCGTCTTTAAGAAGACCTGTTATACAAGATTCATTCTCTATAGTTCCATTCTGTATAATTGCAAATGGGGTTAGTCCATTTCTATGTTGAACAATTTTATCCGCTATTTCCAAAAATCTACGTACCCCCATTAATATGACCATTGTGGCAGATGACTTGGCTGCCAGTTCCAGGTCCTCGGAAAAGGAACCATCACGTTTAGTGGCCGTCATCACCCAAAAGCTGCTGCTTATTCCCCGTCTGGTTACCGGAATACCCTGACCGGCCGGAACGGCTATAGCACTTGTCACCCCCGGTACCACGGTAACAGGTATTCCGAAAGATTCCACGTACTCCAATTCTTCGCTGGCTCTACCGAACACATATGGATCACCTCCCTTTAAACGTACCACATGCCCGTAATTAAAAGCCTCTTCCACTATTAATTTATTAATATCTTCCTGGGTTAGGGAATGCTCGTCACATCTTTTTCCTACATAAATCTTTGGAATATCGGGATTTAGATCCTTGAGCAAATCCGTGCTTAACAAGGCATCATATAAAATGATATCGGCATCTTCCAGTGTTCTGTATCCTCTAAGGGTTATAAGATCGCTACTTCCTGGACCGGCACCTACTAAACTAACTCTTGGGTCTTTGGTTATACTCATAATTTCTACTTTTTAAGGTGTACAATTAAGAAATTCGCAACAAAAATACGTATTTATTTTCATAAAAACATACAATTATTACGTAATTATACGTAATATTGCTACGTAACATTTAATAGTATACGTATGAAGACCGTAATTGTAGTTGGAAATGGAATGGTTGGTTATAAATTCTGTGAGAAATTTGTCGCCAAAGTAGACCAAGGCTCCTTTAAACTTATTGTTTTCGGAGAAGAACCAAGAGTTGCCTATGATAGGGTGCATTTAAGCGAGTATTTTGAAAATGGTGATTCAGAACGTTTATCCATGGCTCCAAGGGAATGGTATCAGGAAAATAACATTGAATTGTATACCAATGAGAGAGTAACGGATATTCATAGAAACTCAAAAACGATAACCACTCTTAGTGAAAAGACCTATAATTATGATTATTTGGTATTGGCAACGGGCTCTAGTCCGTTCGTACCACAAATAAATGGCGTGGATAAGGACGGAGTGTTTGTGTATAGGACCATAGAGGACTTGGAAGAGATGTTGGCTTATGCGGACAAAATAAAGAAAACTGTCAAAAAACCAAAAGCCGCCATATTGGGAGGTGGACTATTGGGGCTGGAAGCGGCCAAGGCGGTCATGGACATGGGTATGGAACCCCATGTGGTAGAATTTGCCCCTAAATTAATGCCCAGACAGTTGGACACCAGAAGTAGCAAGGTGCTTCAGGTAAAACTGGAATCTATGGGAATCAATATCCACTTGAGCAAAGCTACCAATCAAATTTTGGGCAACGGTCATGTAATAGGAATGGAATTTGGGGAGGACGATGTCCTAAATGTGGACATGTTGGTTATTTCGGCAGGGATACGACCTAGGGATGAACTGGGAAAAAGTTGCGGCCTTAAAATGGGTACCCGAGGAGGCATAGCCGTGGACAATAAAATGAGAACTTCGGATTCAAGTATTTTTGCCATTGGTGAAATAGCCCTTTACAACCAAATGATCTATGGTTTGGTTGCCCCTGGATATGAAATGGCGGGTGTTGCCGTGGATCAAATTCTTGGCATGGAGCAAACTGTGATGGCCGCGGAAATAGATATGTCTACCAAGCTTAAATTGATAGGTGTGGATGTGGCCAGTTTTGGAACTCCGTTTATGCCGGCCGAAAAAGGTCACTCTATCATTTTTGAAAACAAAACGGAAAGTCTTTATAAAAGAATTAATGTAAGCCATGACGGCAAAAGGCTTCTGGGCGGAATCTTAGTAGGTGATGCCAAAGATTACAACATGCTCCTGCAGATGTATCTCAATGAAATGCCCTTGCCCAAAAATCCTGAAAATCTTATTTTGGGAAGTCGCGGTGGGGAGGATGTGTCATTCGGCAGTGCCATGGACCTACCTGATACCGCTATAGTATGTTCCTGTGAAGCGGTCACCAAAGGACAAATATGTTGTTCTGTAAAAGAGAATGGGAACGAAAGCGTAAAAGCAATTTCCAAAGCCACCAAGGCTACCACTGGTTGTGGCGGGTGCAAACCAATGGTAGACGATTTGGTAAAGGAAACGCTTAAATCCCTTGGAAAAGTGGTTAAGGAGTCCATTTGTGAGCATTTTGAATATTCCAGACAGGAACTTTACGATCTTGTAAAGCTTAGGAAAATTGAGGACTACGATTCGCTTTTGGACGAAGTGGGAAAAGGACATGGATGTGAAGTTTGTAAACCTGCAGTAGCCTCCATTTTCGCCAGTATATATAATGAAACCGCCAATAGGCAAGCAACCATACAGGATACTAATGACCGATATTTGGCCAATATTCAAAGAAACGGGACCTATTCGGTAGTTCCAAGGGTGGCAGCTGGAGAAATTACCCCAAAACAGCTTTTGGCCATAGGTAGAATAGCACAGAAATACGATCTGTATACCAAAATTACGGGCGGACAGCGCATTGATATGTTTGGAGCCCAATTGCACGAATTACCTCCTATTTGGGAGGAATTGATTGCGGAGGGCTTTGAAACCGGTCAGGCCTACGGCAAATCGCTACGAACGGTTAAAAGTTGTGTTGGTTCTACCTGGTGTAGATATGGAATGGATGAAAGCGTCACTTTTGCCATTGATATAGAGAATAGATATAAGGGAATCCGCTCCCCTCATAAAATTAAGGGAGGTGTTTCTGGATGTATCAGGGAATGTGCTGAGGCCAGAAATAAGGATTTTGGTTTTATAGCCGTTGAAGGTGGATGGAACGTTTATATATGTGGTAATGGTGGGGCCAACCCGCAACATGCTCAATTGCTAGCCGAAAAGGTGGACAGGGAAATAGCTACCAAATATGTAGACCGATTTTTAATGTACTACATACAAACCGCTCCCCCCCTAACCCGTACAGCTGCTTGGTTGGATAAATTAGAAGGGGGTATAGATTATGTGAAAGATGTAGTTATAAATGATTGTCTAGGTATTGCGGAACAGTTGGACAGCGAAATGCAATATTTGGTAGATACCTATAAATGCGAATGGAAAGAGGCTGTAGAAAATCCGGAAATAAGGGCAAGGTACACTCATTTTGTAAATGCCGAAGAAACTGATGACAACATTGAATTTGTTTCCTTAAGGGAACAAAAAATGCCCAAAGCATGGGTTTAGTTATTAAAGATTGGATCTAAATGAAATTGACCGGTTCAAAAATATAACCACTATTGGATCCAATAGTATTTCAACCTTAAAAAATAGATAGATGATTTTAACTTTAAACACTTACGAAGCCGTAGAGCCAGAAAAAGTGAGTAGATGGTTCAAGGCGGCCCCTGTGGAAAAGTTTCCAAAAAACGGTGGTGCCTGTGTAAAATATAAGGGGATGCAAATTGCTGTTTTTAATTTTACACGGGAAGGCACTTGGTATGCATGCCAGAATTTGTGTCCCCATAAAATGGAAATGGTACTTTCGCGCGGAATGATAGGAGAAGACCAAGGCGAACCTAAGGTAGCCTGTCCGTTGCATAAAAATTCTTTTTCATTAAAAACGGGAAAGCATCTCAATGGGGATTTGAACCGCATAGCAACATATCCGGTTAAAATAGAGGGCGACTTTGTTTATATTGGTTTTTCTGAATAGCTTTGGGAAAAACCAACGATAATTATGGCCTCAGAAAAATTAAAAAGAGCCTTCCAGTTATTTGACGAAGCAAATGCGAATGATCCCAATGTGGAAGTTTGGAAGGGCAAAGAGTATCCCAAGGAGCTGTTGTATGCCATGAGAATGACAGAGAAGTTAAATACATTCGATCCTGAGGCTCCGGAAGCCCTGCGGCTAACGGCTCGATGTCAACATATATGTAGGTGGGAAATTCCTAGGGAATCCTATGAAATGAACAGGACGGGCTATTTAAAATGGAGGCAGGATCTTAAAAAATTTCATGCAAAGAAGGCCGGTGCCATTCTAAGGGAGGTGGGCTATGATCAAGAAATGATAGATATGGTAGCCTTTTTGCTCGAAAAGAAACAACTTAAAAAAAAGGCAGAGACACAGACCTTGGAAGATGTAATTTGTCTAGTATTCCTCGAATTCTATTTTGAGCCATTTTCCCATAAATACCCCGAGGAAAAATTGATTGATATCCTTCAAAAAACATGGCGAAAAATGTCCAAAAAAGGTCATGAGGCAGCATTGAAACTACCCTTGTCCAAGGAATCCCTGGATTTGATAGGCAAAGCCCTCAAGGGATAGGGGCTAATATAGAGCAACACCATTTAGGAAATGAACGACGATAAATACCTTGCACCCCTGGATACCGCCATCTTTCAAAGGATCCGGAAGTGGTATTTATTGGCATTGGCCGCTATTGCCTTAAGTATCATTGTAGCCCAAATTCTTATCCAAAATCATTTAAATTCCCAATTGGATGATTCCAAAGTAATCAACATAGCGGGGAGACAAAGGGCTTACAGTCAAAAATTAACCAAAGAAGTACTTCTGCTAAAGGAAAGTACGGAGGCTTCACAGCGGGCACAGGTCATTTCTGAACTGGGTGAAACCCTATCTGTATGGAAGAACGCCCATCACACATTGCAATTTGGTGATATGGCCATGGGGATTTCGCAGGCAGAAAAAGAGGAGGTAAATGTTCTTTTTGAAAATATAGACCCGCACTACAATGCTATGGTTAGTGCGGTAGAGCATATTTTGAGTGATTATAAGGAAAATGGAAATTCCATTCCAAATCAGTCGGATATTGATGCCGTCCTAAAAAACGAAAGTGCCTTTTTGGCGATGATGGATACCATCGTCAATAAATATGATGCCCTTAGCAAAACACATCTACAAAATTTAAAATTCAAGGAGTATCTCTTATTGGCTTTATCACTAACAATATTGTTGCTGGAGATATTTTTTATCTTTAAACCTCTTTCCGTACAAATTAGAAATACCATCAAAAATTTGATGATTACACAAAAGAAATCTGAGGAAAGTGCCCATGAAATAAAGAAACTTTTCAAGGAAAAGGAAAAATCGCTACAGGAATTGCAGGAGCTTAATTTTGTGATTGACAATGCCGCTCTTTTTGCAAGTGCCAAGCAAGATGGCCATGTTGTCTTTATCAGTAAAAAATTCAAGGAACTTCTTGGACGTAACGATCAAGATCTTAATAAGCCATTGTACGAAATGTTGACCACTGATGAAGGGCAGCAACAATACCTGATGGAAGTATTAAAAAGTAATAGAAAGAGTATAAGGACCGAGGAAATAAAAATAAAAACAACAAATGGTGAATCGCTCTGGTTGGATATGTCCATTATTCCCATGCACCAATCAAGTGCCCAACAGTCTATTTTAATATTGTGTTCCGATATTACCGAAAGAAAAAAGAATCAATTGAAAGTTGCCCAATTGACCAAAGATAATTACGAGGAGACTATGAGGCAAAAGCAATTACAGGCCAGCCAGATTGTTGAAGGTCAGGAAGAGGAACGCAAAAGAATTGCCAAGGATATCCACGATGGTATTGGACAAATGTTAACAGCATTAAAGTTTAATATAGAATCTATTAATTTAAGAAATAAGGAAAAAACTGCCGAGAAAATAGAATACATTAAAAGTCTGGCCAGAGATTTGATCAAAGGAGTGCGTACAGCTACCTTTAACCTTACCCCTCCTGAACTTAGTGATCACGGTATATTTCCGGCATTACACAAAATGACGCATGAACTCTCCAAGCTTACAGGAAAAAATATATTGTTCGAAAATAAAATAGATGGGAACCTTAGGTTCAATTCCTTGGCAGAAACCAATATCTATAGGGTGGTACAAGAAGCGGTGAATAATGCCATTAAATATGCCGAGGCCAACTACATTTTGGTAACCCTTAATCATAATGACAATATTTTAAGCGTTGTTATTGACGATGATGGTAAAGGCTTTGATGATTCCATATTGGAAAAGACACCCAAAAATAATAGCGACGGAGGAATGGGACTATTCTTTATGAAAGAGAGAATGAATTATATCAACGGGCGACTTTTTATTAATTCCATTCCTGAAAAGGGTACTAGGGTAACCATTAACTATAAAACGGATGACAGGGAATTAATAGATACAGATAAATAATATCTTTTCCATACCAACCGGTTTCATGGATAGTATTGACTTCACAACTAAGACATAGCAATGGAATTTATGGATGGGGGCTAGTGACTTAAAACAAATTTAGTATGAAAATAAGGATTAAAGGAAACTCAATACGCTATAGATTAACCAAGACAGAGGTGACAAAATTTTGTAATGTTGGGTTTTATGAAGAGATGACGGAATTTAAGGACGGCATCTTTAAATATGTATTGCAGAGCAAGGTAAACATTTCGCATCTAGAAGCCGATTTTAGAAACGGCTCCATCGTAATGTTTCTACCTGAAAGGGATAAATTGGTCTGGAAAAATACCGATCTTGTTGGATTTCGACATACCATGGCAATGGAAAATGGGAAAGAACTATTTCTACTTTTGGAAAAAGATTTTGTCTGTTTGGATGAAACCATGGAAGATCAATCTGATAATTATCCCAATCCCTTAATTGAAAATAAATTGTAGCATAAGTGTTGCTAATAAGCATTGGTTTTATACCTTTTGAACTATTCTATATTTGAGGATACTGTCTGCCATGACAATAATTTTGTGAGGCGAAGAAGCATATTTCCCGCATTTGGTCTCAATAACGGCTTATAATTGTGCAATTGTACTTAGTGCTATTTTATTTTCCTTACCCCTTAGACTAATTTCCCCAATGGGTATATTGATATATTTACCCCTAATTTGCAACAATTGTAACAAGGTGTTTGAAATTAAAATCTTAACATCGAAATAATTGCATAGATCTTGCACTCGTGAGGTGGTATTAAGGACATCCCCAGAATAAACAATTTCTTTTTTGATTACCCCAATTTCGCCTACCGTGGCCTTACCTAGGTGTATTCCTGCCTTAAAACTTGGCACTACGCCATACTTTTTAAGATATTTTAATTTTTTTTCCTGAATCTTCTTTTCAATTCTAAAAAAACTCATCAAACAGTTGTTGTTTTTTAGTCCTTTTTCAATAGGCCAAGTAATTATTACTTCATCCCCCACATATTGATAAATTTCTCCATCACTTTCAAGAATTGGGGTCGAAATGTCATAATACACTTCCTTGAGCATTTCAAAAAATAATTTGCTCTCCATTTTTTCTGCTATAGTGGTTGCTCCTTTTAAATCTAGGAACATAAATATGCGTTCCTCTTCCTTGGGGCTGTTAAAGTGTCCTAAAATAAATCTCCAAAGTATTCCTTTCCCTAGTATTTCATTTATATTGAACATAAACTGAGTTACGGATACAAGTATGCCCCATAGAATTATTGAAACAAAAAAGGAGGGTGCCATTATTTTATGGCTTAATGTATTTAGGGTCTGGAAGAAGGCTTTGTCAATATCCCACAGAAATAAATTATAGGTATTGAGAATTATAAAAATTAAAGAAAACAGGATTAGGTATGAAATTACAAATAGTAGTCCGTATCCCAAAACTCCATACTTCAACAGTCTTTGTTTGTTTTTATAGGGCATATCGGTAACTAGGATAATGCCACCGACTATGCCGCTAAGGGTATGGATGTGCAGAGAATTATAAAATCCGGGCCAAAATTTATAGGTTCCGGAGAGTTTTTTTAATTCGATCAGGTTGCTAACATTGGAATATTCGTTTACATAAAGGAGAAATTGAACAAGTATCCAACAAACCGCAATAGCCATAATCTTATGCATATTTATTAAACTTGGTCTGTGGGACTTATGTTGCTTATTCATTTTAGGCCCTTTTTAGTTATTATTACCCATTTCAAATTATTTTACTAGATTCCTACTAGATCTATTAAACTCTGCAATTCCCAATTAAGACTATATGGACTTTTAATGTTTTAACGGAGTACTACGTGTATATTCCATTTATATCCAATAAAGTATCTGTGTTCATGTTTATTAATGAAAAGCTTTTGGGCTGGTGTATGGAAGCTATACATAGGTTATACACTACTGTATTTAGGTGCAAAGTACGGGTGGAAATTCTTTGGTGGCAATCACATATTTATGTGAAAAATATATCGCAAGGTTTTTTCAATGTTCAAGAGTAGAAAGGTATCAGATAATATGAAGAGCCAACAGATTTAATCTACCGCATTAAGATCTGCAAATCTAAAATAAAGAGCCCCGTCAACTGACAGGGCCCTTCTCAAAAGACAAAACTAACTATAAAGTCAAACTTTCATTATTTAATGTAATTCCGCTTCATAATTATTCGTTGAGCAGCGCTGTAATTTCTGTAGCGGAGAGTGCTTTATTAAAAATCTTCAATTCATCCATTAGTCCGGTCATGGCTGCCCTCCTGTCATCACCTGCATTATAGGCTCCGGTGGCATCTTCCCAAATTGTAATTGGATAGTCGTTAGCTGTATCATATAATGGTCCAGGTACGGCATTGAGGTCAAACGAAGTTGGTATAGTAGTATTACTAAACTCTACCCCATCAATGTATACGGATAGTTCCCCATTGGTCCTATCGAACACCATAGTTGCCATATGCCAGATGTCATCTGATAAGGCGGGCGCCTGTGGGTTCATGGCAGCGGCCCTCCAGTCCATTCTATTACCTCCTTTTGGATCATCGGCAATATTCACAATCCAACCGTGATCTGTACCATTTCCTGGAGCATACTCATGACCGTCATCTGTACATAACAACCACCCGGGGTTGCCACCACTACCCCAGTCTTTATTACCTATAATAGCCGGATCAGAATCAGTTCCTGCCAATTTTATCCAAAAGTTAACACTAAAATCATCTGTTGCCGTAACCGATCTTAATAGGGGGTGTACAGGCAATTGTGCATAGGAACCTGCATTAAATCTTGCGACCGGACCTCTGGTGGCGTCATTTTCAAAGGTAACCTCGGCACTGGCGGTCGGGCCTAATTTGGCATCAAATTTATTGCCACTTATATCGGTAAGGTCCGTGTCAAAAGGAATATGCACTGCCAGTTCTGTTCCGCTGCCAGCTACCGTAGTAAAGTTATAGGTACTATCATCGGTTATTCCTGTAAATGAATTACCGGCTATATCCTTAACTACCCCCGATTCAAATTGAACGTAATAACTTTTTCCAAAGGCCAATGGAAAAGGATACGTAACCGTTATTACTTCTTCATTTATGGATATTGCCTCTCCCTCAGCATCTAAGGTATGGACGGCTGCATCTGTATCACCATCATAGATGACAAAACTACCAGTTGCCGTTTTAACACCTTCGTTGAAGGTTAATTCGATACCAAAAACGGAAGCCTCCGTATCATCGTCCGCAGGTGATAGGGATACCAATTCAGGGGCATCCAAATCTCCGGCATTTCCGCCCGATTTAAATGTCCAAGCTTCGTTGTCCGGCATTCCAAAATATCTGTTGCCTACACTGTCTACCACAATACCGGCATCCAACACAACTTGATAATCCCTTCCAGATAAAAAATCCTGAGGGTTAATGGTCATTACCCTGTTCACATTGCTCAAGGTTACATTGGCATCATTTACATCTATTACTTGTTTAGCCGATTCAACATCGGTGGTAATGGTAATTTTACCTTGTCCTTTATAGACTATATCGTCAAAGGTAATGACGAGATTACTATTAAGTGCAACACCGTCTACCCCGGAAACTGGATTATAGCTAATTACATAGGGATTAATGATATCCATGTCATCATCAAGGTTGTTATCATCGCAAGACAATAAAAACGTAAATAGTATAAGGAGTCCGGCAAAAAGGGAGCTATATTTTAATTCAATATTTTTCATGATTTATTTTTTAAGGTTGTAATAGTAATTTAAAAATTAGTCGATGTCCCACCAGAGGTTGGTGGTAAGCTCATCCGGCCCGCCAAGCAAACCAATGGCCGACGCATAATTTTCTTCATTCAATCGCTGTTCATCAGCCGGATATACATATCTTACAGGGATATAGCCAACGCTATTGGGTGCCGGAGTAATTGTTGGCACTCCTGTTCTTCTCCAGTGCGACCAAGCTTCTCCACCATTTAGAAATAGGGCTAGCCATTTTTGTATATATATTTTATGAAGTTTCTCTTCTTGGGATCCGGAATAAGCCACGCTTTCCTGTGTATAGTATGTGGAAGGCGGAATTACTTGTGCAGCCGTGGGCAAAGTAAAGGAATCTGGAATACGTGAAGAATAATAGACAAATTGATTCTGAATTCCATTGAGATAATAAGTCTCGGCATTTCCTGTAGTGATATAGCCCTTTTCCCTTGCTTCGGCTAAAATAAATTGCAATTCCGAATAGGACATTAGTACACTTTGTGCAGCATTCTCGGATGCCAAATCAGGGGCAAATTGTCTAGGGGCCCATAGTAGACCAATGGCAGAATGGTTTTGTGAGCCTCCGTTCCACTGTTCTACATCATTTATACCATTGGGAACGCCTTCGTATTCCGGCGACTCTGTATTGGCCGTGACAGGGGTAGGCATGGCAAATACGGCCAAACGGGGATCATTCATATCCTTAAGGACGGTAGCCATAGTATTGGAAATTCGTGAAGAAGAAACCCAATCACTGATATTTCCCCTAAACGCAGGGTGTTCATTGCCCAAATCTGTCAAATATTGAAGGGCTGCTTGGTCCTTGTCCGAGGTAAAAAGCGGGTATGTTGCGGCATTGCCCAAAATACTTTGCATTTCAGCAGATGGATCCTTTCTCCCCGATTGTCTCATTAAGATTCTTAAACGAAGTCCGTTGGCAAACTTTTTCCAACCTGTTACATCTCCATTGTACAAAATATCTCCAATGATGGTTTCTTTGGAACTGCTCAACAATTCATTGGCCAATTTAAGTTCTTCCAAGATGCCGGCGTATACCGCTTCTTGAGCGTCATATTTAGGGAAGTTAACCGCATCTTGGGCCTTTCCAGCTTCGGTATAGGGTATAGGTCCAAAACTATCGGTAATTCCTTGAAAGATCCATGCTCTTAATACCAAGGCTATGCCCTTATAATTGTCCAGCCCATCTGCTTCGGCGGCAGCGATTAGTTTATCCAAATCCTTTATCTGATCGAAATTGCTCCAAAAGAAACGATCGGCATCGGCTCTGGTCCAATTTCCATAGGTACTGGCAAATTGATTCGCCACTTGATCGGCAACGACAGCAAACCTATCAAAAGAATTGTCCCAACTTCTATTGGCCGTTGTTCTAATTATCCCTGGCAATAACAGCCCTGGATTGTCCAGGCGATCCGCGGCATTGGGATTCGTATTGATTTCTTCAAAATCCGTTGTACAGGAATATATCACCAGCAGTGAGCTTATCCCTAATATTATTTTAGAAATTATATTTTTCATAATCATCTTTATTAAGATTAAAATTTCAGGCTTAGATTAACCCCTAAGCTTTTTGTGGAAGGAAGGCTCATGTTCTCAAATCCAGGAATTATTCCATCGCCCGAAGTTGCAACTGCCACTTCTGGATCAAAGTGCACATTGCTTTTTGGTGTCCATAGAAATAGGTTCCTGCCCACAAGTGAAAGTCTAACATCTTTTACCAAGTTCTTAAAGGCCTTGTCAGGAAATGTATAGCCAAGTCTTAATTCACGCAGTTTCACATAGGTGGCATCAAATAGTTGTGCCTCGCTAATATGGTCCAATTGCCCTTTGTAAAAACTTCTAACATCGGTACCGTAAACCCCTTCGCTATAAGTACCATCGGTACTGGTAGAGTTTGCAACGTATTCGTTCCCTACTAGTGCGGCGCCCGGTATATAATAGGGATCATCATATTCCTGGCCTACGGGACGGGCACTTCTGCCTTCTCCACTTTCCTTTAGCTGGCCGGCTCCAACCCCTTTATTATAAAATCTGGAAATAAATTCCCCTCCGTATCTAACATCGACCAGTGCAGAGAGACTGATATTTTTATAGGTTAGTTGATTGGTAACACTGCCTATCCAATCTGGATTAAAGTTGCCAAGGTGAATGTCTTCGCTTGTAATCTGTGCTCTTCCATCTATGCCTATAATGATTTCACCGGCCATGGGGCCACTTTCCACCCTTTCATATCCTGGGCCCCAGATAGCGCCCATTTTTTCACCGACCCTGGCCTGAATGGAGGCATCCTCCCCCGGAGCACTCTGGGTAATGGAGGTTATTCCCTCGGCAAGTTCTATTACTTTTCCTTCGTTTTTGGACCAGTTCAATGTAAGGTCCCATTTAAAAACATCCTTTATCTGTATAGGGGTAGCGCTTAACATTACCTCAAAACCTTTGTTCTGTATTTCCCCGGCGTTGATAACTCTCGAAGTATAGCTGGTAGAAGCCGCCAAGGGTATGCCAATAATTTGATCTTTTGAGCGAGTATCATAATAGGTAAGGTCCAATCCTAATCGGTTATTGAAAAACCTTAAATCGGAGCCAATTTCGTAGGTAGTAACATTCTCTGGTCTAAGATTGTTATTTTTTAGACTATTGCCGCTAACCAAGGCATAATTGTCGCCCCATGGTTGCTGAAAACCAAATGTATCTATTAGATTATAGGGCCCGGTATCACTACCTACCTGTGCCACGCCTACCCTTAGTTTTGCCAAGGACACCCAATCAGGCATTTTAAACGTATTGTTTAAGAGGGCACTGAAAGACATGGAAGGATAGAAATAGGAATTGTTTGATGCCGGTAAGGTACTGGACCAATCGTTCCTTGCTGTAAAATCCAAGTAGTAGGTGCCTAGGTAATCCAAATATGCGAAGGCATATAAACTGTTCACAGCTTTTTCATAACTGGAGGAACTTGCAACAATATCGGCTGCACTATTGGCTATGGTGTATACTCCAGGCACCAATAATTCCGGAGCCTGGGCCAAACTACTCCTGCCCTCAACCTTTAATTGGTTGCCTCCCACGGAGATATTGTAATTAAAATCTTTTCCCAGACTGTTCTTATAGGCCAAAAGAAAATCATAGTTACGTTCTTCATAAAACTGCGAAACTTCTTGATATCTTCCATTCTCTATTCCCACGGTACTAACTGCCCATCGCTGTGGTCTAAAATCATTGAACATATCGGTACCGGCCCTTAACATCAGGGATAAGTGGTCTGTAAAGTCATAATTAAGACTTACGTTGCCAAATATACGGTGCTTGTCCTGCCCCTTAGTGTTTTCGTATTGATAAAAGAAGGGGTTATTGTGGTTTTCACCATAGTTGTACTGAAATTGTTTGGTACCCTCGAATCCTTCCTGCCAATAGTCCCTAAGCGCATCAATATCCATATTCCGTACGGACCAATTCATAAAGTACATGATGGTATTACGGCCATATCCTGTTTCTGGGCGATTGGTACTTGTAGTGTTTACATAGCTCACTGTGGCATCGGCCCTAAATTTATCGGTAAAATTGTATCCTCCCTTAAAAGCAATGGTGTTTCTTTTTAAATCATTGTTCGGGATGGTACCACTTTGATCCAAGTTGGTGTAGGAAATTCTAAAATTACCATTTTCATTACCTCCAGAAAGGGCTATGTTATTGAAATTGGTAATACCGGTTTTAAAGAAATCCCTCATATTATTGGGGTAGGCAATCCATGGAGTGGGTATTACCTCCCCCCTATTGGGATTGGAAACATCGCCTCCCCGCATTCCACCAAGGGTTGGCGATTGAAATTGCCTTTCCAACGTACCTACGTTAAGTCTTGGTCCCCAACTTTCGTCATATCCATCCCTAATTCCATCCGGATAAATGGAGAAACTGGCCCCAAAGTTGGAACCTTCGTAATTTCCGTTAAGACCTTGTCCAAATTCATTTTGAAATTCAGGAAATCGAAGTAAGCTTTCCAAGGTAGTACCTGTATTAACACTTATCCCCAGTCCGGTATTGTTCTTACCAGATTTGGTGGTGATAACGATAACTCCGTTGGAGGCCCTTGAACCATAAAGGGCCGAAGCAGCAGCACCCTTTAGTACGGTAACGGACTCTATATCCGCAGGATTGATTTCCGCTGAACTACTACCATAATCCGCAGTAGTGGAATTACTTGTTCCAGCATTGCCGGTAGGAACCCCATCTATTACATATAGTGGTTGATTTCCCCCAAAATTAAGGGAACTTTCCCCTCTGATAACTATCCTGGAAGAGGATCCAACACCCCCTGCGGAAGATATATTAACGCCGGCAACCTTTCCTGCAAGTGAATTTACAAAATTTGATTCCCTAGCCTCGTTTAAATCCCCGCCTTGAATTTCCTGAACCGCATATCCCAGTCCCTTTTTTTCACGACTTATTCCCAGCGCAGTAACTACTACTTCGTCCAGATTATCACTACTCTCCATAAGGGAAATACTTATATCCTGCTTTCCCGCTAATGCCACTTCTTTGGTTGAAAATCCAAGATAGGAAACTACTAGGACAGCATTGGCTTCCGACACGGACAAAGTAAAATTCCCGTCAAAATCGGATTGGGTTCCATTGGTTGTTCCTTTTTCAATAATACTTGCCCCAGGTAATGGAGCCCCGTCTTGATCGGTTACATTGCCAGTAATTTCAATCTGTGGTAAAATATTGTCTATAGGCCGGTAATCCCTGTCACCAGTTCCTGCTATCTTCTTTTGAACGAGAAATATCTGCTGATCAATAACATAGTAGGAGGTGCCGGAATTTTTAAAAATACGATCCATGACGGCGGTAACCAATTCATTCTCGACTTTAACATTAACCTTTTTATTTAAATCAACGTCTTTCAATTTATACACGAATCTAAAATCGGTATTGGTCTCGATCTGGTCTAGTACCGACTTTACCGGAACATTATCCATGTTCAAAGTAATTTTGGTACGTTGCGAATACGATGTGTTCGCCTGTAAGGAAAAAAAAGTAGCAAGAATAATAATTGTACTCAGTTTCATCTTAAGTGAAAGTTTACTAAATGAACCAGACCTTCTTTTTGGTATAAGAAGTTTTTTCATACTTTTATAGTGTTTAAATGTGGTTTTTTATTTAAGATCACACCATTATAATTCGGGGAATGAGGCAACATTTCCCGGATTTTTTTATCCTAAATTCTAATTTAGAATGGTGAAATCCAATATTCTGTTTTTTTGAATTTTAGTTTCTCCGTTTTATATCATAGGCATTCCATATTAGATTTAATGAATTGTTATTTCTTTACCATTAATGGTGAAATCCAGATTGTAAATAGATCTAAAATATTCCATGACTTTTTCAATTGGCGCATTCTTAAAACTTGCATTGAACTTTTCTTGGTTTATGTCAAGGTTGTTGTTCGTAATGGTAACATTGTAGTTGCGCTCCATTTTCTTAAGGATATTCTCAAAGGTCATATTTCTAAAAACCAATTCCCCGGTCATCCATGAGGTGTATAAACCGGTAATTACCTCTTGTGAATCAATTAAATTACGCTGTTTGTCAAAGCTGCCCTTATTTCCAGGTGTTAGTAAAAAACTATCACGGTGAAACTCCTCACTTTTGTTATACAAACCAACGGAACCCTCGACCAATACAACTTCTGTCAGCTCATCCTCTTCGTAGGCAGATACATTGAACTTGGTTCCCAGGACCCTTATATTTAAATCGCCCGAATTAATAATGAACGGATTATTACGGTCTTTGGCAACATCAAAAAAAGCTTCTCCTTTCAAAAAAACCTGTCGATCCTGACCAGGAATAAATTGAACTGGATATCTCAATGATGTCCCTGCGTTTAAATGTACTTTGGAACCATCGGATAATACAAGTTCAAATTTCTTACCAAAAGGGACATTCAGGGTATTGTAGGTTAATTCTTTTGATAATGTACTGCCGTTATACGACAGTTGATTTCCTTTCTGTTGGCCAACAATATTTCCTTTATTGTCCAATACTTCAGAGGTTCCATCTTCAGCAATGACTTCAATTTCTCCGTTCTGAAGTTTCAGGGTTACCACTTCCGATTCTTGGAAATTGTAGCTTGGGGATTCCTGTACTACACTGTTGGTCTGACTGTTATGTAGGATAGACTGAAAATGATAAAAATAAAAAATTGCAGCAAGCCCAATAACAGTTGCTACTACAGCAGTATACCTTAAAATCGATTTTCTTTTTGAATGGGAATTACCAATAGCTTTTTCTTGTTGGCTGCTAATGGTCAATATATCCTGAAATATCTTGTCAGCGGATTCTTTGTCCATTGATTCCAATGGCTCCAATTTGGTTATTAGACTTTCCAATTCGGGCAAATCTATTGGGTATTCGGCTTTTTGGAAATAGACAATTAAACGGTCCATTTCTTCAGCACTGCATTGGTTCAATGCAAATTTTTGAAGTAAAGCTTTTATCTCTTTGTTATGGATCATTGATGTGTTAACAAGTGGGTCTTCGTATATAATACAATCACAATAAGGAAAAGTACTAGTCCCTATTCACTTTTTTTTAAATAATACTATACTACTGCCAAAATGTGATGGTATTTTGGTACAGGAGTCATAAAAAAACGGTTGAAAACAGGATTCTCGAAGTATAGGAGAACCAACTGTTGGGTATATTAGGCCAATAAGAAAAAAAAGAGACCGATCATTAAGGTGAAATTGCCATTTACTTCCAAATAAGTCCTTAGTGAATCCAAGGACTTGCTCATGTGGTTTTTAACCGTACTTAAGGATATACTAAGCTCCGAACTAATTTCTTGGTAACTTTTATCCTCCTCACGAGACATGGTAAATATTAGTTTTCTCTTTGGAGAAAGTCTGTCAATGGCTATTTTACGCATTAGTTCATATTCCTCTTCCAATATTTTAGTTTCAATTGGGTTGTAAGTCTCCTTCGGTTTGTAGAAAATTTCATCCCTAAGAGTTCTATCACAAGCCGCCTTCTTTAGAAAATTGAAGGACAGATTTCTGGTAATGGTAAAAACATATGATTTGAAGGACATATCAGGGTTAATCGTATTCCTGTTGAGCCAAATCCTTAAGAATACTTCCTGAACAATTTCTTTGGCATTGGCAGATGACTTGAGCAGGCTAAAGCTATAGGCGTAAATACTTGGTCTGTACGTATCATAAAGGCTCCTAAAAGCTTTTTCATTGCCTTGGGAAAGTTCAATGACCAATAATTTTTCAGATATATTTCCTTTAAAAAGCATAAGCTTTAGTATTGTTAATATCTTATTACCAGTGAAATTATTTTAACGGTAACGCCTTCGACAATTTCAATTCCTATGCGTAAAACTAATAAATATCATCGCCGATTATTAAAGGTTCTTCATTGATAACGAATATTTTATATTGGCCTTACAGTTTCCTAACATCGTTATAAAAAACCTTAAATTTTGAAATTGAAATCAATGAACTTAAAGAGTTTTTGGTTGAATTCTGCAGTTAATATACAAATTAATTTGACCTATAGTAAAAAATATTGCCAAAAAATTAAGAAAAAGGAATGCAGGAAAGCATATACCCTTAATGTTTGCCAAGTAAAGAAACAGGAGAGTGATACGGTTTTTTTTAATAGAAGACTATAGGTATTAATTTTCGATTGAGCTCAACTACCCTCCCGTTAATTAAAAAGAAAAAGGGTTTTAAACTTCTAAATAGTTGGGTCCAAAATAGGCATGCAGATGTTTTAAAACAAAAGTCGAATTAATACTACTATTTGTTAACTCTCCATTTTCTTTTGGCTTTCCTTACTTATTTTAAGTGTTTTGTAGACCTCGTCTATTATTTTTTGTTGATCGGCAAGAACAATTAAGGTATCCTCGCTTTCAATTTTGGTGGATCCGTTTGGGGTAATGTATTTGTCCCCTCTTTGAATCATTGCAATTATGGCATTTTTGGGAAAGCCCAAATCAACAATTTTTTTGTTGGTTGCATAGCAATCACTGCCTACGGCAATTTCTCTCATTATTGTCTTAGGGTTTTCCGAAAACAGTAAATCGGTCGTTGTTAATCTCTTTGCCTTTTCTGGTATGGCAACTCCCAGCCATTTAGCTACTATGGATAGTGTAGTTCCTTGAATCAGAATAGAGGTTACGGAGATAAAGAATACGATATTAAAAATCATATTTGCTTTATCAATTCCCGCCAGCAAAGGGTAAGTAGCAAATACAATGGGTACTGCACCGCGTAAACCGACCCATGAAATATAAAATCGTCTTTTCATCCTCATTTTGAAAAAAATAAGACTAAGAAATACACTAACAGGTCTTGCTACTATAATTAGGAATAAGGAAATAAGCAGGCCTATTCCTATATACGGAACAATTTGTGAAGGAAATACCAACAAGCCCAAGGTTAAAAAGAGAACAATTTGCATTAACCAGGCCAGGCCATCGAACATTTTTAGAATAGTTTTCTTATGAATCAAATCTTGGTTGCCAAGATAAACAGCACATATATAGATGGCCAGAAATCCATTTCCCCCAACAAAGTCGGTTGCAGAAAATGTAATGAACATCAGTGCTATTGCCAAAACGGGATAAAGGCCTTCAAAGTCGAGTTTAATGCTATTGATTATATATTTACTCAGTTTTCCAAAACCGAATCCTGCCGCTCCCCCCAAAATCATTTGTTTCAAAAACAAAGGTATAATGGAGAATACGCTTTGATCCTGATGAATTACAAGTGTCAGGAAAGCGAGGGTCAATACATAGGCCATTGGGTCGTTACTACCGCTTTCCAATTCCAGGGTTGGTCTCAGATTGGTTTTTAAAGCCAGACTTTTTGACCGTAGAATGGAAAAAACGGCGGCCGCATCGGTGGAGGAGACAATGGACCCCAGCAACATACTTTCGTATATGGTAAAGTCGGTAATGAACCAAACAAAGGTTCCCAAGCATAGGGCAGTTAATAAAACTCCCAAGGTAGAAAGGACAAGGCCTTCCTTAATAATGGGCTTAACTGCCGCCCAGTTGGTGTCCAATCCCCCAGAGAACAAAATAAAGTTAAGGGACACTATTCCAATAAATTGGGCAATTTTGGGGTCGTCAAAGCGTATTCCCCCTATACCATCTGAACCAGCCAACATTCCAATGGCTAAAAAGAGTATTAGGGTAGGCACCCCAAATTTGTAGGAAGTCTTACCAACAATAATACTTATAAAAAGTAATATAGATCCAACTAAGACTATATTTTCTATGGTTAAATTCATTAGGCAAAACTACTATAGTCCGATTCAAAAATAAGCGTTCTTGTTATAAAATTTAAACTAAAATTCAATTTGTTTTGGCAAATTGGAAATCAAACACAAAACTACTGCAAGTCTTTAAAAAAGACCATGGCATTTACTTATACTAAAAAGGGATATCTTTTATCCCTTCATACTCACTTCCTTTAGGTTGATCTGTGTACATGAATAATAAAGAAATTGGAGTGTGATAATATTTGGTAAGATGTTGTATTCTAAAGTTTTACCCTTTTTGTTTTAACCTCTTATTGGCCTACTGATCGGGGAAACCCAACGTATTTTAAATTGTTGTCGGAAGTGGAAACGACTATTATTTTAATAACCAACTATCTGAAAAGGATACGTTAAACAGACTTAACCAAGCCAACATCTAGCATGGAGGGCATTGGGGCAATTTCATTACTTCCTATATGTGCCATTACAATACTGGCTCTTGACGATTTTTTATTGGCACCGCCAAAGGGTATAATACCCCGAGGCTTGCCTCGAAAATTAAAGTTTACTTCCTACAAATGCCTCGTGGGCTTGCCCTGAGTTTTAATACCTTTTATTTGGGTTCGATACCCATTTTAATTCCATTGAAAATCTTTGGCCCTTAAGATTTGTTAAAACATTTTATAGTCAACATTATATTTTTGGCACAGTCCTGAATTAGCCCTGGGGCCTGATCCATTGCCTCCTTCAACGCCATGGGTCTATTCACAATGGAGTAGACCGCGCTGACACCAATATCGTACAGACCTTCGATTCCTTCACCAATTTTACCCGTGACCACAATTACCGGGACTTCATGTTTTTGGGCCATTAGGGCAATCCCCGATATCGTTTTTCCGTGCAGGGTCTGCTCATCTATCTTTCCTTCCCCGGTAAAGACCAGATCGGCCCGTTTTATTGTTTCCTCCACTTTTAAGGTCTGAAGTATTAATTCTATCCCATTTACCAGTTTGCCATTTAAAAAGGCCAGGAGTCCGGCCCCTGTACCACCGGCAGCTCCTGCTCCAGGAGTCTTGGAAATATCCATACCAAGCGTGTCCTTGATCTTATTGGCATAATGACCTAGGTTTGTGTCCAATAACTCCAAGTCCTTCCTACTACCGCCTTTTTGGCCACCATAAACCATGGATGCACCATGCGCACCGGTAAGGGGATTGGAAACATCACAGGCCACGACTACCTCACAATTTTGGATTCTTGTATCAAAATTGGATAGATCCATAGTGTACAGCTCCCTTAGATTTCCGCCACCTTCTTTAATTTCCATTCCTTTATCGTTGAGGAATTTGCCGCCCAATGCCCTGACCATTCCCACTCCCCCGTCATTGGTAGCACTGCCGCCAATGCCGATAACGATCTTGGTACAGCCCCTGTCAAGGGCATCCCGGATCAATTGGCCCGTACCAAAGGTTGAAGTCAGTAATGGGTTCTTTTCGTGTTCCTTGAGCAATTCCAGTCCAGAGGCCTTGGCCATCTCGATAACGGCAGTTTTGCTATCGTTTAAAATCCCATATTCAGCTTTTATGGGCCTCATCAGGGGATCCAAAACGGAAATCGCAATTCGTTGGCCGCCAACCCCGTTCAAAAGAGCTTCAAGTACGCCTTCCCCTCCATCGGAAATAGGGATTTCGAAGATTTCGGCATTCGGAGCTACCTTTCTGATTCCCACAGCTATATTGGCAGCCACTTCTTGGGCCGATAAACACTCCTTAAAAGAATCAGGGGCTATTACGATTTTCATTTTAACTTGATTTCAATTGTATAGCACTAAAATGATTCACAGGTGAATATTTTCAATTTGACCTCCATACCACTTATCCATTATTGATACGAGTAGTCTATTTTGAAGAGATAGTAATTTCATAAACATCCTGAACCAATAGACAACATTATAACCGTGACCTTATCCCAAACCTAGAACATACCATTAACGTTTACTATCTAATAACGATGAGTGCCACAAAACACTAATTTACACTTTAAACAGTTCATATACATATATTTGGAGACACATATAAAACAGCTACCAAAAAATATTCCCAGTACATCCCTGAACAAACACTGGCTGCACCATGAGTACAATGCCGAAACAAATATTATAAATTTTCAATTCAAAAGTATTCTATATTTAACCCAAAACTGACTATTTTATACCATATAATAAACTTTAAAACCCAGGTGAATCGCACAAAACAAGTATTACCTGTTTAGCATGGACAACGGATCAATCCCAAAAGTTGTGTGTGAATTACAAAAAAATATAATTTACTATTTTAAGTTTGTGTCCTGTTCATTTATTGCATCGCCCAAATGCGTAGCATTCATGAATACCATTAAAAATCAATAGACCAGCCGATGAATAAAAAACGACCAGGGCCGAATAACCAAGGTACGGTGTACCTTGGTTAGGAGGAGCCAGCTGTAGCCATGGCTAGGCTGATTTTAAATTTCTTTAAATCTACGCACTTTCCACGGCCCCAGCGTCCAATATGAAAACCACTTAATTAATACGAAATCGAAGATTTACGAAAACCTATAAAAAACAATAATAACCAATTAAGTAAATTAAAAATAGGCCGTTTCTTTATTCCATCCACACTAACATAGTGTCGATAAAGTCAGGAATACGGAATACTTCTTATATCGCTTGATTAAATTATATTCTTAAAATGGTAAAAACCCAGATTTCGGACTTGATCCAGTGTAAGCTTGAACTAAATTTAATAAATAAAAAATAATATTGTTGTACCTATGTTGTACCCGTAAAAAAGAAAAAGCTTTCCAATTTCTTGAAAAGCTTATCTTTGTTACTGTGGGCCCTACTGGGTTCGAACCAGTGACCCCCTGCTTGTAAGACTTTGATTTCGAGTTTTAAACGTAAATAAAACACTTTATAAATTACTCATTTTAAATTAGTTAAGCTTATTTCAACAAAACTCCATATCATATAATATCATATGATTTCAAAAAAAAGTGTGCACAAAGTGAGCATTATTTTTTCCTAAATTTAAGTAAAATTAAGGAGAAAATGGCAAAGATTAGGTTGATATTGGACACCAGAAAATCGGTAAGAAGTTCGACCAATGGACTGTACCCTGTAGCCATCCGATTATTTCATAAAAAGGCAAGGATCATTCGCCTACCCTATCATTGTCCCAAATCAGGATGGGACGACCGGTATATGCGTATGAAAAAGTCCGCTTTCAAAAATAGCCACATGGATTGTGACAAGGCCAATGAAAAAATATATGACCAACTGCACACGGCCCACAAACTTATCACCGATATAGGTGACAGTATCAACTCTATTGATGTCGATACACTAGTCCAGTACATACATCAAGCCTGGGACAAAAAAGTGGATACCAAAATACGGGACGATGTTGATAACGGTATTACCCTAGGGGAATGGGGAAAAGTGATCATTGACAGAAAACTATTGTCCAACAAACCCAGTACCGCATCCTGGTATGCAGGTGCCATTAGAACCCTTACCAAATTCAACAAGGGAAAAGACCTGCGCCTGAACCAGATTACAGTGACCTTTTTGACAAATTTCCAAACGGCACAAGAGGCAAAAGGCAACTCCAAAAATGGGGTAAGTGCCTATTTGAGGGCCATAAGGGCCGTATACAACAGTGCTATTAGGGAAGACCAATTTTACACGAAAAAAAACCCTTTCGACCATTATAAAATACCAACTTCTAGACGAACCAAAAAAAAGGCCGTGGAAAAAGTCGATTTTATAAAAATCAGGGATGTAAACTATGCCCAGGGCAGTCCCGTATGGCATGCCAAAAATTATGCCCTGGTCATGTTCAACTGCAGGGGGATGAATTTTGTTGATCTGGTAAAACTAAAGTTAAGCGACATACACCAAGACCGCATATTCTATGGCCGTAGCAAGACCGGTGACCAGTTATCCGTCCGCATAACCGAAGAACTTTCGGAAATATTGGGTCATTACACCAAGTACAAGACAATGGACGACTACTTGTTCCCAGCAAATTATGATGGTAGTACAAAGCATTATGAAAAATACAAGACCCTCAGACGAAGGATGAACGGCCACCTCAAGACCATTGCCAAGGATGCGGGCATAGAAGAAAATTTCACCACCTATACCATACGCCATTCTTGGGCCACCATTGCCAAATATATGGGAATACCCACAGAGGTAATCAGCGAAGGACTTGGCCACAATTCCCTTAAAACGACCCAGATCTATTTACGGAGTTTCACCAACCACGTTTTGGACGAGGCGAATGAGCTTGTGGTTTCTTAAAAATGGTTATAAAAATGACCTCTTTTATTTCTCTTCTCGATTATGCCTTACCACATTAATTAAATAATAGATTATGGATAATACTCCAATAAAAGTACCAATGGCAATCAATTCATTAAATGACAGATTGGATAGAAAGAATAAAATAACCAGAACAGCCATAATTGGGACAAGATATCCTCCAGGGATTCTAAATGAGTCTTTGGACAATTCGGACTCTTCCTTATTTTCCTTTTTTCTCAATTTTATCACAGCGATTGCCACTCCCAAATAAATAAGTAAAATAGAGGCACTTGATAGAATTGCCAATTGCTTGAATCCACCTAATGAAGCAAATAAAAAGCACAGTCCAACATAAATTATAATTGACACATATGGCGTAGAAAACTTCTTGTGAACTCGAGATGCAATTTCAATTGGAATTACTTTGTCCTTTGCGGCCCGATATAGCATCCTTGGCATACTCAATATTTCACTACTCAAATTTCCGAACATGGACACTACAGCTCCAATGGTAATTAAAGTAAACCCTATTGGTCCAAAAATCTTGCTTGCCACCTCGCCCAATGGATTTTCTTTGAAACTGGCCAATGTTTCCCCCAATACTCCCTGGGCAGCAGTTTGGATCATTATATAAATTAGCAAGACCACCGTAATACTTATCATTATGGCCCTTGGTATAGTTTTATTGGGTTTCCTTACCTCGCCACTTACCGAAAGACCAGATTCCGCACCTTGGAAAGCAAAAAATAGTATCAAGGATACTTCTCCAACATCCATAACCGTAGGGGTAAAATCCCACACCAGATTTACAATGTCGACTTCCGACCATGCCAAAAAAATCAACACCATTAAAGGGGCAATTTTAGAAATGGTAATTAATTTCACCAATCTTATTCCTTCCTTGACCCCAATTACATTAATGTATCCTAGGCCTGAAAAAAGACAAAGAAAGAAAACCGTATTAATAATTCCTCCCTTAAAAAAAGGATTGATAGAACCCATAATATCAACAATAGTATTGGCGACTGCTGCATCTGCGGATATAGTTGCTACTAAAAAAAGAACAGCCGCAATAAAACCGAAATACTTGCCAAAGGCTCCTTCAATATAGGCATACGCCCCGCCTGTATCGGTTATTTTACTTCCAATTTCAGCAAAACAGAGCATGACCAAAGAAATTAATAATCCGCAAAAAAGGTAGGCCAGTACACTGGCTGAACCAAGACCCGCAGCCACAATGGACGGTAAAACAAATATTCCAGCACCAATCATTATATTGATCAAATTGGCACTAAGGCCCCAAATACCTATATTTCTTTTTAACTCCTCTTCCTTTTCAATCATTCTAAATTATTTAATAATATGATCATCCCCCATTGCCAATACATACTTGAAGTCTCTTCAAGTATGCCAAAAAATCGTGGATACCAACGATTTTCCATATCAATAAGCAGCTTAATATGATACTCTTACCTACCTTAGGGTTGGTTCAATAGAAAACGAATAGTTATATGGCATGGGGTGAATCGTATATTCGTCGTGTACCATATTTCCCCATGAATTATCGCCTCCGACTCCCATTTGCATTAAATCCACATTCCACTGTACTGTCTCTCCGATTCTAATATCGGCCCCATGCCTTTTTGTAACTGGAACTAGACCAGATGCCGAAATCCCGGCCTGATCCTTATTGAAGTCGATTTCCTTCATCGTAAAGGGCCAAACACTGGAATTCAACAGCACATTACTTTTTAAATTTAGCGTCAAATCACTTGAAGAAACGTTCATCCAACGAACATCAGTTTTATTTCCAGTTTCTTGCGGTCTCATATATCTATGAAACTGATCTATCACCTTTCCGTTATAAATCCCTATTTTAACTCCGGTCTTCCTATCCCAGTAACTCTCAGTAGGACCCTTGCCGTACCAAGAAACATCACTAAAATCCTTAGGTAGCGTCAGATACATTCCTAACCTTGGAATATTGGGAAGATTTTTTAGATTGGGCTCAAAGTGATAATCAATTGTCAAAATTCCTCCATTGGAAATTTCATAATCAACTACTACCTCGGCTACCTTGTTTGGAAGAGAATAGGCAACCCTATATACAACCCCTATATGTGATTGTGACGGTCGCCCTACCAACTCGGCAGAATAGTTATAGCTGGCATCCTGCCATATTTCTGCCCATTTATCCATTCCGTTCCCTAAATCATTATCGGTTGGAGGTCTCCAGAAATTAGGACGAATAGGTTGGTCCGTAATTTTCTTTCCCATAAATGTCCATAAAGTAATTTCTCCACTATTCCCGTTAATCATAAGATTAACATTATCGTTTGCTATTTCGATGGTTTCCCCAGTAGACTTCATGTTTAAAATAGGGCCCTTTGTAATTGGCTTTGAAACATATGCTCCTTTATGAAGCACAAATTGATCCCAGGCCAACTCATATCCTTGTGGTATTAAGGCCGAATTATTTTTTTGAACAAGGCTTACTTCGAGTATGTATTCCCTATTTGAATCATTGAAATCAGGAAAATTTTTAATTTGAATTTTACTATATTCCTGGGGGCCTACTTCCAACATTTTTACTGAACTTTGGAATACCTCTACCCCATCTTTTAATACCTTAATATTTAGTTCCTTATCTGAAAAATCTGCAAAGAAGTTTTTATTCTCAATCCCAATAGTTCCATTACCCAAATATCTAAACTGAACCGGTTCATATACCTTTTTCACTTCAGAAAGATGTGGATGTGGATTGCGGAAAGGATCCACCAGTCCATTGTTTAAAAAATTTCCATCCGTTGGTAAATCAGGGTGATAATCATGACCATATGCAAAATAGGGTTTGCCATCCTTATCTTTAAGTTCCAGACTCTGATCTACCCAATCCCAAATGAACCCTCCTTGTAGGTTGGGGTATTTTTCGATAATATCCCAATAATCCTGTAAATTTCCCACAGAATTGCCCATGGCGTGTGCATATTCTATCATTATTGATGGCTTGTCCGAATCCGAATTTCCATGTTCGATAAGATATTCGGGTTTAGGATACATTGGGCAGTACAGGTCTGTATAATCCTCCTTTCCAGCAGGCTCATATTGTACGATCCGGTTGTCGTCGTGACTTTTCAACCATTTGTAAGTAGATCTAAAAATTTCACCTTCCCCAGCTTCGTTGCCCAAGGACCAAGAATATATGGAGGGGTGGTTCCTATCGCGATAATACATCCTTTGGGTACGCATCATATGTGCAGGTAACCAACTCATTTCATTTCCTATCTGGGTTTTCTCGCTTATGGCCAATGGATGGCTTTCAATGTTGGCTTCGTCAACCACATATAATCCGTAAGTATCACATAGATCCAGCCAATAGGGATCGTTTGGGTAATGCGAACTGCGCACGGCATTGATATTATTTTGTTTCATGAGCATAATATCCTTTTCCATAGATGCCCTGGATACAACATGCCCTGTCAAGGGGTCGGTTTCATGCCTGTCCACACCTTTAATATAAATGGCCTTTCCGTTTAATAGAACTTGACTGTTCTTGATTTCCACCCTTTTAAAACCAATATTTCGTCTTATGTACTGATTGTTTTTTGGATTCTTGGGATCCTCCAATAAAATTGTTAGTTGGTACAAATTAGGAAGTTCCGCCGACCATTTTTTTACATTCTCAATAACTGTTTCTGAATGAAAACTGATTTTCGAAGAGGCTGGAATTTGGATTGATTCTTCAGTTTTGTAGACAATCGACTTACCATCCAAAACCTCCAAGTGTAATGTCCTATTTACCAATTCTCCAGAATTGTTTTGAAGAAACACGGTATCCTTAAATATCCCATGGGTATAAGTGTCATCTAAATTGGTATAGGCATAATAATCCATTATATGAACTTTTGGCCTGCTATACAGATAAACATCCCTTTCAATACCGCTAAGACGTAACATATCCTGACTTTCCAGATAACTGGCATCGCTCCACCTAAATAGTTGCACGGCAATCAGGTTTTTCCCAACATTTAGGTTTTTTGTAATGTTGAACTCCGCTGGTGTCTTACTACCTTGCGAATAACCCACATATTGGCCATTGACATATACGTACATGGCAGATTTGGCACCAGCAAAATGTAGAATAATATCTTCAGCTAGAAATTCATTGGTAAGCCAAATTTCTTTGCGATAGGTACCTACAGGATTGTAATCTGTGGGTACATTTGGCCATTTGGTATTAAAGGGATAACGTTCGTCCAAATATATGGGATGGTCATAGCCTTCCACTTCCCAATTGGCAGGAACTTGGATTGTGTCCCAATCACTATCATCAAAATTTACATTTTGAAAAGTTGTGGGTCTCTGTTTGGGGTCTTTTACAAAATTGAATTTCCAGTCTCCATTTAAATTCAAAAAGCGCGTCGAGTTTTCCTTATCGGGTTTCATCTTAGTTTCGAGACCAAAAAAAGTAGCTCTCGGGGGTAATTTGTTTTCCTCAAAAATCTGATGATTGTAATGGTTTACCTGCTCTGGAACAGAGGTCAATTCTTTTTGTCTGCAGCTCAAAAAATTAAGAACAAGAGGAAATATTAGAAGTTGTAATCTCATCAATAATATAGTATCAAAAAATTAATAGGTTAACATAAAATCTTCAGCAAGGATTCCCTTGAGATAAAAAATAAGTTCCTCGGCATTTTCCTGGGAAAAGACCAGAGGGGGTTTAATTTTAAGAACATTGTGGTCAGGTCCATCGGTGCTCATAAGGATACCGTGATCTTTCATTCGGTTGGCCAAATAATCGGTCTGGGCCGCCAAAGGCTCCATTTTTTCATCCACCAACTCTATCCCCAAGAATAGACCCTGCCCCCTTACATCCCCAATAATTGGGAAATCCTTTGAAAGCTTATTTAACTGCTGCTTCAAATAGGTCCCCACCGCCAAGGCATGTGCCTGTAGCTTCTCCCGTTTTACCACCCTTAGAACCTCGGCACCAATGGCACAGGAGACCGGATTGCCCCCAAAAGTGTTGAAATACTCCATACCATTGGCAAATTTTTCCGCAACTTCCTGGGTACAGGCCACCGCAGCCAAGGGATGCCCGTTGCCAAGCGGTTTCCCTATGGTAACGATATCGGGAATTACCCCGTGCAATTGGAAGCCCCAAAAGGTACTGCCCATACGACCGCAACCCACTTGCACCTCATCAGAGATACAGAGTCCGCCCGCTTCCTTCACGTATTGATAGGCCTTGGCCAAGAATCCTTCCGGTAATTCTATCTGCCCCCCACAGCTAATGATTGGCTCTATGATAAAACCGCCTACTCCCCTGCCCTTTGCATGAATCCTATCTATTTGCCCCTTCACCTCCTCTGCATATAGCCCGCCTGTACTTTCTCCGCGAAATTTTCCCCTAAAGGCATCGGGAAGGGGAAAAATATGGGTGTGTTCAGGGGCGCCCTTGCCTCCTTTGCCATCAAATTTGTAAGAACTGATATCGATGCACATATTGGTATTGCCATGGTAGCCCACCTCAGAGGCTATAATGTCCCGTTCACCGGTGGCCGCTTTTAGCATACGGATGGCCAACTCATTGGCCTCACTTCCCGAATTCACAAAATGGAGTACACTTAATTCCTGAGGTAGGGTCTCCAACAGTTCTTTGGCCAACTCATTGATGTTTTCATGCAGATAGCGACTATTGGTATTGATCAAGGCCATTTGCTCCTGCCCTGCCCTTACTACCGCTGGATGTTCGTGCCCCACATGGGCCACATTGTTTACGGTATCCAAGTATTTTCTTCCGTATTGGTCCATTAGGTACTGTCCTGCCCCCCGTACCATTTTAATGGGCACCTTGTACTGCAGGCTTAAACTTTTGCCCAAATGTTGTTTTCTAAATTCCTGGATGTCTGCATTGGAGATGGCTTGCCTTCTCTCCAATCCCTTGGTTTTAAACAAAAGATTGGGATCTGGACATAGGCTCTTCCATACGGCAATCTGGTCGTGATACGCTACTCCTGGATAATCGATCTTATACTGCAGCATGGACAGCATAATCTGAAAATGCAGATGTGGGGCCCAATTACCGTTCTCAGGCCAATTCCCCAAAACCCCAATAACATCGCCCGATTTTATGATAGTTCCAATTGCATGGCTAGTAGCACTAGCCACTGTTAAATGTCCGTAAAGCGTATAAAACTCCAGCCCCTCCACCAGATGTTTCAATATCACCAATCCACCGTATTCCTTGTCCCCCTCATCATTTACAGCCGTAACCACTTCCCCATCAAAAAGTGCATGCACGGCAGTACTGGCCGGCAACCAAAAATCCACTCCCAAATGAATACTTCTGCTCTCCCTCCCATTATTTCCTATTTTATCATAGGAGGAGGTGGTATAAATGGGTCTGGGTTCCAGATACCCTCCGGCCAATATTTTGGAAGGATATTCCCCCTGCAACTTGTTGAGTTTATATTGAAAATAATCCAGGTCGTTAAAGTCCTTTTCATGCCCCAACCATTTACTGGAAACGCTCAGATCCAGGGCATGGACTTCATTATAGCCCTTATCAGGGAAAAGCCTATCCAGCGAAAAGGTTTTGCCTTGTGACCAAACCCTGAATTTTTCCTCAGAGGGATGGGCGGTATACCCACAGGTCTCCCTAAAACTATAGTGTGCAAAATCGGCATTGATATCCTTCCATTTCCGCAATAACTCCCATGCCGGTTTTTCACTGATCAAAAGATAGGTATTGTCCGGTTCCTTCTTCTTATTGATGGCCGATTTGGTTACCGATATCACCAAACGCATGGCAATGGCGGTATACAAATGTTCCAACTCCTTTTCCTCTAAGGGGAAAGAATTATGATAGCCCTTAACAATAGGCAAAGCTGCCTTTAGGGGATCATTATGGTGCATAATGGCATAGGCGCAGGCCACGGCCAGGTCGTTAACAATCTGCGTATATACCGAATCCCCGAAATCTATGGCAGTGACCACTTTGGGATCGATAAGGTCTTGGGAAACGATTACATTATTATCGTTGGCGTCATTATGTACCACTGCCTTGCGCAACTGGGAATAACGGGGCAGTGCCTCTTTAAATTGATCCTGAAAATGGGAGATGACTTCTTTGTCCCCATTCTTAAAAAAGTCAAGATATTCTGTGGTCCAATTTCCCTGGCTTATGTCCCAGACGAATTCCCGATGGGCCTGGGGATGATCAAAACCCTGCAAGGCAGCTGTTAGCCTTCCACAATGTGCTCCCAAGCTGAAGCGAAGATTGTCCAATTGGGGGTTCACCCCACTCCAGACCCTGCCGGCTATCCAAGACAACAAGCGCACTTTCCTAATACGACCTGATGCGTCCTTAGTTTCCGAAATCAAACTTCCATTTTTATCCGGAACGACCTGAGGAGACGTTAGATCCTTGGCGTGTTCGCTGGCGTAGAGAAGCAATTTCTGCTGAAAGTCCAAATAATCCTCGTTCTCGTCAGGTCGGGAGACTTTCAAGATATACTGCTGTCCATCAGATGCATCGATCTTAAAATTAAAATCGATCTCCCCGGGAAGTGTTTTTGCACTACCTTGAATATTAAAGCTTTCAGCGGCAATTTTTATGGCCTGATCTGCAGTTATTATAATCTTGCTATATTCCATTGATATTTTTTTTAGTCCTCAGTCAACATCAATATAATATGTGCCGCACTCCAACTAAAGTTATGGGCCTCCCTACCCTCCCCTGTGATCGGATGATAATTTTCCCTAATGGATTTTCCTTTTTCCAAAAGTCCATCAGCACCTTCCATTATTTGGATTGTAGCCTTGTCCGCTTCCAGATCATATCCGTAATTCCGAAGTCCCTTTATTCCGAAATAGGCCTGATCTAGCCAGTTTGGTCCACGCCAATACCCATTTAGAGGGTCAAATTTAGGGTGGTCTATGGACATGGTCTGAAAAGGGACTTTGGAGAAAAACTTTTGTTCATCCATCATCTTGGTTTTTACAGCTTCCGCTTGTTCAGGGGAAGCAGCCTTCGCCCATAAGGCAGTCCAACCTTCACTTCCAGCACCCTTTATAAATTGGGTACCCTCTAAATTGGTATCGTAAAACCATCCTTCCTCCTTGTCATAAAATTGGTCCTGAACCAACCGTTTCAACTTCTTAGCATTGGATTTAAGTTCATCTGACTCCGCTTTTTTACCTAATCTCTCGGCCAAATAGGCCAAATACAATTTTTCAGCATATAAATAGGCATTCAAGTCTACACTTTCTTGATTCAGGGAATATGCCCCTTCCGAATTTTTTAAAATTTCAGAGGAATCAAAACGTATGGCATTGTCCATTCCACTTTCCCATTTGGCAGCCAACACGGTACCGTCCGTAGATCCATATTCACATAAACCATCCTGGTCATGGTCCCGTTTGGCATACCACCAATTATGGTACTTTATCAGCTGGGGGTACATTTCTTTAGCAAAATTAATATCTCTGTCCTTCTGCAGAATTTGGACTACAGCCCATGCGGCCAAAGGTGGCTTGGTATCCCTGTAATTGTGGTTTTCTATAGTTGTATCCCTATAGATGCAATCCAAAATAAATCCGTCGTCCGCCTGATAATCGAACATCGCCCTTATTTGATCCTTCGCGAGCTCAGGGGCGAATCGGGAAAGGCCCGCAGCGTGCTTCCAGGAATCCCATGACCAAAATCCATGGAACCATTCATAATGATAACTCGGAAACAATCCCTGATGGTTTAGTTCCCCAGCGGCTATCCGCCAATTGTTTTGAAGCGTAAGTTGGGCCTTGGCCAATACTCTAGCATATTTATTATCCTTAAACTGTGGCTTACTGTTTTCAATTAGTGTTTTTAGTTCATTGTTTTTTTCTTGTTTCCGAGTATTAAAAATTGAATCAAAATCCAAAATATTTATTATCTTCTTTTCTTCCTCCCAAGAGTATTCTGGAAAAATAAATGTTTGTGCGATTACAACTTCTTTGGTTTGGTTGGGTTTGAGTTCCAATACTTGAAGTTCAGTAGAAAAACCTTTTTCCAAATTATTGATAATTGTAGATTTTGGAAAAGTAATGACCCCCAAAGCAGTACTTATGTTTGAACTTATTTTGAGAACATTTCTTTGGGAAGACAACTTTAAACTATTAGTCAATAAAGGTTCATTTTTCCAATGATATGTTAATTGAATGATGCGTTGGTTCATATTTGTAAACTCATATTTAATCAGAGCAGTATGACCGTTTAAAAACAAAAGTGTTTCTTTTAATTCAACCCCATCTGCATAAAAAGTTTGTTCCAAATGGCTTGAATAGCTTTTCTGCTCTATTATGTTTTCCTTTTTAAAATTAATGAGATTACTGCCTATAGCAATTTTAATTGATGCTAAGGATTTACTTGACCAAACGCCATTTTGCTGTGTCATTAGAAAAGGCCCGGAAAAATCTGTCATAGTTCCTATCGAATCAGAATAACTATATGCGAACCACGATCCCTGGTCTGAAAACATTAAACCAGACCTGTCAACAGAATCCTTTGGAGTAAAATGGAAATCCAAAATATCTTCACTAAAGTTTAGATAATTGCTTTTGCCATCAGTGCTGACTTGCCCTATTGAACTATAACAGCTAACACCCAATACCAGTACCATAATATTCTTAACCATTTTATATAAATGCATATTTTCTTTGTTGGAAGTTTTCCTTTCTTATCCTGTCATTAATTTTCTCACAAAAAATTAGAGCAAATTTTCAATTATTTTTCCTCAATAACCCAAAAACTACCTTTACTTGACCTTTACTGGTCCCATTATTTGGACTTTATTAAAAAGGAGATTATCTTATAATTTAGATATTTGTAAATAGCATAATTCTTTCAACCACCTTTAGTAATAAACCCAGTTCTTTTTATTTATAAATCCTAGCACATGGAAAAATTGATAAAACCTATTTTAATTATACTTCTACTTATAGGTACTACTGTGCATTCCCAAACCAACATATGGGATGAAAATCCGAGCGACTCCCAAATAGAATTAGATAGCCTGTTAACTATTTTACCTTACACAAGCGGTAAGGTAAAAATACCTTTACTAAACAGAGTTGCTGAAATCTATTGGTCCATAGATCCCAACAAAACAATAGAATACGCCTATAAGGCTTTACAGTTATCAAAGGATGTCAATGACAAGGACCAAGAAGGCTTAGCCCTTATTAATCTTTGCCAAGGATATCTGTTCAATGATTTTTACGATAAGGCATTACAATATGGCCTGCAATCATTGGAGATCAGGAAAGGTTTGAACAACCTTTATGATCTGGCTTTTACCTTACGTACTTTAGGATGGTTATATTTCGATATTGGGTATTTCGACAAGGCTCTAGAATACCATACGGAAGCTTTAAAAATTCACGAAAAAATAGGCGACAGACAACGAATCGCATACAGCTATAACAGTTTGGGGTTAATCCATGAACGCAAGGGAGATTGTAATTTGGCATTATCATTTTTCAAAACTTCCCTAAATTTAAAAAAAGAGTTCAACAATAAGGACCGGATCGCAGAGACTATGAAGAACATGGGTATCTGCTATCGCAAAATAAATGAACCTGACTCGGCCAAAACATATTTAGAATCTTCGTTGGATATTTCAACTCAAATTAACGACGATCAAAATAAGGTACATATACTGAATGAACTTGCAATCGTAAATTTGGTATTAGGCAATTTTGACATATGTTACCGGCAATTAAAAGAATCCAAATCAATTATGGCTGGTATAATGGACAATAAGGAGTGGATAGTTGAAAATGATAGAATTATGTCCGATTATTTTTTGTCAAAACAAGATTATAAAGAGGCCTTAAATTATTATAAAAAATATTCAGAAGGATATTCAGAGATTTTTTCGAACAATAAAAGCGAAAAACTGACTGATATGAGGATTCGTTACGAGGATGAAAAAAGATTATCGGAAATTAAGCTATTGGAACAGCAGAGAAATTTAGAAGCCCAAAAAAGAAAATCGTTAGTTATCGGCTCACTATTATTAGTTATAATAGCAATTCTAATCATAGCATCATTGTGGAATAATATTAAAAAGAAGAAAGCGATTTATCAACAAAGTCAAAAACTGTCATTAGAAAAATTAAAAACACAATCCCTTTTGCAAGAAAATCTCGAACACAAATTGGAATTCCGCATGAAGGAACTAACAAATCTAGCGTTGTTTATATCCCAAAGAACATCCATTTACAAGGACCTTACAAATTCTTTTAAAAGTTTAAAGTCTACTGATATAAATCAATTAAAAAAGGATATTAATGCACTCATAAAAGAATACTCCTTTAAGTTTGATATTAACGAAGATATACAAAGGTTTCATACAAATGTTGAAACGCTACAAAGTGATTTTCTATTTAGAATTAAAGAAAAATACCCTCACCTCACCGATAAAGATATTCAACTAGCTGTTCAAGTAAAGCTTAAGCTCAGTTCAAAAGAAATAGCAAATATTAACAACATTTCTTTAAATTCTGTAGAAATAAGTAGGCATCGATTAAGAAAAAAACTAAACATCAACAAAAAAGATAGTCTTGTTAGTTTTCTTGAAAACATTTAATCTTTCTGATTAAAAAAATCATACTCCATCCTTCCAACGGCTTTTGTATTATTTCCTAATAGACATTTACCGAAGTATTAGATTTTCCTTCTAATGCAACCAGGGTATTTTTTTTGCAATTCAAATTTTCATGTAATTGTTAGTGATCACCAAAAAAATGGGGCCAATATGGACACTGTAAAGGTCAAGTAAAGGTGATTTATGAGGTTTTGTTCGACAATAAAACAATATTTGAAGACAATTAAACTCATACTGTATTTAACAATGTGAGCATACGGCTAACTAAAACCATTTAATATGAAAAAAAAACAATCGAAAATTCAAAAATGTCATCTTAGATGTCTGTTATTATTCCTTTTAATGTTTGTCTCATTTGGGTTCACCACTAAATCCTTTTCTCAGGAAAAAAAGGTAACCGGAACTATTACAGACATGGATGGGACACCACTTCCTGGCGCCTCTGTTACATTAAAAGAAAATCAAGCCCTTGGGGTACAGTCCGACTTTGACGGTAATTACTCCATCGATGTGGACGGTTCTGAAACTACTCTAATATTTAGGTATCTTGGTTTTGTAACCAAAGAAGTTGTTGTAGGCAATCAAACTGAAATCAATGTAGTTCTTGAAGAGGACGCACAAAGTTTAGACGAGGTGGTCTTGGTAGGTTATGGATCTCAAAAGAGAGAAGAAATAACCGCAGCGATAGCATCAGTTGATGTTGCCGAGCTGCAAAAAATACCCACCTCAAATATTGCATCATCATTGCAAGGCCAAGTAGCCGGAGTAAATGTTACTACCGCTTCTGGAGCACCAGGTAGTGAACCTGTAATACGAATTAGGGGATTGGGAACTATAGGAAACAATAACCCACTATTTGTTATTGATGGAATTCCCGGAGATTTATCCTATTTAAACCCTGCTGATATAGCTAACATAAGTATACTAAAAGATGCATCTGCTGCAACCATCTATGGCTCAAGAGCATCCAATGGCGTTGTTATTGTTACAACTAAAAGAGGTAAAAGTGGGGATCCCAAAGTATCTGTCAGTTCATATTTAAGTGCTCAATCTGTAAAAAAGAACATAAACATAGCCAATAGAGACCAGCATAATCAAATAAAACTGGATGCTTATACTAACGCTGGGGTATTGCCAGCACCTTATTTAACCAATGGTACGCAATACCCTGATTCTGATTGGGTAGATGCTTATTTAGATAATGCCCTAGAGCAAAAACATGATATTAGTATCTCTGGAGGGACCGACAAGGCTACCTATAATTTTTCGTCTGGATATTTTGAAAATACTGGGACAGTAATCAACACGAATTTTAATCGGCTAAGCACTCGTTTAAACATGGATTTCAACCTATTGGACGACCGTCTTAAAATTTCACCTGGATTGAGTTACACCCGAGAAAACACCAGGGGTATTTTTGAATTAACCGGTAACGGCAACGCCAGTTTTTCCCCATTTTTATACGTTTATCAACAATTGCCACACAAGTTAATTTACGACAACAATACGGCCAATGGATTTGCAACCCCAGAATCAGGTTTGGGTTCAGGAAATCCAATTGGAGAAACCGAGCTGAACGATCGTTTAGAACAGGACGATTATATGCAGTTTAATTTGTCCGCCGCTTTGAAAATAATGGAGGGGTTAACCTACAATTTTCAATATGGAGCTAATGTCGAGAATACGCATTTTTCATCTTTTTTACCAACTTACAATTTTGGTCCACAAGCAATTAATGAAAACACCATTTTGTCTGAAGAAAGATCAAGAACAACTGATTGGACTTTAGCAAATACCTTAAATTATCACAAAACATTTGGCAATCACGATATTGATTTATTATTAGGGATTTCCAGGGAGAAAAGTGAATTTAAATCCGTTGGCGGAAGAAATTCTCGATTGTCTTCTGATCAATTAAAAGCTTTAAGCGCGGGTATAGGTGATGAATCTTCTTATGGTCTCAATTCAACAAATACATTGCAATCCTATTTTAGTCGTCTAACATATGACTATAAAAATAAATACTTTTTACAAACAAGTATAAGAAGAGATGGGTCATCACGTTTTGCATCTGTAAATAAATATGGAAATTTTTACTCCGTGTCATTAGGTTGGGCAACTCATAATGAAGATTTTTTTCAATCAGAATTTATTACCCAGCTAAAACCAAGATTTAGTTACGGAACTTTAGGAAATCAATTGATTGGAGAACACTTATTCTTGGCCAGAATAGACACCGGAGGTCCACAATTAAATTATCCCTTTGGTGAAGGAATAAGTCAAAGTGTTTTGGTTGGAGCGATTGCCACATCCTTACCTACTCCCGATATCAAATGGGAAGAAACTGAAACGACGAATATAGGTGTTGATTTAGGATTTTTAAACAATAGTATTAAAACAACCTTCGACTATTTTGTATCAAAAACCACTGATATGCTAGTGAATGTTCCAATTCCTTCGACATCAGGAATTACAAACTTCCCTTTAACTAATGGGGGCAGCCTAACAAATAAAGGATGGGGCATATCAACTACATATAACAGTCCTATGGATAAAGCGTTAACTTTTGATATTACAGCCAATATTAGTAGTTCAAAAAATAAGGTGACAAAATTAGGTGTTGCCAATGAATCTTTTACCGATGGATATGTCGAATACCTAAACTTCCCCACTACCCGAACAGAAGTAGGAAGTGAAATTGGCCGTTTCTATTTGTTCCGTCATGAGGGTATATTCCAAAATCAAGCAGAAATAGATGCCCATGCCATTCAACCAAATGCCGTTCCTGGCGACGCTCGATTTGCAGATTTAAGTGGCGATGGTACTTTAGGTGATGATGATAAGGAATTCATGGGAAGTGGAAATCCTGATTTTGAATATGGACTTACATTTAATACGGCTTATAAAAATTTTGATCTTAGCTTATTCTTTCAAGGAACTCAAGGCAACAAAATTTTTAATGGTGTAAATTTATTTTTATATAGAACTGACAGACAGAATATGTCTGCAGATTTGGTTAATGCTTGGACGCCTCAAAACACTGATAGCAAAATTCCTCGAAATGTATTTGGGGACCCAAATAACAATATTCGATCTTCAAATTTCTTTTTGGAAGACGGCTCCTATTTTAGATTAAAAAATGTACAAATTGGATATTCATTAACTCCGGATATCGTGCAGAAATTCAAATTGTCCAAAGTTCGTTTTTATATTACTGCGAATAATGTATTTACAATCACCAAATATTCAGGATTCGATCCCGCATTAGGAACAAATGGAACTTTTTCCAAAGGTGTTGACAGAGGATTTTATCCGTTGTCAAAGTCATTAATATTGGGCGTAAACTTATCTCTATAAAAAATAATATTATGAAAAAAATAAGATATATAATACTGTTAGTTTTTACTCTTGGCTTTTTTTACTCTTGCAATGATGATTTTATTAATGTTGAGAATCAAGAGCTCTTAACAGAATCAAGTTTTTGGCATTCCGAAGATCATGCCATGCAAGCCTTAATTGCCGCTTATGGGGCAATTCAAAGTTCCAGTGGAAGCAAATGGAATTTCTTTGAAGAGATGTACGTTACTATGGCTTATAGAGGTGATGATATATTGAACAATTCAGGTGAAACCTATGGTCGTTCATTGTCTAGCTTTACTAATACAACAGAAGAAAGTGGGCCATACAGCATATGGAAATCGAGCTATGCAGGTATTGGACGTGCAAATCAAATCTTAGATAGAGTTCCAGCTATGGAAACATTATCCCAGTCAACCAAGGATTTAATAATCGCAGAAGCTAAGTTTTTGAGAGCCTATTTCTATTTTTGGTTAGTGACCGGATTCGAAAATGTACCCTTAATTACAACATATAGTGATGAATTAGACAATCTATTCCCAAGCCAAGCTACTGCTTCTGAAATTTGGTTACAGATAGAAAAGGATTTAATAGAAGCTGAACCACACTTATTGTCCACACATTCTTCCGAATGGAAAGGTAGGGCTACCAAAGGTGCCGCAAAGGCATTATTGGGAAAGACATATCTTTTTCAAGAGAAATGGGGTATGGCAGAAACAACATTTGAAGAAGTTACTTCTATGGGATATGCATTATTACCTAATTATGAGGACAATTTTAATGGTAAGGGTGAAAACGGAAGTGAAAGTATATTTGAAGTACAACAATCAGGAGATCAATCTAACGGAAATGATGAACGTCAAGTTTTTAATTTCGAAGTAGCCCCATATCTTTTCGGTGGCTGGGAGCTCTTTTATCCATCCCAATGGCTGGTAGATGAAATGAAAACTGATATCGATGAGAACGGAAATCCCAGTAATCGTGTTTTAGAAAGCATTTTCTTTGATGACCCACTATCAGAAATGTACAGCATAGATGGTGGTGAAAATGTTAAGTATGGTGATGTTTCAGGTAGCTTAGATCATCCCAAGTATTTTAAAAAATATTCTGTCAATGCAGATACCAATTTCTATAACGGAACAAATATCTCAATAATCAGGTATGCCGATGTGTTACTAATGTATGCCGAAGCCTTAAACGAAAATGATAAGACTTCGTTAGCTCTAGATCAAGTAAATTTAGTACGAGCTAGGGGTGGTGCCGTAGAATTAGAAAGTATGACAAAGGATGAGTTAAGAAATCAAATTAGACACCATGAGCGGCCAGTTGAACTATCTATGGAATATGGTATACGTTGGTTTGATTTATATAGATGGCAAAGAGGAAGCACTGCTACAGAATCAATAAAGGCCACATTAGAAAATCACAACAAACCATTTGCAGAAAATTTTACAGATAAGCATATTGTATATCCAATCCCCTTGCAAGAATTGAATATCAATTCAAACCTTAACCAAAATACAGGCTGGTAGCGAAGACAAAAAGATGTTTTATTTGAGTTAGTTTTTTTGACGTAAGCGCCTAAAGGTTTAATTATCTTTAGGTGTTTACATTTATTACTGTAATTAAAGCCCATTCAAGATGAATCTATATTTAAATAATTCAAAATTCTATATTTTACTGTCGGTAGTTTTTGTATTACAGTCTTGTAAAAATGTGGGTGAAAGTAAATCAGGAGACCTACATATTGGGGAAACGACCTTGTTTACAGTCATGTACTCAATGGAAACGGGAATAAACTTTATAAACGAAATACCTGAAAGTAGCGCCATGAACAGTATGGTCTATGAGTATTTTTATAACGGAGGTGGTGTCGCTATAGGAGATATTGACAATGACGGCTTGCCAGATATCTATTTCACTTCCAATCTCAAAGAAAATAAGCTATATAAAAACAATGGACATTTTCAATTTGAAGATATTACCAAAACGGCAAAGGTTGAAGGTTCCTTTGGGTGGACAACCGGTGTTACCATGGCCGATGTGAACGCCGATGGCTGGTTGGATATTTATGTATGCAAATCTGGAAAAGGAAAGGCTGAAAATAGGGAAAATCTCTTGTTCATAAACAACAAGAATGGCTCTTTTAAGGAAGAAGCTCAGGAATATGGACTCAATTTTTCGGGTTATAGTACCCAAGCTGCTTTTTTTGATTTCGATAAAGATGGAGACTTGGATATGTTTTTGTTGAACCACAACGTAACCCCTATTAATACAGATAATCCAGAAAAATTCAAGAAAGAAGATAATCCATTGTCCGGTGACCGATTATACCGAAACGATAATGGCAAATTTACAGATATTTCCAGCGAGGCTGGTATTTTAAATAATTCAATGGGATTTGGACTGGGTGTTTCCCTAGGAGATTTAAACCAAGATGGATGGCCTGATATTTATGTAGCAAACGATTATATAGAGCAGGACTACCTCTATTACAATAATGGAGATGGTACATTTTCAGAGAATCTAAAGAAATCTATGGGGCATACATCAAATTTCTCAATGGGAACGGATATTGCCGATTTCAATAATGATGGGCTTTTGGACATTATGTCCTTGGACATGGTGGCCGAGGACAATTATGGAATAAAAACCAGTATGAGCGGAATGAACCCAAAGGCTTTTCACCACGCCGTTAATAATGGGTTCCATTACCAGTATATGTACAATGCTTTACAAATGAACAATGGTAATGAAACTTTTGGAGATCTTGCCCAATTGGCGGGAGTGTCCAATACCGATTGGAGTTGGGGACCACTTTTTGCTGATTTCGACAATGATGGGTTAAAAGACCTCTTTATATCCAATGGACTTAAAAGGGATTTTAGGAACAATGATTTTAGAAAATACAAACTAAAACGCTTGGAGGAGGCCCAAAAAAATGGTGAGAATATGGCCAAAGTAATAGAGGAGTTGGTAAAAAAAACACCGCAGAGGAAAACCCACAACTATTTTTTCAAAAACAAGGGCGACTTAACTTTTGAAAAAGTAATGAAGGATTGGGGTGTGGATATACCAACCTTTTCAAATGGGGCGGCCTATGCAGATCTGGATCTGGATGGCGATTTGGATTTGGTAATCAACAATATAGATGAAGAAGCCACAGTATTAAGAAATAATGCATCCGTAAACTATGTTCAATTTCGGTTTAAAGGAAATGACAAAAATCCATTTGGTATAGGTGCTAAAATTTGGTTAGAAACTGAAAAAGGTATTCAACTGGCCGAGAACTACCCAACACGAGGCTATCAATCCGCAGTGGAGCCGATATTACATTTCGGCCTGGGCCAAGATGCTATTGTAAAAAATGCTATCGTTACATGGCCTGATGGGAAAAGTGAAACATTTACGAACCTGCACCTAAATCAAAAAATAGTGGTAGAATATAAGAATGCGGTAACCTATGATCCAAACACTAAAAACAGTGCAGAGCCTATTTTTAAAGATATCACTGAAGAAATGGGACATAAACATGTTCATATTGAAAATGAGTACGATGACTTTTCCCGTGAGATTCTCCTTCCTCACAAAATGTCCCAATTCGGCCCTGGCCTTACCGTAGGAGATGTAAATAACGATGGCTTAGAAGATTTTTTCATAGGGGGAGCAAAAGGATATGAAGGGGTTCTTTATCTCCAAGAAGGGAATGGATCTTTCAGCCCTTGGAAGGGTAGTACTTGGAATAGAGACAAGGAATTCGAGGACGTGGACGCTGAATTTTTTGATGCCGACAATGATGGAGACCTGGATTTATATGTAGTAAGTGGTGGAAATGAGTGGGAAGCCGATAATGGAATGTACCAGGATCGTTTATACATTAATGATGGAGGTGATTTTAGTAAATCGAACGATAGACTACCCACAATGACTATTAGCGGAAGTACGGTAAAACCTTATGATTTTGATGAAGACGGTGATATGGACCTATTCGTGGGCAGCCGTATGTTTCCACATAAATATCCTTACTTCCAAACCAGTAAACTATTGGAAAATGTAAATGGTTTTTTCAAAGATGTTACCATAAAAAAGGCACCTGCCCTACAATATGCCGGAATGATAACCGATGCCATATGGACGGATTATGACGGAGACAACAAAACAGATTTGATTGTGGTGGGGGAATGGACCGGAATCGGCTTTTACAAAAATAAGAATGGCCGATTGGAACCAAGTCCAGACGTTTTACCTCAAAGTCAAGGGTGGTGGAACTGTGTTGAAGCATTTGATATGGATTCAGATGGTGATATGGATTTTGTGGTGGGCAACTTGGGATTGAATTCCAAGTATAAAGCCTCCCACGATGCCCCTTTTGAGGTGTACTCCACAGATTTTGACGATAATGGAACCAACGATATAGTTTTGGGATATTACGACAAGGGAAACCTTTTTCCCTTACGAGGGCGTGAATGTTCTTCCCAGCAAATGCCATTCATTAAAGAGAAATTTCCAACTTACGATAGTTTTGGTTCGGCGAAGCTTGATCAAGTATATGACGAAGAAAAATTGAAAGAGGCCTTACATCTGAAAGTCAGTTCATTTGCATCTATATACCTGGAAAATTTAGGAAATGCTCGGTTTAAAATTCATAATTTGCCCAATGAGGCACAGGTGTCTGCCATCAATGATATAGTTATTCAAGATTTTGATGGCGATGGTATAAATGATATTGTGGTTGCAGGGAACTTATATCAGACCGAAGTTGAAACCCCTAGGAATGATGCTAGCATAGGTATCCTATTGAAGGGATATAGCAAATCACTATTTTCTGCCATACCATATTCCCAAAGTGGCCTTTTTACTGACGGCGATGTAAAGAAAATTAGAGCCATTCGTTCAGGGAGTTCAAATAATACTTGCTTCCTTGTAGCTAAAAATGATGATTCACTTAGATTGATCAAGGTCAATTAAATCAATTCTAAAAAATAATGCAGGGCAGGGTTGGTATTAGTTTTTTTCCAAGCCGCAAAAAGTTCAGTCCTATGCGGTACATTGTCAAGTTCCAAGAATTTAATCTTATAATTATGTTCATCACGAAGTGAATTGGGGACAATGGAAATTCCCATACCGTTTTCCACCAACTTAAAAATAGTAGGTCCGTGTATGGACTTGTGGGATATGCGGGGGCTAAACCCTTGATCAGCACATAAATTCTGAATCTGTTGAAAATACATCGGGCTATTTTCATTGGGAAAAAGAATAAAGGACTCCTCAGAAAGTTGTCCCATGTGTTTAAAATTGTCTTTCGTTATATAATGATTTTCAGGTAAAACCAAAGAAAAATTTTCCTTATAAACAGATTTGATTCGAAGATCTGGTGACACTATATTAGAGCGCATAAAACCTATGTCTAGTTGTTCATGCTCCAAGGCCCTAATCTGCTCCGTATTGGTAAGTTCCTCCAAATAGAAATTTATTTTAGTGTATTTCTTTCCAAATTCCTTTAAAATTAACGGTAAATACATTTGCATGGCCGAACCTACGAATCCAATTTTTAATTGCCCCATTACTCCATCCTGGGTCAACTGCCAGCGCTCCATGGAATCACCCAACTGTTTAAGAATAAGTTCTGCCTCCTTTACCAATAATTGACCAGGTCTGCTAAGGGCTACCTTTCTATTTGTCCTTTCGAATAGTGTCACTCCCAAAATAGCTTCCAATTGTTTTATTTGCTGGCTTAGTGCCGACTGAGAAATAAATAGGATATCGGCGGCTTTTCGATAATGCAAAGTTTCTGCCAAAACCAAAAAATAACGTAAAGGACGAAGTTCTAACTGATTAGTTTTACTTATCATTAATGAAGTAATAAGAATTGTTTAAAATCAAATGTACAACTAAATTTGTTTTTTTAATAATCATAATTAATATGGAAACCAAGAGAAATATAGCTTTGGACACTATTTTGGAGGCATTGTTTACTCCTTATAGAGAACGTGTACCTGATGTGCAAAAAATAAGTGAAGCCATGATCTCACATGGAATTATCCAAGATGAAAATGAAATTGTAAATGATCATATAGCCTTTAGGACCTTGGGCATTCCTAACTTAGGTATAAACTCATTCGAAAAAATATTTTTGCATTATGGATACGAAAAAAGGGACTATTATTATTTCGAAGGAAAAAAACTGGATGCTTATTGGTACGCACCTCCAGAGGATCATTACCCCCGAATTTTTATGAGTGAGCTCAGGGTCTCCGAACTTTCAGAAGAGGCTCAGAAAATTATAAAAAAGTATACCCAAAATATTACTTCAGACCCAGTGGATCATATTGACCTGGACGACACTAAACGGGTTGGACAATTTTTTTATAAACCATTATGGAATATGCCATCATTGGCTGATTATTACACCTTAGCGGATGAAAGTGAATATGCCGCATGGGTAATTTATAACCGGTATTATTTAAACCATTACACCATAAGTGTTCATGATCTTCCGAAGGCCTACAATACCATTGAAAAATTCAATGAGTTTTTGGAATCCATAGATATAAAATTGAACACTTCTGGAGGTAAGATCAAAACAAGCAAAGATGGACTTCTAAAGCAAAGTAGCACCATCGCCAAAATGGTGGAGGCGGAATTTAGTGGCGGGGAGAAAGCGCTAATAGCAGGAAGTTATGTAGAATTTGCGGAACGCCTCCCTTTACCGGTGTATCAGGATGGTACGACAATAAACTTTACTAGAGTACAAAGGCGGGATGGATTTGAATCGGCCAACGCCGACAAAATATTTGAAAGTACGTATAGGGAACAGACTAATAATGTGTAAATATGAATAAAGTAATTGAAGATCTTGGGTTAAAAACACCTTTTTACGGCGTCAGTAGCGGGCAGAAAAATTGGGTAAGTAAGGGTGACAAGTTATATATTAAATCCCCTGTCGATGGCAAATCGATTGGTGAGGTAAACCTTGCAGAAAATAAGGATTATGAGACTCTGATGGCTGAAGCCCAAATTGCATTTCCAATTTGGAAGGCCATGCCGGCACCCCACCGTGGAGAAATTGTACGTCAGTTTGGGGATGCTCTTAGAAAGGAAAAGGAAAACCTGGGAAAATTGGTAAGTTATGAAATGGGAAAGAGCCTACAGGAAGGCTATGGAGAAGTTCAGGAAATGATCGACATCTGTGATTTTGCCGTGGGCCTATCACGACAGTTGTATGGTCTGCAAATGCATTCAGAAAGACCAGGCCATAGAATGTTTGAACAGTGGCACCCATTGGGAGTAGTAGGTATCATTTCCGCCTTTAATTTTCCTGTAGCGGTTTGGGCATGGAATGCTGCACTAGCATGGGTATGTGGAAATGTATGTATTTGGAAGCCATCTGAAAAAACTCCTTTTTCTGCAATGGCTTGTCAGGAAATTTTCAGAAAGGTATTAATAGCGAACGACCTTCCGGAGGGAATTTCCAATGTAATCATAGGGGATCGCGCTATTGGAAAATTAATGTCCTCCGACCCAAACATAGCCTTAATATCCGCAACGGGTTCTACCCAAATGGGAAAGAGCGTAGCTGAAACAGTTGGCAGACGTTTGGGGAAATCTATATTGGAACTAGGTGGTAACAATGCCATAATTGTAGCTGAAGATGCCGATCTAAATCACGCTGTTCCAGCGATTGTTTTTGGTGCCGTTGGTACCGCTGGACAGCGTTGTACTTCTACTAGACGGTTGATCGTTCACGAGAGTCAATTCGAATCCCTATTGGAGAAATTAAAACAAGCATATGGTCAAATACGTATAGGTGACCCCTTGGATGAAAATAACCATGTTGGGCCATTAATTGACACCATAGCAGTACAGGCTTATTTAAATACGGTAAAAAAAGCCCAGAATCAAGGCGGCGAACTTGTTTATGGCGGCCAAGTTTTGGATGGAGAAAAATATACCTCCGGCTGTTACGTAATGCCCACAATTATTAAGGCAGAACCCGATATGCCCATTATGAAACAGGAAACCTTTGCTCCTATTCTTTATGTAACCTCATATAAAGATTTGAACGACGCCATTAACATGCAGAACAATGTACCCCAAGGATTGTCCTCTTCCATATTTACCCTGAACATGAGAAAGGCAGAAACCTTCTTATCCAACTCGGGTTCCGATTGTGGAATTGCCAATGTTAATATAGGAACCTCAGGCGCAGAAATCGGAGGAGCCTTTGGTGGAGAAAAGGAAACGGGTGGTGGCCGTGAAAGTGGTTCCGATTCTTGGAAAGCCTATATGAGAAGACAGACCTGTACAGTAAATTATAGTACAGATTTGCCATTGGCCCAAGGGATAAAATTTGATTTGTAACCATAGTTATGACTTTTCATTACAGGTAGCATTTCGGACCACGATACAGGAAAATTTAAGTTTTAAATTAAATAAACTGTGCTGTTGATCTTCAATCGGTTTTTGAAAATTTTTGGATCAAGGCTTTCATTAATAATAAAGCCTTGGTTCTTTCAATCCAAATTGGACTGCATTAACCCTTTATTCGAATGGGTAGGGAGGTTAAATTCCCTTTCCATTCCTAAGCAGTCAATTCCTACTTTATAATATTCTGTTTATCCAACAAAAATCTATATACACAAATGGATGTATAAACTTCTCCAGGCTTTAAAATAGTACTTGGGAAATTTGATTTATTTGGGGAATCCGGAAAATGTTGTGATTCTAAACAAAATGCCCCTCTGAGCACATACGCTTTCTCACTCTTTCCTATATCATTTCCATTAAGGAAATTTCCGCTATATAATTGTAAACCTGGTTCATTAGTATATACCTCCATTACCCTACCACTTAGTGGCTCTTTAACCCTTGCCGCAAAAAACAATCCTTCTTCATTTTTAGGGAATTTGTTTAGAACAAAATTGTGATCATACCCATTCCCAAATAACAATTGCTCATTTTGATCCCTTAAATCCTGACCTATTGGTTTTCCACTTGTAAAATCAAAAGGTGTACCTTTAACCTCAAGTAATTTTCCAGTTGGAATTAAACCTTTATCAATTGGGGTATAGTAATCAGCATTAATTTCTAAAATATGGTCATTTATTGTTCCATTTCCTTCTCCTGCCAAATTAAAAAAGGAATGATGGGTTAAATTAACTATAGTAGTTCGATCAGTGGTTGCTGTATAAACAATTTTCAATTCGTTGGAATTTGTTAAAGTGTAATTCACTTTAACATGGAGATTCCCTGGATATCCCTCTTCACCATCTTCCGAAATTCGTTCAAATTCAATTTCATTGGTTGAAATCTGTCTAGTGTTCCAAACCAAACTTTCAAAACCTTTTTCACCTCCATGTAAATGATTAACACCATTATTTCTAGCCAGCTGATATTCCATATCCCCGATAGAAAATTTGGCATTTGCTATTCTATTTGCATATCTCCCTATTGTGGCTCCAAAATATTTTTCTTGAGCATTCCTATAACCATCCAAATCTGAAAAACCTAAAACAACATCATCAAACTTCCCATATCTATCTGGCACCAATAGTGACACTAGCCGCTGACCGTAATTGGTAAAAGCTATTTCTAAATTATTTACATTCTTAAGGATATAAAGGTCGGTATTCTTTCCATCGATCTGCTTCTTAAAAGAATCCTGATTTATTTTGTGCAAATCATTACAAAAATTCGAATTTTGTTTATCCATTTTGCTTTCACGGTCTTTACAACGGAATGTTAATGCTGCCAAAAAACACAATAAACACAAACCAATAATCAATTTCATACCTTAATTTTTTTTAATTAATACCATATCTCATTATCTCATTATTTTCAAAACCTTACTACGACCATAAAAGTCCATATAAGGCTAAAAACACGTCACCGGCCGTGGAAACCAAGCTTAGATTTCACAATTTCACTTACTACTTTACCGTATATTAAGTGCAACCATGTCGTTTTTGGTGATCTAATTCAAACTTACTAATTACAAACAGGGCTAAACATTGCTCCAAACTTATAAACACCTAATTAAGTTACATTACATACATTTTATCATCTAAAAACTTATTGCTAAAAGGTTAAAAATTTAGCCTTCAATAGTCACTCTTAGCCGAGTTTTGGAAATTCTAAAATCCTCTATTTCCATAGAAGTAGTAGGGAGCTTGGCTCCTAACAATCGGCTACCATTTTGCGTTATTAGGAAATCGTCCTCCACGCGGATTCCGCCAAAGCTTTTGTATTCTTCCAATTTGTCATAATTGACAAATTCAAAGTATTTATTCTCGCTCTTTCTCAGCGCTATAAGTTCGGGAATAAAGTAAATTCCCGGTTCTACGGTTAAGACCATTCCTTCTTCCTGGGCCCTGCCCATACGAAGGGATTTAAACCCAAATTCCTTACTCTGATGTAGGTCATCGGTGTACCCAACATATTGCTCTCCCAAGTTCTCCATGTCATGGACATCCAGCCCCATCATATGCCCCAATCCACATTGAAAAAACAAGGTATGCGCGCCTGCCTCAACGGCCATATCCGCATCGCCCTTCATTAACCCTAAATCAATTAGGCCCAGTACGATTTCTTTACATGCGGCAAGATGCACATCCCTAAATAACTGTTTGGGCTTGAGCATGCCAGCAGCAGTTTTATAAGAACTATAGACTATATCATAAATTTCTTTCTGTTTAACACTAAAGGTTTTGTTTACAGGAAAGGTACGAGTAAGGTCCCCGGCATATCCTGAGAAGTTTTCCGCACCACAGTCGCATAGGACCATATCACCCTCTTTTAAGAGATTCCCCCTAAAATGATTATGAAGTATTTGACCGTTAATCGTTACTATGGAAGGAAATGAAGTGTTATTTCCGTTGGCCATAGCTATATTTTGAACCGCACCGAACAAATCCGCCTCGGTCATACCCGCTTCAGCGATCTCCATGGCCTTATACTGCATTTCCACAGTGGTGTTCACGGCTTTTTCAATCTCCAAGATCTCCGCGTTGGACTTTATAGACCTTAGTTTTACTACGGCCTTTATCAAATCAGTAGATACTTTTTTTGAAACCTCCTTAGCCGATAAATTCAACAACTGGGACAATTTCAAAATATGTTCCGGACGATATGGCGGTAAATAGTGGACCTTCCTCCCCTTGGATTTGGCTTCACCAATATAACCATCAAGACTACCAATTGGAAATATACTAGCTACCCCTACCTTATGGGCCTGCTCTTCCAAGGATTCAATAGGTCCGGTAAAAACTATATCATCTATGGTTAAATTATTCCCAAAAATAATCTCCTTACCCTCATCCAAATCAATTACTGCATACAATCCAGGTACTTGAAGCCCAAAAAAATAAATAAAGGAACTATCCTGCCTATAGGGATAAGTGTTGTGCTCAAAGTTAATACCACTCTCCTCATTTCCAAGGAATAAGATCAATCCATCACCCACCAATTTCCTTAATTTTTCCCTTCTTACAATATATTCCTCCTTTGCAAACATAGATTTGATGATTTATATCTAAAAGATTATCCTAATTGAAATTAACGTATTTATCCAGTTATAATTTAAAATGAACCCCTGAGGTTATTTACCCCCGGCAGGTAGGTTCTTTTTCCAAAAACCTTCCATAGTTTGCCTAAGATGATAAGAGGTATTTTCCCTTTCATATATTGAATGCGCCCTCATTGGATAGGACATCATATTAAACATCTTATTATGTTCTATCAGTTTGTTGACCAACATCTCAAAACTCTGATAATGTACGTTATCGTCAGCGGTACCGTGAATAAGCATTAAGTTCCCTTCTAAGTGCTGCGCGAAATTAATTGGAGATCCATCGTGATAGCCTTTGGCATTATCTTCCAACAGCCCCATATATCTTTCCTGATAGGTAGCATCATAAAGTCTTTGGTCTGACACGAAGGAAACTGCCAATCCCGAAGAATAGATCTCTGGATACCTAAACATACAATTCAGTGTCATTTGGCCACCGCCACTCCATCCCCAAATCCCTACTCTGGATGGATCCAAAAAATTATAGGTTTCCAATATTTTTTTAGCGGCCTTGCTCTGGTCCTGTGAAGCTAGAATACCTATTTGCCCATAAATGGATTTGCGCCATTTATTGCCTCTAGGTGTCTTGGTTCCGCGATTGTCCACACTCATTACAATGTAACCCTGTTGGGCCATATACTGATCCCAAAGACTGCCGCCACCCCAATTGTCCTGAACGGTAGCACCTGCTGGTTCACCATAAACATAGAACAATAACGGATATTTTTTGGTCGGATCAAAATCCTTTGGTTTAATCATCCAGGCATCCAAAACATCATCACCGATATCTACCTTTACAAACTCTTTTGGATTCAATTTCAAGGCCCCATATTTGGCCTTTAACTCCTTATTATCCTCCAAAATTCTTCTTTGTTTGTGATTGGGAAGACTTATTAAGGAATATTTAGGAGGGGTAACCGCATTCTGGAATACATGGATCCCCCATTTGGCATCATTGGATATTTGATAGGAGCTCTGGCCTGAATTGGAGCTCGGGGTTATTCTTTCGGCCTCCCCTTGTCCATCTATACGGCTCCTGTACAAATATCTTTGGGTGTAATCATCCGGGGAAGCAATATAATATACATAGCCACCCTTTGGATCTATGCAGTTGATCTCTACCACGTCAAAATTGCCTTTAGTGATAGGCTGTACCACACTGCCATCCCGAGATACCTTATAAAGGTGCAACCACCCATCCCTTTCACTGGACCAAGTAAAGTACTTTTCATTTTCCAACCATCTTACGTCGTCATGAATATCCAAAAAGGCATCATCTTTTTCCGTTAGGATATTAACAAGATCCGTGGTCTGAATATTCCCAATATAGACCTTATTGGTGTTTTGCCTTCGATTTAATTGCTGGATCATTACCTCATTGGAATTGGGTATAAAATCCATACGCGCCAAATAATTGTTCTTTGGATCACCTGGAACCTTGAACCATTTGGAAGTACCGTTTTCCAAAGATACCACCCCGACCTTTACTGTTGAAAGTTCCGTCCCTACCTTTGGGTAAGGCATAGGGATTGGTTTAGAGTAAATGGAATCCACATTGTTTATCATATAAAAAGTACCCACATCCTTGGTGTCCGATTGCCAATAGGCTATATGTTTACCATCCGGGCTCCACCTAAAGCCGTCCCTACAATTTAATTCCTCTTCATATACCCAATCGAATGTGCCATTTACTATATTATCCCCCCCATCCTTGGTAAGCTGATCTATTTTATGATCTTCCAGATTTTCCGAATATATATTCAATTCACTTACATAAGCTACTTTGGAAGCATCCGGAGAAAATTTCGCAAACATTAAGGTCGCCGAAGGTAATGAACGCCCTAACCTTGCCAATTTATTAGACTTTAGATCCAACACCCAATAATCGCCACGTGTGTGATACCTCCACACCTTGCGCGTATTGGTAAAAAGGAGAATTTTGTTATTATCAAGAGACCATTGGTAATCCGAAATGGTAATAGGCACTTTTTTGTCCTGGGGTATTAATTGCGCTGCGGAAACCAAAACCAACCTTGCCCCACTTTTTGCATCATATTTAACAATATCCCTGCCCCCTATCTCTTTATTGGTCTCTAGGGTAGAGTATCCTTTGTTGTCCTTCATCCAGCGCACTGGACCAAACCCCTTTTGGCCGAAAATACTATTCCTGTATATATCATGTAACTGTAAAGTAGATCCAGTCTGTGCCAGACCATTCCCAATAAAAAACAAAAAGCACAGTATGCTTCCCAAAATCCCTTTTTTCATAACTCTTATTATTTTCCTAAAATATTTGCTTAGGAAAGACTTAAAATAATTTCCATCAAAATAGCTCGATTAGTAATAGACCTGCCAGAAATTGGACACTGACAGGCCCAACTACTAATTCGACAACGCAATCAACTCACTAATTATCTTACGAATGCATTGGCCATACCGCCATCCACATTTATTATATTGCCCGTGGTCTTATCCAGGATGGCAACACAGGCAAAAACACCGTTGGCTATATCCTCTGGATAAATAATCTCGTTCAACAAATTTCTTTTGGCGTAATGTGCGGGCAGTTCGTCCACGGTAATGCCGTAGGCCTTGGCCCTTCCTTCGGCCCAATCGCCTTCCCAAATCTTACTGCCCACTATAACCCCGTCCGGGTTTACCGTGTTCACACGGATCTTGTCTCCGCCCAATTCGGCCGCCAATAAACGGGCCATATGCTGTTGTGCCGCCTTGGCGGTACCATAGCCCACATTGTTCGGGCCTGAAACCAGCCCGTTCTTACTGGCTATACTTATAAAATCTCCTCCCAATCCTTGCTTGCGCATTATCGCAACTGCCTGTTTGGCAAGTTCAAACTGCCCTTTCACCAAAACATTCTGCAAAATATCCCAATCCTTTTCGGTGGTCTCATCCAATGGCTTGGAAATGGCAAGTCCCGCACTATGCACTACAATATCCACACCGCCAAACTCCAAACACGCTTTCTTATAAGCCCCCGCAATAGATTCACTTTTGGTAACATCGCAAACCGCATAACTGGCAGTATCCGACTTATAGGTGCCTACAGCCTCCTCCAATCGATCTTCGGCTATATCGGTCAATACCACATTGGCTCCTTCACTGGCCAGTTTATCCGCAATGGCCTTGCCTATACCTCCTCCTGCTCCGGTAACTACCGCTACTTTTCTGGACAGGGGCTGTTCTTTGGGCATGCGCCTCAACTTGGCCTCTTCCAGCAACCAATATTCAATATCAAAAGCTTCCTGCCTGGGTAAAGAGGTATACTCGGTAATGGCTTCGGCGCCCCTCATTACATTGATGGCATTGATGTAAAATTCACTTGCCACCCTAGTGGTCTGCTTGTTCTTTGCAAAACTGAACATCCCAATGCCCGGATATATGATGATCACCGGATTAGGGTCGCGCATGGCCGGGCTATTGTCCCTTTTACAGGTCTCATAGTAATCTTTGTAGCCTTGCCTGTAGGCCTCAAAGGCCGGTTCCAGTTTTTTCAATACGGCTTTGGCATCACCAAGATCCTCCTTCGGATCCAGATCCAATACCAAAGGCTGTATCTTCGTCCTTAGAAAGTGGTCCGGACAGGATGTGCCCATTGGCGCCAAGCGCTCCAAGTCATTGCTATTGATATACTCCAAGACCACATCACTATCCGAAAAATGCCCTATCATTCTATTTTCGGAAGAACAAAGTCCCCTTAGCAATGGCATTATTTGGGAAGCCTTTTCAGCGCGTTCCTCTTGGGGCAGGCTTTTAACTTTTTGCCCTCCAAATACACTGCCCTTTTCCGTAATCTTTTTGGCGATATACTCTGAAGCCATTTCTATGACCTCCAAGCTGTTCATATAGCACTCATAAGAGGTGTCCCCCCAGGTGAAAAGTCCGTGGCTCCCCAAAACGATCCCCCTTATACCGGGATTGTCCTCCAAACATTTTTCCAATTGCAGGCCTAGATCAAAACCTGGCCTTTGCCAAGGTACCCAGCCCATGGTATCTCCCCAAATTTCCCTGGTCACCTTTTCACTATCCTTCGCCGCGGCTACCGCTATCAAGGCATCCGGATGCAAATGGTCTATATGCTTAAAGGGAAGTAGACCGTGCAAGGGTGTATCTATGGACGGGGCCTTGCTTTCCAGATCGTAGATACAATGGTCAAAAAGACCTACCATTCGGTCCTCATCCGCAAGACCTCCATATACGTTTTTCAAGTTTCTCAACCGTTCGGTATACAATCCGGCGATACCGGCCTTGCTCAAAGTGCCTATATCCCCACCGGAACCCTTGATCCACATTACCTCTACCTCTTCATTGGTCAAAGGATCCTTTTCAACGGTCTTACAACTGGTATTGCCCCCACCATAATTGGTAATTCGAAGATCAGCCCCTAAAATATTGGACCTATAAAGAAACAGTTCTACCTGATCGTCGCCCAGCGCCTCCGCCTTGCTCTCTTCCCAGAGATAATTAACGTATTTAAAATTCTTTACGGAATGATTCATAATTTAATGGCTTCAAAAGTTTTAAACACTCTAAAAAATCACACTGTTCCCAAGTAAACTTCCATAAGGAATTTGAGTATTTTTCCACTCTTTTTGTATGGAAGCTTATTCTCAAGCAAAAAAGGTGCGAAAACTATTATCGTCTTTAATAATATTTTGTTGTCACTTAAACACAAATAACATACTAACTAACAATTGACATGGACAAGAATAAACAATTATAGTTAGGGGCCAATCCAAAATACCCAGAATCCCAAAATTGCTATAATCGGAATTCAATATCCTGTAAATATTCGTCTATCCATTCTTGGGTCCTATATTTAAACAAACTTGCGCCGTTACAGCTTCCATATTTGCCCTGCCACTCACGAAACATAGGTTGGGCCAAAGCACCATTACCCATAGAAGGTAGAGTTAAAAAGGGGTCTTGTATGTATTCGGCATACGTGTCACCTCTCTTACCACTCACAATAAATGTGTAGGTACCCACCTTATTATCTTTGTTCCATAAGTATTTCCCATTTCCTAAACCAACAGGGCCCGGACCTGTATAGGAAGCTATCCAATCAATTGTCCCATCATGATTAGCATCACCATATCCTAAAGAATAATGATCGGCTGGAGAACCAGGTAAATCAGGTGCAACCCGTTTAATAATACTATTAAAATGAGGAATATAGTTTTCCTTATCCGGAGAATTGGTACAAACACTCCAAATTGCCACAGCATCCTCTTTGCTAAAGCCTTCAACCGAGGGTACTCCATCCGGAGGAAGATACTCAGGATGTTTAATTTCATTAATTCCAAACGCTCGCTTATGACTTTCTTCAACCGATAGACCATCTTTCCATAAACCATTAAAGAAATTCACAAATTCAGGAGCACTTTTATTCATGGCCAACCAATTCTGCCCAACTACTTTATCTGGTCCATACAGCCATCCCGCAAAGGTATTTGCAAGCCACTCCGCATCATTTTGCAAGCCATAGTTCAAATAATCCAAAATCCAAAACTTACCTTCGCTGTACCCATATAGCTTATCCGGATCCGAGGTTCGCGTGTGATACACATAATTGGCCCATTTTGTAAAAATATCTTGTAAGAGTATGGCATCTTTGTGATTCACTGGACTTTCCGTGGCCCCCCACTGCCAACCATGCATACTTTCATGTGCTATAGTAAACCATTCGCTGTTAGGGCCCAAACTGATACTTTTCGAATGTCCGTTATAGCCAGCGGCATTTAGTCCAGTAAGAATCCAAACTCCAGCGGACTCGGAGCTGCCCGTTATTCCTAGCAAAATTTGTTGAACTTCAGACATAGGCATGCCTTTGTTGACCATATCTTGATAAAACATTTGCCACCTGACCTTAACGTCTCGGTATACTTCAGGGGGAGTTCTACCATCGGGCAATACAAGTTCTTCCTCCGTCCAATTTTGGTCATCTTTCACATGTCTTTGTACATGGAGTGTAAAGGATGACTCTACCCCATCACTTATCGGTACTGTTACAGTACCCACCAGAAAATGACCTTCAATTTTGTACAAATTACTGTCGGAAACAATTCCGTTCCCCCTCATGTCATCGTTATTTTGACATTTAACAAAATGTACTTGTAAAAACATAAAAGTTGCGATAAAATAAATTTTCTTGTTCATAACGACATTTAATTCCAAAGTTACCTATAGGATATATTGATTAAAACTTAATTAAGATTGTTTTTCTAAAGACATTAATAGTTTAATTATCAGGAACAGAAGACTGGATAATAATGTATCTGCCTTCCGTTAACCTCAAGTCAACACCACTAGCCCCGTTAATAAATCTACTACTATAGTCGTGGTCTCTATTTTTTACGATTCGATAAGTTTGTGCTTTGTCATTTCGCAAAATTAAATTTGCAGAACTGCCTATCGGTATTTCCAAATCATACTTGATTTGGCCATTATTCAATTTTTTCCAATTTGATATAATTTTACCATAAGGTGACATATAACAAGTATTGACATAATCCAAACCATCTGGAATCGAAGGATTTATTATAAAATGTTCGAACCCTGGTGAATTTTTGTCAGGCCTTATTCCACCCAACCATCGGTAAAACCATTCTGAGACAGAGCCGAACATAGGGTGACAATTAGAATAGGTATCGTCACTTTCCTTCCAAGTCTCCCATAGGGTAGTTGCCCCTTGGTCTATCATATACCCCCAGCCAGGATATATTTTACTATTTACAATTTCGTAAACCCTATTTACATTGCCCGATTTTGAAAGTGCTTCCAAAATATACTTGGTCCCAAAAATACCAGTTGTGAAATGCCCAGAAAAACGGGTTGATAAAGATTCCAATAACAATTTAGATGCATTTTCAATTTCATTTTCGGGAATAACGTCATAATACAACAAGGTGGCATACACCGTTTGTCTGTTAATGTTTGTTTCTGGTTTATTTTTCCAAAACTGATTTAATAAAATCTTCTCCAATTTATCCACAAGCTTCCCAAAGTGTATTACATTCGCGACGTCCCTCATGTGTTCTGCAAACTCCTTCATAATGCGGGCACATTTTAAATAGTGGCTTGTCCCAATGAGCTCTACAGATGACGAAACAATTGCTTCGTGATCGGCAAGCCCTGAGGTCACTACTCCGTTCGGATTTAATCTTGAAACTTTGTCCATCCAATCCAAATCCGTACAATACATTTCTTCCACTAAGGAGGTATCATTATAATATAAGTATAGGTTGTATTGAGTAATCAAAAAAGCTGATTCCCAACTTAGTCCGCAATATTCTAAACCAACATATGGGGCTGTATCTATGAAAACGGAATCCCTGATGGCATCTTTCCAGTCATATACCGTTTTCTTATAAAAATCTTTCATATCAAAATTATAGATAAATGCCTCACTGGTTGCATTTATATCCCCGCCGTATCCAAATTTCTCACGAGCGGGACAATCAGACTGCACTCCAATAAGATTTGATAAAAAAGTTCTTGTGGAGGCAACCTGAATGGAATTTATCAATTCTGAACTACAACTAAATGTACCATTTTCTATAACGTTGGTGTTAAAGGCAAGTCCTTGGACCTCCTGCTTGATCGGACAATATGTTAGTCCAGATAGCTCAATGTACCTGTAGGTATGAAAAGTAAATTTGGGACTGAACCATACGTCCGAATCACTTCCAAAAATATAGCTATCCGACTGCCAAGCAATGCTAGGGGCGCCTGGTCCACCTTTTCCTTTTTCCTTAATTTGTCCTGCAACGGTTGTCATTGGATTTAATTCTCCGTTATCATAGATTCTTTCACCAAAGCGTAGAGTTATCGTATCATTGACCTTACCTCTCAAGTTAATTCTATAAGTACCAGTAAAGTTTTCCCCCATATCAATTACAAATTTGTTGTTCGAAGATGGATTTATGCTTATTGGTGATATTGTTCTTGTTATTTGAATAGATGGAAAAAATGTTTTTTGTAATTTACCACCTGGGCCTTGACTTATTTTAGCGTTGTTCCATTGGTTGTCATTAAAATACCCAGTATCCCATCCTTTAACCTCCCTTCTGGCATCATAGACTTCGCCTAAATAAACATTATTTCTAACAGTGGGGCCATTGTAATATTTCCAACTACTATCCGTAACTATCTCTTCAACCAAGCCATTCCTATATTTTAAGATCACTTTAGCTATAAAAACCGGCTCACCAGTAGGAAGTACATCCCTCAAATTAAGGTGTCCCCACATTTTCATGGGTAGTGAATTATAAAATCCATTGCCCAAAGCGACACCAATACAATTTTTACCCACTTTAAGATTTTTGGAAATATCATAATCAGAGTAATAAATACGTTTACTAAAATCAGACCAAGCTGGATCAAGATAATTTTTACCAATTTTTTCGCCATTTATGGTTGCATGATAATATCCAGCCGAGCTAATATATAATCTTGCTGATACCAAATGGCTGGCGACCTCTAAGTCCCTCCTGAAAATGGGGCCCATTTCATTCTGGTATCTAAGGGAATCGGATAATATTGTGTCCATCTCCGCTCCAATCCAACTAGAGTTGGACCAGTCCATGTCCAACAAAACCGATTTTTCGTTTTTTTCCGACCAATGACAGCTGTAAGTAAACAAAATGAACAGTAGGCATTTGTACCTATTAAGCCAATTTGCTTTATTTCTAAAAACTTCTGCAACCATCATTTAATATTTGAACAAACTTAACTTTCAATATATCTTCATTCTTCAACAACAACCCGTTTAAGTTAAATTCTAGTTGAAGTTTGAAAAGGTAGATACGAGCAATTGGTTAGTGCCAATCATTTTAACAAACCATTAAGTATTATGGAGTTTCATGGACGTCAATTACGGGAAATTGGGAAATTCTCAGGGTAGTACAACCATACGGTATTAATTCAATCACCTCTTCCTCCGTTTCCAAATTTCTATTCGGCCATGGTGATTCCGGTAATTTCCCATGGTTCCCATTATATTCTTTCCAAAACGGAATTACTTTGCCTTTGGTAAAAATTGACAGAGGGGCATTCTGCAAATTCCAGGGCATACTAGAAATCTCACGACTATCGATTTTAAAATCGTTACCAACTATTGTTTTTTTTGAAATCCCATAGTTCCAAGGGGATTTGGGCAAAACTTCATAATAGCCATTTATCCACTGATCATCCCTCTTTTCTTGCCAATCCTCTTCAATTTTTAAGGCATACAACAATGGACCTCTTTCAATTGCCACTGATCTTTCGAACCAATGCGAAGTTATAACGTTCATTGGTAGGTGAAGTGAAATTTCATCACCCTTGTCCCATTGCCTTTCCAATTTTATTATCCCTTGATAAATTGTCAAATCCTGTTTTTTACCATTAATATAAACAGATGGATCCGCGCACCATTCAGGCACCCTTAAATGAAAATTGAACCTCGCCTTCTTTTCAGGATTAAGAATAAACTTAACATTATCATCAAACGGATAGTTGGTCACTTCTTCTACCCCAACTTTTACTCCCTTGTTCACCAAAATAGTTGCCGAAGAAGGGGCATACACAAGTGCTGCTATACCATTGTCAGCTGTCCCATAGAATAAATTTTGGGTGAATTTAGGCCAGCCTTGATGCATATTGGTAACACAACATGGATAACCTGTCAATTTGCCAAAGAGTGTACCACTTCCGCCGTAATCACAATTGAAGTTTCGATACTCATTGGTAATTTTAATTTGATTGGGCTGTTGAAAGTATTGTTTGTTCATAAACGCATCATCGTGTTGAGTAGGTAATACGTTGAATGCAATTTTCTCCAAATAATCGGCGTAATAGATATTACCGGTAATGGGTAACATACTTTCAAAAGAAAACATGATTTCAACTGCGGAACAGAATTCGGAACCTTGAGTGGGATCATTGCCATGAAGTGCTTCGTCCCCACCAAACATACCATTTGCAAATCCATGGACCGATTTTAAGGAGTTTAGACCTTTAAGGGGGGCATTTAAATATAAAGAATCAGGATTCTGTTGAAAATAAATTACCGGTTCCTTTAGACCTTGAGCTACATTGACGCAATGCAAATTTGAATACGGATTCGCCTGTAATATTTCATCACCCGATAGAACTGAGGTCCAATTATATGTTTGATCGTGAATCAATTGCCCTAACTCAAGCAAATATGGCTCCTTTATGATATTATATAGCCAATATACAATTTGCAAATTATCACCGCCTCTACGACCTGCCCAATAAGTGTAGGCATCCAAAGACTTATTTGGCAACTCTTTTAATTGATATCTAAAATACTTATCCAATAATACGATCACCCGTTGATCTAAAGTGGCCAAATAGTATTGCTGGAATACTTTCAACATCACCATTTTGGGCCACCAATCCTCACTCATTTTCTGTTGTGTGCCTTCAATTATAATAGTCCCTTCCTCGAACGGCTTAGGACCAAAATAACCATCAGCCCTTTGATTTTCAATACTCCAGTCTATCCATCTCTTAACCTTATCCTTTAATACATCGTCATCCAATAGATATGCCAAGGGTGTAAGGCCGTCCAACCAATAGGGACCACGTTCCCAACTATCCCCAGTACCTCCCAGCCAGGCGTTATTCGAACCCAGAACTAGCTCATACATTTGATCGAGTCGTCCAGTTAATCCGTCTCGCTGAGTTTGCAACATATTCAAAAGCCAACCTTTCGCTTTGATATCCCCTAATGGCAAGGGTACATAGGGCTGCGGTAACAACGGTTCTTGATTTGTAATGTAATTGCTGTTCCTTGTCTTTTGTGCATTTATATCCGATACCCCCAAACTAAAGAGTGAAAGTATTAAGCCGGTAACAATTCTATAGGTAAAATTATTCTTCATATTTATTTAATTCAATTCAAATTCGTATAGTCCTGCTGGCTTATCGGCCATCTCGATTTCCAATTTAAAGGCCATGGATGTTACTTCCTTAAAGGCAATAGTGCTAGGTTGTCCATCCTCTTCGATGGTATATTTTCTTAGACCCACAGCTTTCCATGTATCCTCGGCCCAATAATAAAGTTTCCAAGATTTTGGCAATATAATTCTACCTTCATCACCATTCTTCCAAAAAACCGTCGCGTTAGAGATAGTTTGAGGTTCGTCAAAATCCATGACAATCCATTCCGTAGAATTTTTCATAGGCCAAAAATCAAATGCAGTCACTTTATCATTACTTGACTTGTCCGGTATATATGAATCGTTAACTGAGTTTAAATTGCGCAAACCTTCTGTTTTAGAAGTACTTAATACTGCCAAATGAGATTTTTTAGGGTATGCTAAAGGCGTAACAAAATGTGCACTATAGGGTATCCAGACCTCCATCTCCGCCGGTCCCCTATTGGCCCATGCATAATATGGAATGGCCTTAAAATTGATCGATTCTCTTTTTGTGTCACCTGAGTCCGTTATGTAAAGGTGATCCGCTTCTCCTTTGACGGTCATTACCCCTTTCAAAAGATCCTTTTCAAAAGAAAACTTGAATTCCTGATTTTTGTCAATAATAATATGGTTCGAATGGCCATTCGGCAAATCCCAACCTTCTATGCAATAGACCATAGGTCCTAATTGCAAGGCAAATTTCCCCCTATTCTCCTCGATTCTATTATGTGAAATAACAGTGCGTACAGTAAAAGGAAATTCCACTCTAATTTTGTCACCAGGGTTCCAGGTATGGTTTATTACTGCATATCCATTATCCAAATCATACTGAAATTCTTCCTCATTTATGAATATTTTTGTTTTATCGGTCAATGGTTTTCCAAATGTATAGAGGTCTGATGGAACTGGTTTTTCTGTTGCCCACCCAGGAATTCTAATTCGCAGCGGCAATTCGATGGAGGAAGTCGTCTCCAAGGAAATATCGACATTTCCTGACCATGGCAACTGGCTGGTTTGCTTAATTCCTATGGTTTGACCCTTTATTGTTAAATCGGTCTCACTTGAGATAAAAAGGTTCACATAAATGGAATTGTCATCCTGGGCATAAATGTATCCTGGAATATCCGGTATAAAGCGCGCTAAGTTGGAAGGACAACAAGATGTCTCAAACCATTCACTACGAGCTATATGACCTCTCGATTCCAAACGATTTGGATAGAAAAACTTGTCCCCTTCAAGTGAAACCCCAGAAAGAACATTATTGTACATAGAGCGCTCTAAAACATCCACATACTTGGCATTTCCGTGAGTTAGAAACAACCGATAGTTCCAAAACACATTGGCAATAGCTGCGCATGTTTCATTATAGGCACTTAAATTAGGAAGCTCGTATTCGTCTCCAAAACCCTCATGCCCACTTGCAGATCCAATCCCTCCTATAATGTATAACTTCGTATCGACAATGTCATGCCATAGTCTGTCCATGGCTTTAACATAGTCAACATCCTGGGTCAAAGCCGCCATATCGGCCATTGCTGTATACATATAAGCAGCGCGTACGGAATGCCCCAGGGCCTTTTCCTGTTGGGTCACCTTTTTATGTGACTGGTTATAGGTAGATTTATGTGAGTTTTCACCTCTTTTGTCCAAAAAGAATTTAGCCAGATCCAGGTACTTTTTTTGACCGGTGGCCTCATAAAGTTTAGTTAGGCCTATCTCTATTTCTTGATGTCCCGGTACCATTTCACGCTTACCCCATCCAAACTCGCGATTGATCAAATCTGCGTTCTTCACCGCTATATCAAGAAACTTCTTGCTACCTGTGGCGTAATAATGAGCTACTGCGGCCTCATACATGTGACCAGCATTATAAAGTTCATGGGAATCATATTCCACTCTTTCCCATTTAGGATATTTCGCGTCGCGATGAGCATTGGATATACCTAAAATCGTTTTCACGGTATAGAGATAACCGTCATCTTCCTGTGCTTTGCCCACTAAGGTGATCAAACTATCCAGGTATTCTTCAAGATTGGAATTCGGCTCCTGACTTAAGGAATATGCGGCTCCTTCCATGACCTTGTACACATCAGAGTCATCATATCCACGACTAGTATTAAATGTACCGGACTCAAGTCCTGCAGCAACAGTAAAATTTTTGATTCGGCCGCTTTCCTCACTGCGCTGAAAAGCTATTGGTATAGTAACTTCCCTATTAGTGCCAATTTTCTCCTTCCAAAAGCTGTCCGTTACCTTTACTTTTGTAAATCGTACTGGTTTAATGGGATAGTATGAAATGGGCTGTTGGCAAAAACCTTTCGCACAAAATACCAAACTAAAAATTGCATAGCGTATCAAATAGAAAAAATTAGGATTCTTGGAAAACTCCATAGTTAATTATTGTAGATATTATTATTATTTTATAACAAGATTTACGGGTTAAATTCCCCAAAACTTAAACTTCAAATTGTTCTTTATAAGGATGGCTTGTCGGATAAGTCGTAAATAACATTTAAATGAAATTGGCATATTTTGATCATCAAATTACATGTCCAAAACCGATCAAGGTTTACTCTGTTTTACCTTGATTGGAAACCTAGCTTCAACGTCATTCAAATAACTTCTTAAAGCAAGCAACATGTCATTCGCCTTATCAGGGTATACCAATGAAAGATTGGTTTCTTCTCCTATATCATTTTCCAAATTATAAAGCTCAATTTGGTCTTTTTCATACCATAATATCAGCTTCCAATTATTTTGAATTATTGCTGAACCAGGAGAGCCACCTTGGTTTCCATAATGTGGATAATGAAAGTAAATGGTCCTGTCCCAGGATTCTTTGCGCTTATTTTGGACTAGTTCTAAAAAACTCTTTCCGTCTTTGTGTTGATTCGGGAGAAGTTTACTTTGGGTTATCTCCAAAATTGTAGGATAGAAATCAGTAGTGGTAACCGGGATTTTGCAAACCCCATTTCCAAGAATAGTTTCATTCCATCTCATAACCATAGGAACCCTTATACCTCCTTCATATAACCAGCCCTTTCCTGCCCGTAGAGGTCTATTCGAAGTAGGAAGACCTTCTGAAGTCGAGAGTCCTCCATTGTCCGACGTTAAGAACACAGCTGTATTTTTATCCAATCCATATCTCTTTAGCGCTGATAACACCTTGCCTACCGCTTGATCCATAGCCTCCACCATTGAGGCATAGACTGGGTGATTTTGAACCATACGAACTTTATTGGCTCCTTCCGTACCGTAAATGGAATCTTTAGATAGAAGAAGACTCTTCTTGTAATTATATTTTTCTACAAGATCTGGCCGTCCCATTAAAGGGGTGTGTACCGAATAAAACGACAGGTAAGCAAAAAAGGGATTGTCTTTATTCTTTCTAATGAAATCAACAGTTTCGTTAGCCAATCTGTCCGGTAAATGTTCCCCATCCGGACCATCCTTCAAATTAGGGTTTCCATAGGGAGAGAAATATTTATCTCCCCCGTATGGTCCCCCATTTGTCCAACCGCCTTTATTCTCATCAAATCCATTATCCTCTGGCCAAAACCCTTCGGGCCCCAAATGCCATTTGCCAGCAAAAAAAGTGTGATAACCATTATCTTTTAATGCTTCAGCTAAGGTTTTCTCATCAGGACCCAAATAGTCTTGGTATTTGGGGGGAATTAATGGTTTAGTGTACCCTTCAGTTATATCATTGGGTTGCAAATCTCCAAAGTACGCCGTGTTATGAGTTCTTGCGGGATTTTTACCAGTCAAAATGCTGGACCTCGTGGGTGAACAGACAGGTGAGGAAGCGTAGCCACGCGTAAATCTAACACCTTCCTCTGCCAACTCATCAATATTGGGAGTTTCATAGAAAGAACTCCCATAACATCCCAAATCAGACCAACCCAAGTCGTCCACTATGATAAAAACCACATTTGCCCTATCCTTGTTTACCGATAAATCAATATTTCCGTTCTTGCATGCTTTTAAAGAAGCAAAAAGGAATAACAATAAGATAGATTTTGATAAATTCATGAAACACGATTTCTTCGCCATGATAATATCTGTATGTAAAAAGAAAAATTCTAAAGGCTTACAACAACCCTCCCATGCATAAAACGCACTCTAATCAATTATACCCGGGATTCTGCTTTAAATTAGGATTGTTGTCCAATTGACTCTGTGGCAAGGGATAAACCACTTGGTGTGGTTGTGCCTGAATCCCACGATCAATGGCTTGCTGTATGAACTTACCATGTCGGATCAGGTCCTCCCTTCTAAGGCCTTCCGTATAGAACTCCTTCGCCCTTTCAGCCAATATAAAATCATTAAGACTTTCTTTGCTTGGAAAATCCCCTAAGTCTATAATTGATGCTGAAGCTCTTTCACGAATTTGGTTGATCAGGTCGATACTCTCCTGATTGGGACCATTAAGTTCGTTTAAGGCCTCAGCTCTGGCCAAAATGATGTCGGCCAACCTAACATAAGGAATATCATTGCCATGCTCAATTCCAACTGCATCTGGATCCGGTGCATATTTAAAGCTCCTAGCATTATTCAAGGCATTCCCTTCACTATCTCTGACCAATGGGGTCAAGACCCCAGTATTAGTAGGTGTATACTCCGTTAAAAAAAGACTTCTTCTAACATCCTGTTCTTCAAAAGTTTCGTAAAAATCGGTGAAGGTTCGCAATTGGGCTCCATAATTACTCCAGTTGGGAAGAGTTGGATAGTTTGGTGGAAATGCATAGGGCATATAGGGGTTAAACTGGTTACTTCCGACCAAAGACTCGAATCGCAAAATATATTCATTATTGTCATCACCATTAACAGAGAACAACTTGGCATAATCATCATACAGTTCATACCCCATGCCCAAAACCATTTGAGCGGCATCGGCAGCTTTTTGCCATTGTTTGTTGTTCAAATAGAATTTTGTCAACATGGCATATGAATTTCCCTTATTGGCCCTACTTGAAAACCCGCCTTCAGAAAGATTATTGGCGGCAAAAAGAAAATCGGCCTCGACATAGGCCCTATACTCTTCTTCACTAGGTCTGGGAGTTTCCTTTCCGATCTTCTCAATTTCATCCAGACTTGCCCCTACAGGTATTTCAATAATAGGAGTTGGTCCAAAAATATTGTGAAGGATGTAATAAGAAAAGCCTCTTACAAATCTCGCCTCGGCGGTAATCTGTGTCAAAGTTTCCTCGTCAATGGTTTCCAAATTACTGGAAACGGCAAGTACATTATTGGCTGCTGCTACAGCGCGATAAAATTTATTGTATTGACCATTAAAAATACCATCTGACGCATCCCATGTGAACTGCATAAAAGGCAGCACTTGTCTTTCAAATCCACCATCGGATTCCAGAGTAATGTCAGTAGTCAATTCGTTCAGAACAAAGAAATAATACTGCATGGATGCTCCTGAACTCGAAATTTGCATATTGGAATACGCTCCAGTCAGTAGCGCATCAACAGCTGGTTTGTCCTTTAAGAACGCCCCGGGCTCATATTCAGTGAAAACTTCCTCCTCAAGAAAATCCTCACAACTTGTTATGCCCAATATTATTAATAAACAAAATAAATACTTCTTCATTTCTTTTCTATTTAAAATTTAACATCCAATCCTAGTCTGATTGTTTTTGCCAAGGGGTAACTATTATAATTGGTCTTAGCAACACTTGTCCCATCCGCGCTGGAATCGGGATCATACCCATCATAATCGGTTATAGTGAGCAGATTATCCGCAGCTACAAAAAACCTAAGGCTCTGCAACAGGCTATTTCCAGTCAGAGGTACATTGTACCCTAGTGTGATATTCTTTAGTCTAACATATGACGCGTCCATCACGGTCATGGAATTGATGGCCCTACCACCACCGTATAAGGTTGGACTAACCCCTGAAGGAATAGAATTGGTCGGATTTTCCGGAGTCCATCTTTCCTTATAATATCTGGAGATAGAATTTCTATATGAGTTGGTAGGGTATAAAGATTCCGTAATATTGCCATCCAATGTCTCAATACCCTGGACACCCATAAAAAATACATCCAAGGATATATTTTTATATCTAAATGAATTATTGAAACCAAAAGTAAAGTCGGGAAAAGGATCTCCAAGGACAACCCTATCGTCGGTATCAATTACACCATCGTTGTTCTGATCAACAAACTTTGGCATACCGTAGGTATATCCTGAAACGGCAGGAGTCGGAGAATTCGCTATATCATCACCTAACTGGAACATTCCATTCACCTCATACCCATAGAAGGAGCGTAAAGGAATCCCTTCCCGAATAATATTATATTGGTTAATAAAGTATCCTATCGAACCTGTAATGATCTCTTCTGTAAAGTCTGGCAACTCTTTAACTTCATTCTTCAAAAATGAAAAGTTCAGATTCGAACTCCAATCAAAATTATTTGTCTCGGCAAAATTTGCTCTTAGATTTATGTCAATTCCTTTATTTTCGACCTCACCAAAGTTGGTTCTAACAGTGGAAAAACCTACTACGGATGGCAACGGTTTAATAAAAAGCTGATCCTGCGTAATCCTATTGTACATATCAATAGATCCTGACAACTTACTTGAAGCCAACTCAAAATCAAGGCCTAGATTCACCTCTGTTGTTGTTTCCCATTTTAAATCAGGATTTGGTAGTCGTGCCAGTTCCACTCCCTGAGCTATTGCACCTCCGAAGACAGAATTGCCGCCAGCGACCAAAGTTTGTCTAGTTTCGAAGTTATTGATCCCTTGATTCCCCAATTGTCCGTAACCTGCCCTGACCTTCAATTCATTTATAAAGTTGCTCTCTTTCAAGAAAGCTTCCTCACTTATACGCCAACCCAACGAACCTGAAGGAAAAAAAGCGTACTTATTATTTTTTGTAAATCTTGAAGAACCATCAACCCTAAAGGACAAGGTCATCAAATACTTATTATTAAATCCATAAGTTCCCCTGCCTATAAAACCATTAAGTTGGTTCTTGAATTTTCCACTGCTCAATCCATCCCCTAAATCGCCATCACCACTTTGAAGGGAATTGGTCCCCGTAACATCTGTAAGGAAACCGGTTACAAATCCTCCCATATTCCTATTGAGGAACTCTTCAAAGGTGACACCGCCCATAATAGAAACATCGTGCACTTCATTGAAAGTGTTCTCATACCTCAAAAGCGTCTCCAGAAGCCAATGGGTACTCTCGGAATTACCAACACTGGCGATACCTCCATTCGCCAATCCAGCTAAAGTCATCCTGTTCCTGTAATGATCCGATCTGCCGTTTCTTACGTCAGCACCAACACGTAAAGTTGCCGTAACATTCTCTATAGGTTCATAATCTGCATTTACAGATGCATAAAATTGCGAAACCAGTTCTCGCTCATCTATCCCATTTATCAAGGCAACCGGATTGTCCAGTGCTATTGAAGGGTTCCTATAATAAGCACCATCCTCCCCTATACCAGCCGGCAAAGTCGGATCAAACTGAATTGCAGAGTTGATAGGTCCAGCGCCTTCATTAACCTGATTTTTATCGAAAATGATCGACTTTGTGGCATTTCTAGTAAAATTGGCATTGGCCGAAATCAAAAGATTGTCAAAGGGCCTACTCTGAATATTTAATCTTATATTATATTTTTGGTTGGAAGAAGTTTTTACAATTCCGTCTTGGTCGAAATAGTTCAGTCCCAAATAGTAATTTCCCTTTGCATCACCTCCAGACACGGACAGGTCATGGTTCTGAACTAGAGCATTAGTAAACAATTCATCTTGCCAGTTTGTCCCTTTTCCAGCACTATTTATTTCAGAATCAGAATATACTGCGGACCCACCATTATTAATTTGCCTGAAATTGGTCATCTCCATATAATCACTTGCCCCAAGTACATCCAACTTTTTGGTCGACGATTGAAAACCTGTATATGTATTATAGGAAATAGATGTTTTTCCTGCTTTTCCTTTCTTTGTGGTTATCAACACAACTCCATTTGCGGCCCTAGTTCCATAAATCGCACTTGAGGATGCATCTTTAAGCACATCAATGGATTCAATATCACCAGGACTCAAAGAAGATGGATCCACCCCAGGTAAACCATCCACTACGAACAATACGTCATTACTACTGTTAATAGACCCTGCGCCACGAATTTGGATCTTAAGTGGAGCACCTGGTGCAGAACTTACTTGGCTGACATTCACACCGGAAGCAGCACCGCTCAACAATTGCACTGCATCGTAATTGGCCCCTTCGGTAAAATCTTCCGCAGTTACATTAACAATTGCACCCGTAAGATCAGACTTTCTTTGGGTTCCATAACCTACGACCACTACTTCATCCAAGCCTGCAGCACTTTCTTCCATTACTATCGTCACCTGATCTTGGCCACCAATTTTAATTTCCTTAGAGGCATACCCAATATAACTTACCACAATAATGGATTGCGGATTGGCTAAGCTTATAGTAAAATTTCCGTCGAAATCGGACTGCACACCGTTTCGAGTCCCTTTTTCAACAATACTTGCCCCGGGAAGAACATTACCGTTTGTATCGGAAATCGTGCCGGAAACGATAAAATCCTGGGAACCAATAATGTATTTTGCTGTTAGCGATACCACTTCCGCCCTTGCCATCACATTACTCTCATAAAAAGATTTGACATCCATACTGTACGCACCTGTAACAAACAGAAGTGTCAGTGGAATAATTGTCTTGAGTCCTTTGCTTAAAATTCCTTTTATATGCCAAGGAATAATGTTGTTAGTTTTGTTCATAATTCTCATTTGATTGTTTTTGATTGTCTTACAAAGTCATTTTAATTACAATGTTCCTCACCACTATCTTAGATGACAAACCCATTAGGCATTATCACCTTCAACAAGTGCTGCAAAGAATTTGCTCTTAGTACTAATTCCTCTTTTCGTCTTTCATATAATTTGGTATGGGTTTTTAAGGTTAATTGATTATTTAAACGCTACTAGTAAATACTGCTGACTAATATTTGGATAACACCAACCGCAATACAATTTATTTATTCAAAATCCAGTTGACGTATGTAGTTTGATGGTGTAATACCAACATAATTTTTAAACATTCTATTAAAATTGGTAATTGACTTGAACCCGGATAAATTCGATACATTGGCGATACTGTAACTTCCATCTTGCCTCAAAAGCTTGCAAGCATGCATAATTCTTAGCTCGATCAAATAAGAAAAAAAGGTTCTGCTCATTCTGTTCTTAAAGTACTTGCAAAAGGCTCCAGGGCTCAGACAAGCAATATCCGCTATCATATCCAAAGTAATTTCCTTATTAAAGTTGACATGTGTATAATCCAGAACCCGTCTCATTCTGAAATCCACGATATTCTTAACTCCTAACCCTTTAATAAACACACCTAAAGTTTCCTTTTTGCATTTACAAACTTCCCTCATAAGCTCAAGGAACAAAAGAAATCGAGAAAACTTGTCAGCCATCGGCAATTGGTACATCAAGTTTGATATGGAAGGACGATACTCAGTCAACTTAAAACCACAATCCAACAACCCGAAGAATGACTTAATCTGATCTAGCTGGGATAATTCGAAAAAATTACTTCCAAAAGCATTCATCTTAAAGAATATGGATATTCTATGATTATCCAGACTAGCTGAGGCCTTTCGAAAAGAATGTGGGCAATTTGAACCAATAACAAAAAAATCCCCAGGACCATACCTATGTACCGCGTGAGAAATAAAAAATTTACCTGAGCCTTTCACTATATATGTTATTTGTATTTCTTCATGCCTGTGCATGTTACTGCAAGCGGGTACCAAATTATCCTCTTGCACTAAAAGATTCTCGTTGATAGGCTTTGGTATTTCAAAAGAATATACATTCATAAACTTCTATCTAAATAACACTCGAACTAAACTTTCTACTCCTTGAAAGGAAATCTGTTTACAACTTTTTAATTGTACAGCTACGACCCTCCAAATAGTATTTTCATGATCAGATTATACGTATGTGCTAATTCATTAATTCAATAATATTGAACTTATCGAATCTAAGCACCTATATATCAGTACATAAAATCCTAAACAAGATTAATGCTTATTTCAACTGTAGATATGTACATTTGATTTTTAATTCAGGACATTTGTTCAATTATTGAATTTTAGTTTATAAATCTAATTATCAGTACTACTTTTGATCAAAAGCGAACTTGAATGCCACTAATAATTGGATATAGAAGATTTCTTATTTTTATTTTTGCCCTACTGCATTGGTTTGATATAAGTAGCCAAACTATAGATTTTCAAAAAATAACAGTTAGACAAGGTCTTTCCCATAGTTATGTAAATGCTATAGCCCAAGATGTCAATGGAGCTATTTGGATGGCTACAGTTGAAGGAATGGATAAATATGATGGTTATACAGTGGACAACTATCCCAATGACAATTTTATTCCAAAGTGTAAGGAAATATTGTCCTTGTTAAATGTAGGGAAGAGTTTATATGTTGGCACCAACAGTGGCGTATACAAGTTTGATTCGGATTCGGATAGATTCAAACTCATTGATGAAGCTGACCAGACCATTGGTTCGGTAAATAATTTCTATAATTCAATTGACAGTACAGCTTTCGTTTGCAGCAAAAAGGGCCTGTTCATCATAAACAACAACGATACATTCACTGAGTTATTGAAAAATGTCAATGTCAGGGCTATCTCCAATTATAAATCCAATGTTTATTTTGTGGCATTGGATCAAAAAATTTTAATGATCAATAAACTCGGGGAGGTGTTAAAAGAGTACCATTACCCGAGTAGACCGAACTCTCCGAGTTTAAGTGGATTTTATTTGGACCCCATTCTGTTCAGGGATAAACAAGGTGTAATTTGGCTAGGTACCCTTAAAGGACTTTTTAAATACAATACAGTATCCGACAATTTCGAAAACGTTCAGTTTACTAAAATGTCAAATCAGCTGGAGGCCAATGTCATACGTGCAATAGCTGAGGATAAGAATAATCAGTTATGGATAGGAACGGAATTTGGCTTGTTTATATATGACAAAGCCGGTAACTCTAGCAAACATTATGGCCAAACCTTTCATGACGACCCCAAAAGTCTTTCAGACAAATCTATCCATTCCCTATTCTTTAGTAAAGAAGGAATAGCTTGGATCGGGACCTATTTCGGGGGTCTTAATTATTCCAAACCAATCACAAATGGTTTTTATAAAATGTTACCTAGCGATTTGAAAAGTTCGCTTGGCGGAAAGGCTATTAGTCAGATAATACAGCATACCGATGGTAAACTTTGGATAGCAACCGAGGATGGTGGTGTCACTATTTATGACAACAAAAAAAACCAGTTTGAATACCTAAAACATATTGAGGACAATGAGAATTCAATAAGTAGTAATAATACCCATGCTTTATTAGAAGATCACGATGGCAATATCTGGATTGGAACTTTTCTTGGGGGTCTAAATCATTATAATATAAAAACAGGGAATATTCAGATATACAAGAATGATATTCTAGATACAACATCCATCTCAAATGACCATGTATATTCTCTTCTTCAACTCAACAACGAGGAGATATTGGTAGGCACCCAATATGGCCTGAATATATTTCATTATAAATCAAATTCGTTTACATTGTACAAACCGCAAATTTTCAAGAACAAGTTCATTAATGATATGATATTTGACAAAAGAGGGGATTTATGGGTATGTACATCTAGATCGGGATTGTTCAAAATTGAAAGAAAAACAAATAGAATAACACAATTCACTGCCCCTTTTGCAAATGGCCAAGGTCTAAACGATAATGAAATCCTAGCTGCATATGAAGATGAAAATCAAGACCTTTGGTTTACCACATATAAAGGAGGATTGCATAAATGGAACAATTCTTCAGGAACATTCGAGTCTCTATCAAAAGAAGACGGTTTGTCTAATAACAGTGTTTACGGAGTATTACATCATAAAGAAAAAGGATATTATATATCAACCAACTTAGGTTTGAATTTTTATGACCCAAAGACTGCTCTGATCAATACATTTACGATTTCGGACGGTCTTTCAACCAATCAATTCAATTATAAGTCTTTCCTTAAGGACAAAGCGGGATGGATGTATTTTGGTTCAGTAAATGGACTCAATTATTTTAACCCAGATAGCCTTAGAACAATTAAATCGGTTTCAAACCTACATTTCAAAGACTTCAAACTATTTAATAAAACCGTAAAGATAGCTGATAACTCACCATTAAGAGCTCATATAGACAGAATCGACACATTGATATTAAAGCATAATGAGAATGCATTTACTTTTGAATACGTAAACATCGACTATTTCTCTGAAGGCAATAATTCCTATTCCTATTACCTTGAAGGTTATGAAGAAAACTGGAACCATGTTGGCAATAACCTTAGTGCCACTTATACCAATTTGTTCGATGGCGATTACACCTTCCATCTTAAAAACACCCGTGTGGGACATGACATCAACGAAAGACAAATCTTTATAAGAATACTCCCGCCATTCTGGAAGACCAACTGGGCATTTGCTTTATATGCTCTTTTAATTTTAGGCTCCATTTATTCATACTATAGGTTTCTAATGTTTATCCAGAATAAAAACATGGCCATCGAATTACAAAAAATTGAAAAGGAGAAGCAGCAAATAATCAATAGGCAAAGGCTGAATTTTTTCACTTTTATTTCCCATGAGTTTAAAACACCACTAACTTTAATTATTGCTTCTATTGAAAAATTGGTACAATCTTCCTCCAATAATTCTGTCCAAGCCGATGGTTTTCTTTCAATAAAACAAAATGCGCAAAAGCTTTATCAACTGGTCCAACAATTGATGCAATTCAGACAAATGGAAACCGCCCATGCCAAACTGGAGCTTCGCAAAGGCAACATTATACTGTTTCTCAAAGATACCTTTTATGCCTTTGAGCCACTCTTTAAAAGCAAGGACCAACAATCCATTTTTACCTCTAATACTGTTGAGTCGACCTGTTACTTTGACGCTCAAAAATTGGAAACAATAATAACCAATTTAATATCAAATGCAATTAAAAATACTAATGCCAGTGGCACAATAAAAATGGAAGTTGAGATCATATCAGAGCATAGTGATACAGAAAACAAGAAGGTTAATTTGAACATCAAGATATCGGATACCGGAATTGGACTCAGCGAAGAAGATCAGGCACAACTTTATGCACCATTTTATACCAATACAAAAAATGATAATGGAAAATCGGGATCAGGAATAGGATTGGCCTTGGTTAAAAGTCTCGTAGAATTCTTGCAAGGGACAATTGAAATAAAAAGTCAACCTACCAAAGGAACTTCATGTCAAATTTATCTTCCGGTTATAACCTATCTTAATGAAGACCAGAGTGTAAAGCCAATAAATGGCAACAAATCAATGGACATCCCTGTTGATTTGGTCGTCGATAATAACAATTTAGAAAAGGAAAACGGCTTTAAAAATTCAAAAGACCTCAAACTCTTAATAGTTGAGGACAACAAAGAGTTATTGATTTTTCTAAAAAAGCATTTTTCTCCAGTTTATGATGTAATGACTGCAAATAATGGTAAGGTTGCCTTGGCAAAAATGAACAAGACCATTCCAGATGTCATAATATCTGACATAAGAATGCCTCAAATGGATGGACTCTCTTTCTGTAAATCCGTTAAGATATCTCCTAGGACCAGACACATTCCTTTTTTGCTTTTGACAGGTCAAACGAGTGATAAAAACAAATTCAAAGGGCTTCGTTTTGGGGCCAATGCTTATATGTCCAAGCCATTTAATCTTACGGAATTGGATTTAGTGGTAAAAAATCTTTTGGACTCCAACGAAAGTCTATACCAACGTTTTTCAAGTCTAGCTGAAAAAGATGCCGCTCCCCATAACAACCAGAAAAAGGAATTTCTTTTAAAAATCACTGAACTAATCGAAAAAAATTCTGAGGATCCTGGCTTTACAGTTGATAAGTTAGCTAAAGAAGCTGGGGTAAGCCGGTCATTACTGCACAATAAAATGAAAGATATTACTGGTCACAGCGCATTGGAATATATTACGCAAGTTAGACTTGATAATGCAATAATTTATTTACAGGAAGGTTATACGGTTTCGGAAGTGGCATATAAAATAGGGTATGAGCCTAGTTACTTCAGTAGGGTATTTAAGAAGCATTATGCATTAACTCCAAAAGCTTTTATAAAAAGAAAAAAGTCTGAGGAACAGTGATAAAAACCAATAAATTATAAAACAAATGAAAAATATTTCCAGAAAATCAAGAATTCCAAATCTTGGTTTGCCCCGGTCATGTATTTTTTTGGCCGTTGTAATCATTTTCTTGGGTTGCGTTGAAAAAAAATGGCACGAAGGAGTTGAATTTACATTGGATAATAGCCAATTAAAACCTTATGAAAATAGTATTGACCATGTGACTTTGATCAAAGGTTTAAACGATAATTCTTATAAGAATGGAGAAAGAACATATCAAAAGCTTTGCCACAACTGCCATGGGAATATGGTCGATGAGGCTTCGCTCCCCACAGCACATAAGTTTTGGAACCAAAAATTCAAAGTCGGGAACGATCCATATTCCATGTACCAGACCATCACTAAAGGGTTTGGCTTAATGCCCCCACAGGTGGATCTGACCCCTAAGGAAAAACATGAAGTTATTCATTTTATCAGAGAGAAATTCATAAAAAATCATAACAAAGATGAGTATTCCATTGTGCACCACGCATATCTCGAAAGTCTGCCAGAAGGGGATTCCATAGGCCCAGAACCCAAAATAAAAGAGCCTTGGGCAGCGATGGATTACGGCAACTTTCTAATAAACACTTATGAATTAGTCGAGAAGGACGCCCCGGAAAGAGAGCGCTTCAAAGGGCAGGCAGCCCCCTTAATAGATCAAGATTTTTCCAATGCCAATATGGCCTATAAGGGCATTGCAATTCGTTTGGACCAAGGAGAGGGCGGTGTGTCAAAGGGCAAGGCATGGGTCGTCTTTGATGAAGACTTGTTTAGGCTAGCTGGGGGCTGGACAGGAAATGGTTTCATTGACTGGAATGGGATACTGCTAAACGGAAAACATGGCATTGCACCTCGTACGGTGGGCGAACTACACTTCGACAACCCTGTCGGACCTGGTTGGGCAGATCCAATATCTGGTGGTTTTGAAGATCCTAGGTTCGAGGCTAGGGATGGCAGAAAATTTGGACCATTGCCAAAAAAATGGGGTAAATATAAAGGCCTATATCATTATGAGGACCATATAATCTTATCCTATGACATCGGTGAATCCAATATTTTGGAAGAATTTGGAATCGAATCCTACAATGACACTGATATATTCACAAGGACACTAAATATAACGAGTAACGGACAAGACCTAAAAATGAGGGTCGCACCCCAGAATGTTAATGTAGCCTTAATTGGAACCCAGGCGGAACTAAAAAGTGAAAATGGTTTTCATGTTCTATCGGTTCCTCCTTCAGATGGAGAAATCAAGATAAAATTGCTCATCTCCAAATTAGGAGAAGGCCTTGGTGCTTATTCGAAAATAGCACCTGTCCCGATATCACTTCAAAAATTCACAACTGGGGGTAGAGCACATTATAATAAGGAGATTATCACAGAAACCATAACACTTAATACAGAAGGCCCGTTCTCTGTAGATGTCCTCTCAGCACCCAAAGAAAATAAGTGGAATAGTAGAATAAAAATGAGCGGGATAGATTTCATGGCGGATGGAAACAGTGCTTTTGTTTGCACCACAGAAGGAGAGGTCTGGCGGGTAAAAGGACTCCTAGAAAAAAGTGGTAAATTATATTGGAAAAAAATTGCCTCAGGTCTGTTCCAGCCCTTGGGAATCAAAGTGATAAAAGATCAAATATTTGTTGGCTGCCGGGATCAAATAGTACTACTAAGGGATTTGAACAACGATGAAGAAACGGATTTCTATGAGTGCTTTAACAATGATCACCAAGTAACAGAGCATTTTCATGAATTCGCTATGGGCCTCCAAGCGGATCAAGAAGGTAATTTATATTATGCAAAAAGTGCAAGGCATGCCCGGGAAGCCATCGTACCCCAGCACGGCACCTTACTGAAGGTCAGAAAGGATGGGTCCAGTACAGAAATAATTGCCAGCGGCTTTAGGGCAGCAAATGGTGTTTGTATTAATCCTGACGGTAGTTTCTTGGTTACAGATCAAGAAGGGCATTGGAACCCAATGAACCGGATTAACTGGGTGGAAAGAAATAAAGAAGTAGGTTTTTATGGAAATATGTTCGGATACAGCCCACCAAAAGATAGTTCAGATCTGGCAATGATAGCCCCCATGGCCTGGGTAGACAAAAAAATGGATCGTTCACCTGCAGAGTTATTGTGGGTAGACAGTGAACAATGGGGGCCACTTAATGGCAGCTTGCTAAGTTTGTCATATGGATATGGACAAGTTTTTATTGTTCCATATGAAAATGTAAACGGCCAAAGACAGGCAGGGTTGTTTCAACTGCCAATTCCAGACCTTCCCACGGGCATTATGAGGGGAAGGTTCAATCCTTTGGATGGCCAGCTCTATGTTTGCGGGATGTCAGCTTGGGGAACACAGCAAATGATAGAGCCAGGGGGACTTTATAGAATAAAGTATTCCGGTAAACCAGTGTTCGTTCCCATTGAACTTAATGCCTCCCAAAAGGGATTGCTTATAAAATTTGCTACAAGACTAGACCCAAAATCCGCACAAAATATTGACAATTATACGGTCAAAACTTGGGATCTGAAGCGAAGCAGGGAATACGGTTCCGAACATTACAATGAAAAAGAATTGTACGTCAAGAGGATAACACTTCTCCCAGACCAACAAACCATCAACATGGAAATACCAGGAATAAAGGCAACTTGGCAGATGGAAGTTAATTTTAAGCTAAATGACCACTCGGGAAAAGAAGTCAAAGGAACCATACAAAACACGGTTTATAATCTTGGAGATTAAATTCAAGGATTCGATTGATTACATATAAAATACAAAATGCACCAAATGAAAATATAAGGTGCACATAATCCATTTATGACATGAATGACAATTTTGTTGAGAAAAAACCTCTAGTCATCAGCTCCTTTTACACAATATTCGTCGAAGTTAACACTATTTTCACCACTATGCTATGTATGTTTTTATATTTAGTAAACTACCACTATGTTTGTATAGAACAATTTGTTCTGTACCACTTAATTGGTCGTAAAGGCATCAATTAATAATAATGGAAATGAGCAATATTAAGTTGGTCGATTTAATCTTCTTGGTAGTTCAATTTATATAAGCATTTATAAGGAAAGTCGAAAAGAATCCTTGTTATTTTATGGCTAATTCCATATGAGTTTAATACCTGTGCAATGTAATTATTATTGTATTTATTTAGTAAGTTGAGTTAGTTTAAGTAAGGGAAGGGATACTTATCTCTTCCCTTTTTTATGAATTGTACTTTCAGTTCGTTATGGAGTCAGCAGGGATCAAGTACGATTTCTGGGTATTTGGATATTTATGCAAATAATTGAGTTAATCTAAATAGGAAGAATTCTGTATTTCTAACGCCTCTAAACTGGGCCCTAAAAGCTTTTATTCTAGCATTGAAAGATTCTGCAGATGCGTTTGTACTTCTGTTTATAAAATAGTTCAACATAGTTTACTTACCGCCTTTTGATGCGCTACAGGACTTCTAAATGGATATAAGTCATTGTCGATGGGTTCAAACAGTTTCTTAATATAACCGGCTTAACTTACAATCAATAACTTATAATAAAATAAATAACCTCATTATAAATGCAATGGTTATTTATTTTTATTCCAGCACCATTATTTTTAATACTACCAAAACTATCACCATCCCATACCCCCTAATATTCGCCTTCTTCTTACTATGTTCCGCATCCTCCCTATTAGATAAAAAACCAATTTCCAATAACACCCCTGGACAAATGTATTGGGTTTCTCGGAGTACCTGAAAATTTGCATATTTCATTCCCCTAATTTTGAATCCCAAAGCCTTATAGAATTCCGACAATAATGCTTCCCCCAATTTTTCGGATTTGGACTGTAGTTCAATATTAGTTTTAGAATTTGGTTGCTGCACATAGACTTCAATTCCCTGGGCTTCCCTCCTATCAGCCTGGTTACAATGAATAGAAATAAAAAAATCTGGTTGCAAAATCTTGACCAAGTTGGTCCTATCACTCAAAGAAATTAAAGTATCATTATATCTAGTCAAATAGATATCCAAGGTGTTTCCAAACAGTTCCCTGTTCAAGCGTATTGCCTCCTTGGCAACCTCCAGAACAATATCCTTTTCCATTATCCCATTAATTCCGATTGCTCCTGAATCCACTCCTCCATGGCCGGGGTCGAGGATTACCATTTGTCGTCTGTTTCCCTGAGCCAGTGTGGGATTACAAAAAAGGGCAAATCCCATCCAAAGGCAAACTATCCAAAAATGCTTCATACTGTACGAATTTTAAAGTGCGTGTTGCACAATTTTCATCGTTTTCCGCTTATCGTCTTCAATACATGAAATTTTAACTCTTTTGACTGTTAAAATTTATTCGATTCCCATCAATTTCTACCATCCTTTGGAAATTCCATAACGAATAATTTATCAACTGGTCTTTCCAATATTATTAGGAGAGCCTAAAAAACGAACAGTCATGAAAAAACCAATTAAAACGCTCTTACTCTTACTTATGACGACGGGGGCAACTTTTGCACAAATCGGGGGAATCGAAGACTCTGTCAATGATGTATCGGATACCATCAGAACAATCTTCCCTATTATCCTAGGTGTCATTTTCCTTATTGGTTTCCTATTCAACGCCGGCCATTTCTTTGGCGAAAATTCAGACCTTAAAAAAGGCATTACCAGGGTACTGGTCTTTGTCCTTATCGCAGGTGCCGTAGTGGGCATCTTTACTTACTTAATTGGAATAGTGGTCTAATGCGAAAATTCGAGGTATATCGCAACATCCGAAAAAAGGCCATGATATTCGGCCTGTCCATCTCATTTTTTGCCCTTCAGATGATTTCTGTGGTCGGCTCTTTAATGGTCATCATTTTCTCATTCAGTCTTGCCATGATCATGGTTGTTTTGGTATTCAATGCGGGCCTTTATATAGCCTTGATCAGGATTACGAACAACCCCAGACCAATAACTTTTTGGAGGGTATTCCCAAAAATCATCAGCAACAAGAAATCTTCCTTTTTTACTTATGGACAAGATTAATATATCGTCAAACCATCCCATTGCGTATATACAGGAAAATGTCGTATTCGCCAATAACGGCAATGTAATCCTATGTTATGAGGGTTCCTTGCCGGAAATCCATTCCCTTTCGGAGAAGGATTTTGAGGATATCCATGGCACCTGGTTTCAAGTTATCAAATCGTTGCCCATCGGATGTGTAATCCACAAACAGGATGTTTATTTAAAGAAACAGTACACTTCTGAACAGTTACCCAATACAACCTTTTTGGGCAAGGCCACACATCTGCATTTCAAAGGTCGGGAGTATATAGAACATAGGTGCTTTCTGTTTTTCATTCTTACCAAGAACAAAGCCTTGAACAATGCCAAATATGTGAATCCTTTCCGAAAAGTGCCCCAAGGAATTCCCCGGCAAATGGACGATCAGATCAAAAGTTTTATGGACTCCGTAAACGATTCAGTCTCCTTTATCAACAACAGTCGCAAAATGCTGTTCGTTCCTTTGGCCGAAAAGGAAATCCTATCCATAACCGACGATTATTTCAATGGGTTCAACGAGGGTTTTGACACCGACATCCTTTTGGACAGGTCCAAGATTTCTATCGGGGAGAATCTCTTTGATGTTTTGGCCATCAACAGTGAGCTTTGCTTTGGGGAGAATGTCCAGAGCAGCAAGACCAATGAACGGTTTACCTCGGACGATTTTGTGTTCCATCAAGGGTTTATTGATGGAATAGGCCTCGCATTGGACGAGAACCATATCGTAAACCAGATCATCTACCTGGACGAAAAACATAAATGGCGTAAGCTGTTGGACAAGAAGATCGAGGAGCTTAAGAAAAGTTCCAATTTTGGTTCACATAACAAAGTAACTCTTGCAAAAGTCCAACAGATTCTTGACCAGATCAATAACGATGACAACTCTCGGATAATTCGTGGACATCTCAATGTCATCTATTGGCAACCCGAAGCCAAAGGCCTTGCCAAAATAGGTTCAAAAATAAGGACAGAATTCAAGGAACTTGATATTGTCCCCTACTACCCCAGGGGGGAGGAACGAAAAAATTATATCCTTAATAGTTATTTCTGTTTCTCCCCCAATTATTCTGACGAGGATCTTTATGTGACCGACCTGAAACATGCCCTGTGCCTGTATATCAACCACAGCAACTACAAATCGGATGCTACAGGGATCATCTTCAACGACCGGGAACACAATATCCCTGTACTAAAGGATGTCTGGGATGAAAGGAAAAAGCGGATCAAAGCACGGAATTTTGCCATTTTCGCCCCAACGGGTGAGGGCAAATCCTTTCTGGCCAATAATATCCTACGGCAATACTTCGAGGCTGGCGTCCGTCTGGTCATTATCGACCTTGGAGGATCATACACCAAGTTTGCAAAGCTCTATCCCGAACAATACACCGTACTGAGATATGAGAGCGGTAAGAACCTGGGAATCAACCCGTTTTACGTTCACAATCCTGAAGATCTTACCCCCAAACGTTTGGAAGATCTGTCCGTATTTCTTTTTGAACTGTTGGCCTCCGAGCTAAAGGCCACCAAGACCCAATCCGTCTCCATTAAAAAAATACTGTTGCACTATTATCAGATGGTCAAAAAGAACCATTCCCTGGACAGTTTCTATCATTTTATAGAGGAACATCAAAACAGCTTGTTGGATCAGCTTAATATACAGGCCGATTACTTCAATATCCCCGGCTTCCTTCACATCATGTCCGAATATGTCGGCAATGGGCTGTACAGCTTCCTGTTCGAGGTCAGCGAGGACCAGACCTTTAAGATCGAGGACAAGAGATTGATCGTTTTTGAGCTGGACGAGGTGAAGGACAATAAGGAAATCCTTTCGGTGATGCTCAAACTGATCAAGTCCGCCATCCAACGCACCATATGGAAAAATCGAGCTGAAAAGGGTATCATTTTGTTCGACGAGTTCGCCAAACAGCTCAAATTCGACAATGTACTGGAGAGTGTGGAATTCTACTATCAGGCCATCCGAAAACAGAACGGGTCCATAGGGATCATCCTGCAATCCATCAACCAATTGCCCAACAATTCCACTTCGGCGAGCATATTGGAAAACACCCAAGTAATCTATAGCCTGAACAACGAAAAGGGATATGGGGAACTTAAGAACAGGCTTAACCTGTCCAGCCACGACCTGAACCAATTGAAATCCATAAAGAACAACCTTTCCGGGCCGCGAAAGTACACCGAAATGTTCATCAAGATAGGGAAGGAAAGCAACATATTCCGGCTGGAAGTGCCCCCTGAAGTCTATGCCGCCTATCTAACGGATGGCGAAGAAAACGAGGCCATAATGGCCCTTTATGAAAAGACCAATGATATGGAGAAAGCTATAACTGAATTTATAAAACAAAAAAAGTAACATGATGAAAAAGAAAATCAGAACATTGGGCATTGCACTGGCCTTCGCCCTTTTATTGCCTGCAGGCGCTGCCTGCCAAGGAATGCCGGTATACGACAACACCAATTTCATCTCCTTCATGAAATCCTTGTTGGAATCCGGCAAACAGACCTCCCAATTGTTGAAGACCGTCAAATTTCTAAAGGAACAGAAAGAGAACGTGGACAAGGTCAACGATGTCATCAAACAGCTAAAGGCCGTTAAGGAACTGGCCGATAGCAACCAGCGCCTTTTCGATATCGTACAGGACGATCTGAGGGAGATCTTCAGCTCTCCCTATATCAAGCCCGATGAAGTTGCCCGTATCTCGGATTCGTTCAACGACATCATCGAAAACTCCTTGACGGGCATGGATTACATAGAGGAAGTGCTGTCCAGCGACAACCTTAGGATGACCGATGCCGAACGGGCAGCAATCCTCAAGGAAAAGGAAGTGCAGTCCAAGGAAATGGTGGCCGAGATAGAGTCCAAGACACGGCGCTACCGGGAAATCATTGCCTTTAGGGAAATGCAGGCAGTTATCAACGGCAGGAAGGCCCAATATTGATTTATGTCAGGAGTGGCTTTGAGCATAGGATTGGAATATGTGGACACTGTTTTCCAGACCATCAAAAACAGTGATTTCTCCCAGTACACCATTACCGGAATGAAGACCCTTGCGGTATTGTTCTTTCTGATCAATATCCTAAAAAAGTACAATGAAGGTGTGGCCAACAATGAAGGCTATACCTGGGGATTGACCCCAGCCGAACTGGCCAAGAATTTTGCGGTAGTGATCATAGTCATTTTTTCTACCCAGGTGTTGGGAGTCTTCGACTCCATTCTGGTGGCCATCGAGTCCCAATATAGGGACACGGCCCCTGCCCTACTTCCCTTGCAGATGCAGGAAATAGACATTGAACAGGATGTGGGGGCGATCGAGGCCGCCAAAAAGGCCATGGCCCTATTGTACGAGGCTTTGGTGACCCCCTTGTTCGGCCTAAAGATCTTGGCCTTCATTATCGGCCTTTTCCTATGGTTGATGGACCTGTTCATCTATCCCTTGTTCTTGGCGGAACGTTTCTTTCTGTTGGGGATCATGCAGGCCTTTTTTCCATTGGTCATCAGCCTGGCCGTTTTTGAAAAGTTCAGGTCCATGGCCTATAACTTTTTTAAGCTCTATGCGGGGGTATATATGGTGGTACCTGCATTTTTCCTGGTCAATGTATTTATAAACCTGCTATATACCGAGGTGAACACCAATTTTTGGTCCGACCTGTTCGGAACGGACTGGGGGAGCCTATTCTTTGCGCCCTTGATACAATTGGGGTCCATAGGATTTATAGTGTTCCTGAAATTCAAATTGTACCGGCGTGCCATCTCTTTTACTTTGAAACTGTTCAGCGGTATATAGGCCTTCACTAAAAACCATTAAAACGCAATAATGAAAACACCTTATAAAAATATCTACAAAGTCCTTGACCAAAATCGGTTCATCGTTTGGTCAATGGTCATTGGTACGACGGTGACCTGTGTCGTAGCCATCTTGTCCATGCTAAAAATGCACAGGGAAACCGTCGACAAAGTCTTTATGGTCAACACCGATGGGGACGTGATACCCTTGAAATTGGTTTCCCAAAAAGAAAATCTGGGGGTGGAAGTCCTGTCCCATTTGGAACTGTTCCACACTTACTTCTACAATATAGACCCGAGCAACTACGAAAAGAACTTGGAAAAGGCGCTTTGGTTGGGCAACAGCTCGGTGGATGCCCTGTACAGACAGAAAAAATCGGACGGGGTCTATAACCGTTTATTACAGTATTCCCTGGTACAGAAGGTACTCCAGATCGAATCCGAGATAGAGATCTCCCAAGAGCCCTATACTTTTCGTACCACTACCCTGTTCCAGATCAATCGGGGCCAGGTAACCGACACCTATGAACTGGTAACCTCCGGTAATTTGATCCATGTGGACAGGAACTTTCCCAAGAACACCCATGGACTTTTGATCACCGACTATTTCGAGAACTCATTAAAAAAGGTACAGGATGAAAATTGAAAGGAACAAGATCGTATTCGGTTCGGTAATCCTGGTCATTGTACTGTTCATTGTGGGATATGCCATGTTGGTCATGGACAAAGGGGATGAATCCGGAGAATCACTGGACAAGACCGAAGTGCCTGAATTGGAAGAGCAGCAAAAGGAGTACCGCTCCAAACTGGAGGCGGTGGACAATATTCCCGAAGAACGGGTCAAAAACGCACCCAGTATTTACGATGAAAGGTTGCTGGATTCCACAGGTTTATATGATCCCGATTTTTTGGACAGGGATAAACAGAGGATTGTGGACAGCATTTACAGCCATGGCCGGATAGATTATTCCCAAAAGAGCTACCGAAATCTGCAACCCTCCAGACCCAAGGTGGTTGCAACTGTAGAAAGGGATACAATTGCAGAGGAAACTGAGCATCCCATTTCCACCAAGGAACTGGCATTGGAACACCAACTCTTTTTTGCTGCCGATCCGATACCAGATCCCGTTTCCTTTGTTCCCGATCCCCCGGTTGTTAAAGTAGAAGTGGATGGCAACCAAGTGGTAAGGACAAACAGCCGATTGCAGCTGCGCCTACTTCAGGAAATACAATTGGGCAAAACAAAGATCCCCAAAAACACTTTGATATATGGCATCGTCAGTTTTGGGCCCAACCGAACACTCCTAAAAATTGATAATATAGACCACATTCCCGTAAAACTGAAGGCCTTCGATCTTCAGGATGGATTGGAGGGCATCTATGTGGAGAACAGTTTTCAGGGCGAAATTACTAATGAGGTGGTCGACGATGTCCTGGACGATATCAATATCGCCGGGGTGCCCCAGGTAGGCGGTGTCAAAAAAGTCTTCCAACGTAACAATCGAAGAACAAAAGTAGCCGTACTCAACAATTACAAACTCATATTAAAGTCGCCCAAGGGGCCATAAATCCATACACCTATGAAAAAATATATATCCTTGTTCGGTCTCCTGGCCATAATTTACTCCGGGAAGTCGCAAATTACAAAGGCCATCGACACTATATATGCCAACGAACAAATGACGGTATCGTTGTTCTTTCCCGATCCCATTCGGCAAGGGGTAACAGGTTCCTCCAATTATGCCTTTAGTTTCAACAGGGAGAGAGCACAGTACTTTGGACTACTACAGGCCACTCCGGGTGGCGAAAGCAATCTTTTGGTGGTAACCCAGAATGGCGGGGTCTATTCCTATTTGCTACGGTATTCCCAAAAGCTAGAAAAGCTGAATTATTTCATTGATAACTCGGACAGTATCGGCCATGAAAGGACCGGTGCCACCACTTTGCCACATCAAAAAATGTCTACAGTAGATTTAGACACCATCCCAAACTCGGATAAAGCTTTGGACTATCCAAAACTCTGCGCACAACTGCTTAGAAATCCCAGGCCCTTTGATCAGATAAAATATAAGGATGGAGTCACTATTCGAATGACGAAAAGTATCTATTTTGCCAATGACGTTTACGTGGTTTTTGAAATTGAGAACGGTTCCCAAATCGATTTCGAGATCAATACTTTGAACCTGTACAAAGTGAACGGCAACAGTAAACGCAAGTCGTCGTATCAGGAATTGCTGCTATCCCCTATCTTTCAGTTTCAAAGGCCAACAGTGGTTCTTAAGGACCAGTCAGTACAGTTTGTATGTGTGTATCCCAAATTTACTTTGGGAGCACGTGAAAAGCTAGTCGTGAAATTGGAAGAGAGGAAGGGAAATAGGGATTTCGTGGTAAAATTGAAGTAATAAAATATTCATAATTGACGAATTTTATTTCCAATTCCAATTGAAAAACTATATTTTAAATACATACATGCCGTATTATTAATAATGGCTTTATAAATGGAAATTTTCATTTTTTGAGTTAAGTTATTTCTCTCCTTGACGTAAAAAATTATAACCAATACTAAATGAATACCATAACCGGTCATTATAAATCCAATTTTTACCGATTTCGCCGCCTGCTTTATCCCAACCAAGAACAATTCCAATCTGAAATTTATTAAACTCTACGAAAGAACCGAGGCTGAATGTTCTCGCAAATATTAATCCGTCTTCAGTACCCTCTATCTTTTGTTCACTAATGGTATTGTTGGCATTAATACCAATTGTAGTGACTCCAGCAGTTACTACTGGAGCATACCAGTAAATGCTTTTATACCGATTCAGTCTACCCCTCATTCCCAAATATCCACCTATAGCTAACTCAGGAGTTATTTTCATATTTAAGGTATCAATCGACGGTCTAATTTTAAATGGTAAGGTCAAGGAAGCTCCATAGGTAACCTGAGGTGTTAAATAATATCTTTTTTTAATAAAACCATCATTTACATAGTTGTCAAATTTTTCTTGTTTCATCCAAAAAATGGTTTCTTGATCCGTAATATCTATGAAATCCTCCCTATAATCTACTTCAGTAGAATAGTACCCAATATTATCTTTAAAATCACTCCAATGTGGTATGTCTCCTTGTTTAGTAGATTTCTTCCTTTTTAGTTTTTCTATATCTTCTGTCGTTCTGTAAATTCTTAATTTTTTAGTAGTTGGATCTACTTTCCAATGCTTGGAATTAAATCCTAAAATCTTAACCATAACATAATCAAAGTCCTGTTTATCCTTTTTATAGTTTGCCTTGCCTATAATTTCATATCGAAAGTGACCGGCCTCAAATTTTTCTTTATCGAAAATGATTTCTTTTTTATCACGATCAAATTTTTCCATTATAACATAACCGTCTACTTTGTAATCAAACTTTTCAACAGATTCAGTTTGGCCTTCTTGTGCATTGGATGATATCGTTATTAAAATGAATATCCAAATAATATATTTTTTCATAACTATTTATTGGTAAAAATGTTATATAAAATTTTAGATTTTGCTCAATTTACATATTTGAATTCCCCTGTAGAATTATCCCAAACAAGCTTATTGATATCCCAATTTGCACTACCTCTAGGTTCTTCCAATTTTTGGGCAATGATTGTCTTATTACCATCTGTTCGTACATTGATCATCCCATAGACCGTAACCAAACGTTCCTTCTTTTTATAGGTGGACAATTTTGTAGTGTCGATAAATTCTCGGGAAGATCTGGCTAATTCGGTACTAAAAATCAAAGGTCTGTCCCCACGACTAAATTTGCCTATAGCACCAAGAGTTTCCGGCCTAGGATGGCAATGTGGTTCAGAATCCCCACTAGAGATAACCGTGGCAATAGGATTAAGTGCTCTCATAAATTCATTGGTAAAATCAGCACTACCGTGGTGACAGGATTTCGCAATATCGACTTCGAAATCCTTGCGCATTTTTTGAATAGCCTCTTCGATTTCATCCCGTGATCTATCTACATCCTCTTTTTTAGAATCGGGGTCTTTGATAATTGCTTTTAAACTAGGGATGTCCGCACCAGTAAAACAATTAAAAAGATAAGCCTCTGAAGTGGAGTTTAGGTCTCCGCCCAGAAGTAAATGTAAATTGCCAATGGACAATTTCAGCACAATGGAATGGCCATTTTTCGTACGCCCTTTATTACTATCTAGAACTGGTAATGCATCTTTTCCCTGAACTTGCCGAACTACTGGACCTAATACCTCAATTTTCAATCCATCTTCATTATAAATAATACCGTCATCCAGTTTTAGGGATTCTATTGGTGCATTTACCTTTTCCAATAATTTGAGGTATCTGCCTGGTTTTTTGGCATTTTTCAACCGTTCTTGAAAGCTCTCGTGTGTATCACACAAATCCGTGATATATTCAATTCCTTGATTATCCGCTACTATTGTCCCCAAAGTATTATAGTGTGATCCACTCTCTTCAATCATTCCGTTGTGTAATACTTTCTCAAAACGAAGCAACTGTTTATAATTTTTTTGGTAAGTAAATAATTTGTTAAATCCACCATAATGATCTTCATCCGAATGACTGATAATAGCCGTGAATTTAGGTGGGCTGGTATTTCCATACCTTAAATTGAATCGCCAGGCAAGGAATCTAAACATATTGTCATCTTTACCGGCATCGATAATATAATGTTCATCATTGGGAGTAACCAAATGACATCCATCTCCTTGACCAATATCTACAAAATTCACTTCTAGAATCCTGTTAGGCTGAACTTCCCTTGGCAAAATATAACCCGTTTTATTTCTGGCTCTCACTTTAATATACTCTCGAGCATTTATTTCTTTTTTCACAACACTACCATCGGCATTTTTAAAAACTTTCAAATAGTCGCCGAATAATAATTCCTTGAGAAACCCAAAAGTGATTTCACCCTTTTTATTTTTTTTGTAACCTTTTAATTTGACCGAGGGATAAATCGCAAACCCAAATCCCTGAGATTTAACTATTGAATCCATATATTTATTTAGAATTAAGTTTTAATTCAATAAAAGTGCAATAAGCCACAATAGGTTTACCACTCTTTTTAAGCCAGGGGAAGTAAAGTGCAGGAAGTCAATTATTTGGTTATCAGAAATGTATAAAAATTATTTCAATATCCACCATAGTAAAACCATACAATTTCAAAGGTTTCCATATAATAGCCTACACCTTCGTCCCACTATGCATTAACAGCCTCCCACTGGAGAACCATAATAAGGCACATTGGTTTTTACCCGATTAAACCAAAGAGGTTTGATTGGTGAGAATTTTACGGGAGATTAATGTTCCTATACACCAATACACAGGATCTTTCAAACACCAATTGCTCCCTCAGTCCGGCCTTTATATTTCCCCTGGCCTTATGAAAACCTTAAAGACAAATGACAACTACAAAATGAAGTTTCTACCTCAAATTCAAGAACCTCCTAACATCCAAATGGATCCGCTCGAAGTTTGCTTTTATGGTCCCATCCCCGATTTGGAATTTAGGCTCAGGAAGACCTTTGACAATATTAGGTTTGGGAAAACGCACTTTTTTATCCTTACCATCGGCGAAGGCGATGAACTCCCCTTCCTTCAACCTAAAAAATTCCTCCGCCCGGATCTTGCTTGCCTCCCTCTCCCCTTTGGTAATCCTTGTATCAAAATTTAGGGTATTCTCTCCCTTGCTCACACTCATGGTCGGCCGTTTAACGATTTCAAAAAAGCGTTCGTAATATCGGGCGGTATCCGGGTCGTTGGCCTTCCCAAAGAACTGGTAGGAAAGGTTGCTCAAAATGGCCCTACTGGCCTTGTCCCCGTACATCATATCGTTCTGAATCTTGTCCTGGAGCACATAAATCGTGGCAATGTCATAACTTCTTAAGGTAGCCGGAATGCGGTGCATATTGAGCAATCGAATGGTAGGGGCTTCCTCCATAAGGATAAAAGAGGGTGGACGCCCACGAATGCCCATTTGTTTTGTTATGGTATGCATTATCGTAGCTATTACAGGGGAATAGGCGGTTTCAAATTTGGGATTGTTCACTATAGAAACTACGGATTGGTGCTCAGGGTTATTGATATCCAAGGGCACTTCATCGGCCGAAAGGGCCATAAAGATACGCTGTGTACTTATTTTTTTAAGTGCATTGGCCAGGGTACCCATCACCCCAGCAGTCTGTCGTTCGGAATCCTTTCCGGAGATAAATGCATCCGCCATGGCCTTGGAGGTATAATTGGAACTCAGAAAATGTATCAGGTTTTCGGTATCCAGGTATTGATAGGTGGCAATGAGATGTGGCAGGGTACAAAATTCCGCATAGTCAGTTTTCAATTTCCAGATCAACCCGCCCAATAGTCCTTCAACGGCATCGTTGAAGAATTTGGAAGATCCCATGACAATGGATTCCCGCTGTTCCAAGAGGTTTTCCAAAAGTACCCTTGAAATCTCATTAACGCTTTCTTCATCCGTCATATACCGGGGCGCAATGGGATTTACCCGGCTATGGATATCGTCAAAGGAGATAATATGAAAGGGAATATCGGCCTTGCCAAAAAGAGGATAGGCCATTTCAGTAATCTCAAAATCCTTGTAGTCATGGATGACTCCAGTAAACTGATTTTGACTAAAGTGTTTTAGAAAACTATAGACCACGCTTTCCGTTTTGCCACTTCCGGCCGACCCTATGATAGAGGCACCCCTTCGGATATTCTTAAGTACCAGACTACCGTTCAGCAGATTGAATCTGACCTTGAACTTTTCAGGGTTTTTAGGAATTCCGAAGTGATAATTGAAGCCGATATATAGACCGAGATTGACCAATTGAAAAGGTAACAGCCACCACAGCAGTATTTTTGCAAAAACCTGCCAGCCATGTATGAATTGAAGAACTCCTCCCAACAGTATTAGGATCATTACATTCTGGGCAAAGGCGTGCTTATAGTTCAGATAGGACAAATAAAACACCTCAAGGGCCAATGCATAGATTCCAATTGAGATAAGTACCATAGCCCACATTTTGAATTACAGATATTAACCGTTGTCATTTTATTGAATCCCTAAATGCCTATGGAACTGGAGGATCTGGCCACGTCAACAGCTTTCTTGAACTGTTTAATGGCCTGCAGGGCAGCTTCAACCTTGTTCGTGGGAATATTGAGCTTAGGGACATGCACCCCGGCGGCACCCATTATTTTAAGTGCGGCACTGCGTTCGTTTGTGGGCAATCCCAGAAGATGTGCAAAATAGATCTTGGGATCTTGGACAAAGGTCTTACGGGCACTATAGGATTCCACATAGTTCCGTTGGTATTTGAAGAGGGTATCGAACCTTTTTTCAGCATTTTCGTAAAATTGGTCCCGTTTAAAACCACGTTTGACCATTTTGCCGTTGAGTCTGGACTCCGACTCCATGTATTTGCTCCCGGGAGAAAGACTAAATCTGTTGGAAACATCCTTTCTGCTCACTATGATATGGACATGGGTCTGCAATCCCGGCTTTTGCATTCCCTGTGCCACTACCTGTCCATCAATGCGGTGTGGGATTTGGGCATTTAGCCTATCAATTTCCTTCCTCATAGCCTTAACATTTCCGGAAACCTCCCCACGTTCCACCATACGGATTTCATTTTCCAATCTTACTATCTTCGCACGGTACACCTGGTTCTCCTTGACCTCTCTGTCAAATCCTTTAAAGGTGCGTTCATATTCTATCTTCGCATAATATTTGATACTTTCCACGGCCACCGGGGTATCGCGATAAAAGGAAGCCGCATAATCCTTCATAACCTCCCTTACGTATTTTTTGAGTAGCTCCGGGTCGTTGTTAATATGCCTCAATTCCCTTTGGCTGGGATTGATGGTCAGGGCAAAGAACTTGGGTTCCCTTTTTTTTAATTTGGCGGTGTTGCCGTCTATTTCCTTGATGACCTGTTCGGGTGGGATCCTTTCATTGTACTGGTCAAAAAAGTATTCCTGATGTTCGGGCAATTTGCCCTCGTTCTCTTTTTCCAGATAGGCCACATAATCCGAAGAACTTTGGGAAAAGGTGGCGTCCAAATGTTGCTTGGTAATACTGATGTACATAATGCTATTCTGATTTTAATTTCATTTTCAATTGCTCGAACTCCTCTGGGGTCATATCCAGTTGCAACCTGGGCTTTCCGAAGCTGCTCTTTACCAATTCCACCTTGTCCAGAAGGTTTATAAATTCAGTCCTTATTTGACTCAAGTCCCGCTTAAGATTGGTGTAATTCCTTTCCATGACAATGGCCTCCTCCACCTTTTTAAAGAACATATCCCGTTCAGGATCTGCCTTCTTTCCTTCCATAAGCAAAGGGGCCTGCCCCTGTTTCTTCTGGGGCGAGTGTTCGAAAAGCAGTTCCAACATGGCCTTGGTCGGGAGCACCCCGTGCATTTCTATGTTCTTCATCATGGCGGCCATGGCATTGAACCTTTTCTTGATCAGTTCGGCGATGGTCCTACCATTGGGACCAAAAGATTCCTTTGGAGAAATCTCGTTGTAAATAAAGAAATCCAACATTGTTTGCAATGCTTCCGTATGGGTATTGAAAAACTGCCTGGAGAAGGTTTGGAACTGCCGCGCCGTATCCTTCTTGAACCGTATGTTGCTGAAAGTTTCCAAACCAATTGTCTAAATAGTTGATTGCCGCAAATTCTACCGTGTTTATGGGGGTTTTCGGGCCGTTTGCCGCAAACCACTTCATTCTAAATTCTCAACTACTATGGTTTATCCATTTAAATAATTGATAACCAGTAATTTACACAGAAACAAAACTATACAACGTCGCAACGCGCGTTGTCCTCTTGCTATTCCCCTTAGTTTAGCAAACACACTTTTCATAGAGAATGTTTTATGATATAAAGCACTTTTAATTGGTAACTTAATATCGGGGGAATACTCTCAATAATTGTTAACTGTGACCAAACTGATAGGGG
>NZ_JASWIM010000012.1:0-138151 GCF_030291335.1 Arenibacter flavimaris
AACTTCATCACAAATATGGTTTCCGGACTCATTGCATATGCCTTTTACCCAACAAAACCAAACATCAATATAGACAACCTTCAAAGAATTGGATAGTCCTTATATCGAACTCACGTTAAATTAGGTGTTAATTTCTATTTAAAATCTGGATGGAAAGCCGTATCCGAAGGAATCTCAAAGGAAGGGGTGTATATTTTATTTAAGTACCATATTTCCAATTTGTAATTGATTAAAGACAGTATACCACTGTGATCATCCCTAAGGCCTGAAGTTCAAAATTGAAGCCGTAAAACAAAGCTTAAATATCTATAAAGTTGGAATCGCATAAAATGGTCTACCCACTAAAACAAGGACATATTGCATTTTTTAGATTTATGATAATTTGTATATTTATCAAGTTGTCAATAATTTAACCCTGACTTTTCGTCTAAAACAACCAAAGTTTCACATGTGGAAAAACAATTACTTTTTTCGGATTTTATTCCTAGGTTTTCTATTTATTATTATTTCCTCCTTTAATCATTCAATTCCCGTCCTTTCTGAAAGTAAGGACACACAGACACAATCGTTGGTTTTTAATACAGATGGCTTATACAACGCAGAGTTCTACGATTATATTTTTAGAGGGCATTTTGAAAATATTGATATAAAACGCGAGGACATGCCATTCCTTATGATTTTCGAACAATACCTAAGAGCTTTTGGCAGGCAATGTCCCAGCTACCTCCCAGAGGACAAGGTAGAGATTATGGAACAGGTTTGTGCCGTGGAGGAGGTTTCCAAAAATATATATGGAGATGTACTTAGTAGGGTTTGTGTAGAATATAAATGGGTAGGCACCGGCCTTTTTGCCCGTCCAGATCTGTATAACGCCAAAACCGAGGTTGAAAATATCCAGAGATCCGATGCCCTTCGTACCACCATGGAAATGATCTTGGATCCAAATTCAATGGGGAATTCCGTTGATTTAATGCATCAAGCCAAAGGGCTTAAAAATGATATGCTTCAGATCTTTAAGATAAACAGCTGTAATAGTCCCGGGGTGCGAAGATTTGAAGAGAACCTAAAACTATTTGCCTTGAACAAACCCTCGATCCGCATGGAGGCCCTTAGTAAATACGCCACTATGAAAAAATCTGGAGGACCTACGGGATCACAGGATTTCAATAAGTTGATCGATGACCTTGTAACCAACCAATCCAAAACCTGGTCGTTCAATCGCTATACTCCCGGAAGTATTTCAGCTGTATCGGTGATGTCCAAAGACAGCCAAGGGAGACCTAAATCCTTAAAGGCCAATTATAGTTATTCTGGTTTTGGCAGTAGCAATCAAGGTTGGGTGAGAATCGACTTTAACAATGGTTTGCCCAATTGCATTTATTTCTTTGATTTTCCCAACAATTGTAAAACTCCCAATAGCAGTATAGTTGCCTCGTATGCACAGGGGGATTATGGAAGATAGTTTTATTCCCAAGCTTTCCAAGATATCCCTAAAATGATGAAAATGGGTTATTTTTATTTCAAATTGAAAGGAGTTCACCATCGCCTATAGCTAATGGCCCCTAAAAATTTGTCCATTCATGATAAAAAAGATATTACCTACAAAAGAACGGACCACATTACTGGAAGTTTTAAAAGACCGTTTTTATCAAAACCTGCATCGGCACAAAAGCCTTGATTGACAGGCCATAGAAAATAAACTCATTGACAACCCAGGTAAACGTTGGACACTTATAAAAATGGAAAAACCAGTGGTGAACCAGATGTTGTGGATTTTGATGAAGCAAGTGGTGATTACGTTTATTGATTGCTCAGCTGAAAGTCCCGTAGGAATAAGAAGTGCCTGCTATGATCAAGGGGCACAAGAATCCAGAAAAAAAATTCAAGCCCGAACAAAATACCTGTGAAATGGCTGTGGGAGTCCAAATGATAACCGAGAAAGACTATAGAACACTACAAAAACTAGGGAAATTTGATACAAAAACCTCTAACTGGATACATACTCCTACCAATATTAGACAAATTGGAGGAGCTCATTTTACCAATTATAGGTATGTCCATATATTCATTTATCATAATGGTGCAGATTCCTATTATGCCGCTAGAGGATTCCAGGGCTCATTGAGAGTTTGACCCAAACTAAATTGTATGGGCAGGAGATTATGTACATTACATCCTAATACTAAAGACGGTGGGCTGGGAGAAGATCAACATTCCCTCACTTTCCCTGCTTTCCTTTACTAAGACATACCAAACAAAACGGCAAAAAAAAAGATAATCAGTCTCAATTATTTATAGTTTTCTTTCGTTGTCTCATTTTGAAATTAAACACCTAAGCATGCACCGAAATCCGGACAAATACGTGGTAAAATAATCCAAACATGAATAAAAAATAGAACAATAAAAAGAAACCCTATTAACAAGGCATGACTAATATACACCTCATCCCCTGCGGGTTTAATTTTTGGCCACATCAAACCAAAACTCCCTGTAACGAATAAAAAGAAAGGGACACCCGAGAAAAAAATAAGGAAGGGCAGACCAAATTGGTCTTTCAAAGCACCATAGAAAACATAACCGATTATAATCGATAGAATTATTAAAAACCAGTAAATTTTTTTAGTTGTACCATAGTTAATATTGGACATAATATTTGATTTTTGAATTATTTTATTCTAAAAGTATTTATTAATCGGTTTATTTTAAATGATAATTATCATACCACTATGAACAGAGCTTAATAGCTTGTTGACATATATAGCGGATTCCTCTAATAGAGAATGAATATCCCTTTTTACCGATAATTCAAAGTTTAAACTTATATTTCAAAAACTTAAAACCAAAACAAATGTCATTCAATAGACGTAAATTTATAAGTCAATCCTTTGCTTCAGTAGCAGGAATAGCTGGAGCAGCCATGATCCCGACCCACCTTTTTGGCCACAACTTACATAATACCTCGAGACCGGAAGAAATTAAATTACCATCCAATAAACCGTCCAAAATCAAGGAATCCATTAAATTTTCGGTTATAGGATTGAACCATGGCCATATATACGGTATGGTAGACTCCTTAATTAACGGAGGTGGAAGTTTGGTGGCCGTTTATGCCAAGGAACCTGAATTATTGCAGCAATTCATTAAACGATACCCTAAAGTAAAAATCGCAAAAAGCGAAAATGAAATTATTGAGGACAACAGAATTCAGCTCGTGGCCAGCGCTTCCATTCCTATAGAAAGGGCTCCTCTAGGAATTCGAGTAATGCAATCCGGAAAGGATTTTATGGCGGACAAACCAGGTATCCTTACCTTGGAACAGTTGAAAGAAGTAAAAAAAGTACAAAAGGAAACAAAGCGAATCTATTCAATAGTCTATAGTGAGCGCTTAGGAAATCCGGCCTCTGTAAAAGCTGCAGAACTAGTAAGCGCAGGAGCTATAGGAAAGGTTGTTCAGACAATTGGACTAGGGCCCCATCGTATGCGACCCGAAACTCGTGCCGAATGGTTTTTTGATCCTAACAAAGCAGGAGGAATCTTATGTGATATAGGTTCCCACCAGTGCGATCAATTTCTTTTTTACACCAACTCCCAACAAGCGGAAGTCAATTATTCGCAAATTGGAAATTTTAAGAATTTACATAATCCTACCTACCAGGATTTTGGGGATATGAGCGTAAGAAGTCCGCACGCTACCGGCTACATCAGGATCGACTGGTTTACACCTGACGGCCTGGGCACTTGGGGGGATGGCCGTACCTTTATTTTGGGGACTGAAGGCTATATAGAAATGAGAAAATATATAGACATTGCAGGCCGAGAAGGTGGTAATCACCTATTTTTAGTGAACCAGAAAGAAACAAAATATTACGATTGTTCCAATATCTATATGCCCTATGGCGAACAATTGGTAAACGATGTGGTGCAACGAACGGAAACCGCTATGACCCAAGACCATTGTTTCCTAGCCACTGAATTGGCTTTAATTGGACAACAACGGGCCCATAAAATAAATGTTGGATTATAGATATTTCCACTGCGTAATGGGGATTCAAATCCATTCCTTTTGGGAAAGTTGATACCAAACATGGTAATTAATTAAAAGTGAACATTATATTTCAATTGAATAGGCTATTATTTATGTACCTCAAAAATTTAAAATAGATGATTGGAGAAACCAATATGTCTAAGTTAATAAATAACATGTCTCCCCAATTAAATAAGGGCGAGTACGTTTTTTGTACAGTGGATGATATAAGTACCGTGGATCGAAAGGATACGATAGGTGAGTTCAAGGAAAATGAAGGGACCACTATTATAATCGATAAGATCAAGGCAGACCACTTACAGCTTCCCTACGAATACGTAGCCTCTTGGATTACCTTAAAAATTCATTCCTCTTTGGAAGCAGTTGGTTTAACTGCCGCGTTTTCCGCAGCTTTGACCAAAAATGACATAAGCTGCAATGTCATTGCCGGATATTACCACGACCACATTTTTGTGGATACCAAAGATTCGGAAAAAGCAATGCAGGTCCTTACCGCCCTATCAAAAAGTAAATAGTACCATTGTTGCCCTATACATTCTAAAATTATAATTCATCCCAATTCCGGGTTTTACAATATATTGCCCCGATACCTATCATCCTCATTAAATTTATAAGGAGGTACCGACCTTAATTTCACAATTCAGTGGTACATTATTTTTACTATCTTGCCTGTCTAATAGCGTAAGAATATTCAACACAAAAATACTTTACCAATGAACAAATCAAATACTATAATAGCTTTTCTAATGCTCGTTTTAACTGCGCATACACATGCACAGGAAATAAATCCGTCCGAAGTTACCAAAGTCATGGAAAAAGTGGCCAACTGGCAGATAGATAATTTCCAGGGGTTGTACAGTGGACATGACAAACCACATCACCCTTTGGATTGGACCAACGGGGCCTTGTACGTGGGAATGGTAAAATGGGCGGCTATGGCCAATAATGACAAATATTATGAGTGGCTCAAAGACATTGGGCAAAAGCATGAATGGCAATTGCACAGTAGAAAATACCATGCAGATGATCATACCGTTGGGCAATTGTATATTGATCTTTACAGAAAGTATCAGGACAAGGCTATGATAGAACCCACCAAAGAACAGTTTAATTTTATAATGTACCATCCTTCGCAAAGTTCCCTTCACTGGAATACCCCTTTTCACCAGGATCGTTGGAATTGGTGTGACGCCCTTTTTATGTCCCCACCAGTCTGGGCAAAATTGTATAATGTAACCGGTGATAAAAAATACCTGGATTTCATGTTGACAGAATTCAAAGCCACCACCGATTTTCTTTTCGATAAAAAAGAAAGCCTATACTATAGGGACGAAAACTATATGGGTAAATTGGACAACGGCACTAAGATATTTTGGTCCAGGGGCAACGGTTGGGTATTTGCCGGACTCGTTAATGTAATGAACGAATTGGATCCTCAAAGCAAGGAGTACAAATATTTCCTGAATATATACAAAAAAATGGCTGCCAAACTCCTGAAAATCCAGACGCCCGAAGGCCACTGGGCTATGAGTTTATTGGGGCAGAAATTTTATCCCACTCCAGAGACCAGTGGAACCGCATTTAATGTTTATGGTCTGGCCTGGGGCATAAACCAGGGCATTTTGGATAAGACCACTTATGCCCCTTCTGTAAAGAAGGGATGGAACACCTTAATAAGCCATGTTACCCCTGAAGGCATGCTAGGTTATGTTCAGCCTATTGGTGCCGCACCTGGCAAGGCTTGGGCCGACAAGACTGAAGTTTATGGTACGGGAGCCTTTCTTAGCGCAGGAACGGAAGTTTATAAGTTATACGGTGGAAAATAAGGTTTCCTTAATTAGATCATAAAATTAATTTACGCCAAATCTTAAGGTGGTAGAAGCAAAAACTTGTTGATACGGGTTATTGAAATTGCCTTTTGTGCTATAAATTTACGTATTCAACAATGGGATGAAAAGAAGCTTGGTACAGTTTAGGAATAGCCGGTTACTCGGATTTATCAGAAAGCATGAAAAATACGCTCCCATCCTATTTTTCATTGGGGGGTTTATATTTGACACCCTTACCTTAGGACGCATAGATAGGTTATACGACCTTAGCGTACTCTGCCTGCACATGACCTCGTTGACCATTACCCTCTATCTTTACAACCTAGCCGATGATGGTAAATGGAACAATACCATACTTGATAGGTTTAAAGAATACTATCCATTGGCCATACAATTTTTCTTTGGTGGACTCTCCAGTGCCTATGTTATTTATTTTTCACGTAGCGTATCCATGTCCAAAACGGTCTTCTTCCTGATCATACTCCTTGTACTATTATTTGCAAATGAAATTCTAAAAAAAAGAATATCCAATAAATACTTACAATTCAGTGTATATTTTTTTATCAGTTTTACTTTTTTTACCTTTATGGTGCCTGTGCTGATCAAGGAAATGAGTCCCAATATTTTTATACTTTCGGGTCTCTTAAGTTTATTCAGTACGCTGGCTCTTATCGCTATTATTTATCGTGCAAGTCCAAGTACAAGATCCGAAATACACCTGGGGAAACTCATAGGGATTGTGTTTTTCATATACATTATTATCAACACATTCTATTTTTTCAAGCTTATCCCACCGGTACCCCTAGCCCTAAGCAATGGCATAGTAGCCCATCAAGTTACAAAAGACAACAACAACTACCTTGTTACCTACGAAACGGATGATTGGTATGTGTTCTGGAGAAAGCACAGACTAAAATTTATACAGAAACCCAATGAAAATGTATATGTGTTTTCATCCATATTTGCTCCTACCAGCTTAAAGAAAACAGTTTTTCATCGTTGGAAATGGTATAATGATGCTACCCAGGACTGGGAAATTATAGAGGATATTGGTTACGATATTACTGGAGGGCGTGATGGCGGTTATAGGGGATATACCTACAAGAACAATATAAAGGAAGGCTTGTGGAAAGTAGAGGTACTTACCCAGGAGGAATTGGTTTTGGGCATCATTGATTTTGAGGTGGTTACCAGTGTCTCCGTGCAACCGAAAAGGATAAGACAAAATATTTTTTGAGCTTCAGTGTTTTTTATATACGGTAATGATTACAAAGTATATTGGACATCCTATCATGGAAATTTTAGGGGTAATTCTCGTAAGAATATAATCCTGAAGCGTGTTTAGCCTTTATCTTTTATCAACCTGCCAAAATATCACACAAAATCACCCATTTTTTTGTATCCTTTTTGGCCAAAGTTGGTCTCCTTAATAAACTTTAAATCTTTTAGAAATGAATAATTGTAAATGTATCCAATGCGAATGCACCAAATGTAATTGTGAGAACTGTTTGGAAAAAAATTGTCCTTGCAGTAAATGCGATTGTAGCAAATGTGAATGTTGTTAAAAAAAGGTTGGTCTTTCAAGGCCAACCTCGTATATTATACTTATGAAGATTGAAACGGCAGACATTTGGAAAAAACACTATAGCGAAATTTACTTTTTTATTTTGAAAAAAGTAAAAGATGAGGAAGCAACTAGAGAGATAATTCAGAACGCCTTCCTTAAAATCCATCAAAAAATAAACACCTTAAAGGACTCGGAAAAAGTTAGGGCATGGGTATTTACTATTGTTAGAAATGAAATTGCCAATCATTACCACCTTACCTCCAAAGCCGTGCATCATAACCCTAGGTATGAAATTTCATCCACTAACGACGGTCATCAGGAATTCTGTTGTTTTGATCGGTTTGTAACCAACTTACCCCAAGCTTACAAAGAAGCAATTCATTTGGTGTACCTACAGGGCAAAACCCAAAGGGCAGCGGCAGAAGAATTGGGAATTAGCTTGGCCAACGTTAAAGCAAGGATTAGACGTGCAAAATCACTTCTTATCCATAACTTTAATGAATGCTGTAAATTTGAAATAAATGTGGCGGGCAAACTTACAGGTGACTCCAACTGTAGTATTTGCGAATAGTCTCCTAACTTTCCGTAACCTATGTACAGGTTGAATGTTCAATATTTATTATCTTAGGGGAAGCAGAAGTTTGATCTAAGATCCATTTATTGGCACCGCCAAAGGGTATAGTACCCCGAGGCTTGCCTCGAAAATTAAAGTTCGTTTCCTCCGAATGTCTCGCGGGCTTGCCCCGAGGTAGTTTACATTGCCGGCTAAGATAACCTAAGAATGAAGATTAAGGAACTGACCCTATACACTTCCCATATTGGGAGGCAAGCTGAGTTTTACTCTCAAGTGTTGGGATTGGTAGTAGTGAAAAAATCTCCCAAAAATATTTCCTTTCAAATTGGCCATACCCTACTCCATTTTGAACTAAAAAAAACGGCTACACCTTATCATTTTGCTATCAATATCCCTGCCAATAAAGAGGAAGAAGCATTGCTATGGCTCAAATCCAGACTGACCATTTTGAAAGACGGCCAAGATGACATTATCAATTTCACGGCCTGGAATGCAAGAGCCATCTACTTTTACGACCCGGACAAAAATATTGTGGAGCTTATAGCGCGTAAAAACTTAAGAAATGGATCGGAACGGAATTTTGGACCGGAACTGTTCCTGGGAATTTCGGAAATTGGAATCCCTACTAGTAATATTGAAAACGTTTTTAGTATCTTAAGGGATGCTATGGGAATTGGGATCTATGATGGAGGGTTTGGAAATTTTTGTGCCATGGGGGATGAATATGGATTATTTATATGTATTGACAAAGCCCATAGAAGATGGTTCCCTACCAATGACAAAGCCTTTCCTTCCGAGTTTGAACTAGTATTACAAGAGAAAGGAAAACAGTACCATGTGGAATTCAACAATGAATGTATAAAGGTCGTTAGACTTAATAATCCAAACACCCAGAAAAAATGATAGGCCAATGCGAAAAATAAACTATCCCCTGCTTGTAATTGTTGCCAGTACCATACTGATCATTGTGAATTTCATCAGCTCTTGGGACAAAAGGGACTTTGTTTTTTGGGGCCGGATTATATCATTGATACTGTTGATTATTGCCATGGTAATTACAATTCACGAAACCAAAAAGAATCAGGAAAAAAGAGGATATAATAAGTCGGACAAATTATAAAAATTCCAAATACATAACTACTGCCGAACACTAAAAAACAAACTGTTACCTATGAAACCCTTTGAAAAAAAAAGGAAATATCCCTAAAAATATAACTGAAATTTTATGATAATAGACGTCCACACACATATCAACAACTACCATGAAGACAGGGTAGTCTCCCTGGAAGAATGCCTAAACCTACTAACCGAAACCATGCAGGAAAATAAGGTAGATTATTCTTTGGTGTTATCCTCCTATAAGGTAAACGAACATAGGCCCAGTACCAAGAAGGTTGTGGAGGCCATTAGTGGACGGGATAATCTTGGGGTGGTTGCGGGCATCAGTTATTTGAACTACACCCATAGGGACTTAAGGGAAATAAGTGAATTTCTGGATGAGGGGCTGATAAAAGGCCTAAAACTTTACCCAGGCTATGAACCTTTCTACCCTAATGATAAAAGGCTACAAATAGTTTATGACATGGCAGTGGAATACGACATCCCGGTTATGTTTCATTCCGGGGACACTTACTCACCAACGGGAAGAATCAAATACTCCCACCCCATACACATAGATGATGTAGCCGTAGATTTTCCGGACCTTAAAATAGTCATCTGCCATGTGGGCAATCCCTGGATAAAAGATTGTATGGAGGTGGTTTACAAGAACAAAAATGTCTATAGCGATGTTTCTGGGCTGGTATTGGGCAATTTCTCATATAAATTTGAGAGGTTTATGAAAAATGAATTGGAGGAAATGATTACCTACGCCGGAAATCCACAGTATCTCTTGTATGGTACGGACTGGCCTATATCCAATATGAATTCCTATCTCAATTTTATGAAACAATTGGATCTACCTGAAGAGAAGAAAGAACTTATCCTTTGGAAGAATGCTGCCAATCTTTTTAAGATCGATGTAACCAAGTTGTAAAACCTTGCTTCAATTTATTAAAATTCAGTAGGGGTACCTCCTATTTATTTCTGTACACATGTATTTGTACAATTCCAGGCTCAAAGCTTTGATACTTCCTCTTCAGCTTTTTGCACTTGGGCATTGGAAGCCTAATGACGACAAAGTAGATATTGCCAATGTAGTGCCCTGAAGCTTCCTGGAATAAACATATCCACATCCATTGAACAATAGTAGTCTATAGGTTTGTCTTAAAATGCTATTGAAACGTCCAAGCGGCAGTATAGCAGAAACGGAAGAACTTGGAGTTTAAAAATTCTAGGGGCTGCCAAAGTTCGGGTTATCCATTTTGGGTACAGGTCAGTTCCCAACAAAATAAGCCTGAAATACACACTAGTTGTTAAATAGCCTCCATCAATTTTTTTATATTTCATTAAAAATGAGTACCTTAGAATAGGCATCATTAATATTACAATTATGGCGACCATTAAATCTTTAAACAAATGGGCCAATGCACATACTTATTATCCCTTGGATTTATTAAGGGTTGCATTGGGTGTTTTTCTATTTTTGAAAGGGGTGGATTTTATGTCCAATCATCAACAAATGGCAGAAATAATTAAACCCTTCCAAGACATTTCGGGAGGTATGTTGATTATGCATTATGTGGCACCGGCACATTTTGTAGGTGGTTTTTTATTGGTAATAGGTTTACTGACCCGTTGGGCGGTATTGGCACAATTACCGATTCTTTTAGGTGCGGTAGTGGTAAATTTTTTAGGGGAAATGAATACAAGAAACTTAGTCTTGGCCTCCATTACTTTGTTGGTATGTGTATTCTTTCTGTTTTATGGTTCTGGTAAACATTCCACTGATTATTATTTAAAAATGCAGAAATAAGATAATTTACCCCGTAATTAAATTATATTTAAGATCTAATTTTTTACGGTTCCGCCTTATCATGCCAAATACTATCATAGGTCCTAAATTCAAAAAACCCAATTGTAAACATTGGATTTTTTGGGGAATGGTCTTGTTCCTTTTTTCATGCAAGAACGGCCAATTTTCCAAATCTACAAATGATGACATAACCAAAGAGAACACTATTATCTCCTTTACAGCTATTGGCGATGTTCCCTACGATGAAAAACAGCGTGATGGATTGATCGATATTATTTACAAACACAATAACATGGATCCTTCCGAATTTGTTGTTCATGTTGGAGACATAAAACCAGGTGCCCTGGAATGCGACGAAAATGTATATCAGGAAGTTTCCAGTATCCTAAAGACCTTTGAGGTACCCACCTTTATCGTCTTGGGAGACAATGAATATAACGACTGTACGGATCCACAACAAGGATTGAAATACTGGAATAAGTACTTCCTTCATTTTAATGAAAATTGGCGTTTTGAGCCAACGGTAACCTATCAGTCCGGACGTAAGGAAAATTTTAGTTGGGAATCGGGGAAGGTTTTGTTTGTTGGTCTTAACCTGGTAGGAAGCAAAGTACATGATTCCTTGGAATGGAAAAACCGACTGACCCAAAATGGTCTATGGATCAAAAAACTTGTGGCAGAAAAAAAATCCAAGGTGTCTGCCATGGTGGTCTTTGGCCATGCAAATATGGTGGAAGGTGGTCCCGATAAGTTTAAAACCTTTACGGATCTGTTTCGATCTGCCGCAGATACATTTAACAAACCGGTTCTAATGGTTCAGGGCGATGGCCATTTTTGGATAAAGGATAAGCCTTGGAAGGAACAAAATATTACCCGCTTACAAATAGATGGACGTGATACGGCTGTAAAAATTACGGTAAATACCGATCTTGATTACCCCTTTTCATTCGATAGGCATTTTTTGGATTGAACCTCCTAAAAACAATAATCATCCCCAAGATGGAAAGTACTTTGGACATCACATGTCAAAAGAATCCATACTGGGGATGATCTGTAAAATCTAAAATCCATTCATAGACTATGGCCCCGTATTAAGAGAGCCATAATCCTGTGGATTAAATTTCCTCGGCCAACCAAGCTTTCATCATCCAGACAGTTTTTTCTTGCTGGGTAATAAACTCGCTCATCATAGAATTGGTACCTTCATCCGAAGCTTCGTCCGAGGCATCCAAGATATTCCTTTCTATTACAAGTAACTGGGACAATGAATCAACAATAAGTCTTATAGCATCCTCATCCTTCGTTATGTTTTTACCAACAGGTACCTTTGAACTACTAATATAATCTTCAAAGGTGTGTAAAGGAACACCTCCCAACGTAAGTATACGTTCCGCAATTTCATCTACCTTGGTGTTGGCATCGGTATACAATTCTTCAAATTTGATATGGAGGTCAAAAAATCGCTTCCCTTTTATATTCCAATGAATTCCCCTAAGATTCTGATAATAGCGTTGGAAATTGGCCAATAACTGATTTAAATCCTTACTTATCGATTTTGATTTGGCAACATCCAAACCTATACTGTTTAATTGCATATTATATCTTTTTTGTTATACCACTAAATTACAAAAAAACCCCTCCTGATGCAGCTTTAATTTATTGATAGTTATTATAAGTGTATAGTAATATACGATAGGAAAAAAGTAAGGTTTATCATTGGTACGATAATTGATGATAATACCAATAATTTAACATAAATTTTCAATGTAATTTAAATTTTAAATCCTTTTGCAAATATTTTTATGATTAATTAAGAAAATAATAACACAATAATCTCTTGTATATAGAGGTACTGGATTAAATTTGAGTCCCCCACCCTTTAACTAAACCACCTAACAATGAATAAAAAGAAACTACTCCTATTCGGTATCCCAATTGTTCTTATTCTTGCAGGTTACACCTTGTTCGGGAATACTGCAGATGAAGATGTAGCCATTACCACCAAAGTGGTCAAAGGCGAATTCTTAAATGAAGTTATCATTTCAGGTGAGGCCCAATCTACCAGTTTAAAAAAAATTAATGGCCCGGACGACATACGGAAATTTAAACTGCGGGATGTTAAAATTCAAGACCTAATTCCGGAAGGTTCCCTGGTAAAGGAAGGCGATTATGTAGGCCGATTGGATCCCTCGGAGGTGAATGAACAAATTTTGGATGCACAATTAAATTTGGAAACTGCCCAGTCCAAATACACTCAAGAGCAGTTAGACACAACCCTAACCTTAAAACAGGAACGGACAGCCATAAAAGATTTGCTATTTGATATCCAAGAAAATAAGTTGGAGCTTAAACAGTCTATTTATGAGCCACCTGCTACCATAAAAAAGTTGGAGATCAATATTGAGCGATTAGAACGGGATTTAAAGGAGAAAACCGAGGATTACAAAATTAAGGAACAAAAAGCCATGGCCAAGATGGTGGAAGTGGGAACTGAAGTATCCAAAATAAGCAAAATGTTGGAGGAACTCAGGAATCTTCAAAAATCCTTCACCATTCATTCCGATGCCAATGGAATGGTAACCTACGCTAAAAACTGGGATGGGACCAAAAGAAAGGTTGGGTCGTCCATTAGCATGTGGGACCCCGCAATAGCAACCTTACCCGACCTTACAAAAATGGAATCAAAGACCTATGCCAACGAGGTAGACATAAGAAAGATAAAAAAAGACCTTCCTGTAATTATCGGTTTTGATGCTTTTCCAGATGTAACGGTCAAAGGAACCATTACCAACGTGGCCAATGTTGGGGAAGAAAAACGAGGGTCGGATATTAAGTTATTTCAGGTACTGATAAACTTTGACGAGAATAATGAAAATGTCAGGCCTGGGATGACTACCTCCAATAGAATCCTGATCCATAAGGAAGAAGAGGTTCTAATGATACCGTTGGAAGCCGTATTTTCCCAAGATTCCATAAGTTTTGTGTACGCCAAGTCCGGCCTCTCCATCGATAAAAAAGAAATTGAGATGGGCGAATCCAATTTGGATGTGGTAATTGTAAAAAAGGGTTTAAATGAGAACGAAGTTGTGTATCTGAGCAAACCAGAAGGATTGGAAGAAAAGGGCATACTGTCTTTAAATTAGATTCATGATAGACAAGATACTTCTAGAACAGGTTGTCTCCAATTTCAGGGAAGCCATTCGCGTGGTGACGATCAACAAGGTTAGAACGTTTTTAACAGCATTGGGTATCATTTTTGGTGTGGCAGCAGTAATTACAATGCTGTCCATAGGCAATGGGGCGGAAAAGGAAATTCTGGCGCAATTGGAACTGGTAGGCGTCAACAACATTGTAGTAACACCAATACCTGATGAAGAGGATGAAAGCAGTAGTGAGGACGAGGAAGGTGCACAGGAAACCACACGATTCTCCAAAGGTTTGGATCTCTTGGATGTAGCTAGTATAGCCAATAATATTCCTACTATAAAAGCCATTAGTCCGGAAATAATTTTAGAAACCTATGTTATTAATAAGGGTAGGCAAAATTCGGTGAAATTAATAGGGGTCACCAACTCCTTTTTTGAAACTTCCAATATTCATTTAGGAAAAGGAAGCAACTTCTCCCAAGAACATTTGATAAATGCTTCTTCAGTCTGTATCATTGGTGAAAAGGTAGAAAAGAAGTTGTTCCCAGGTGAAAGTGCCATTGGTAAGCAAATCAAGGTAAAGGACGTTTGGCTTAAGGTTATTGGCATAATAGAGGAAAAACTCATTTCTGAAAAGGCACAGGAGAATTTGGGAATTCGAGACCTTAACCAGGATATCTATATTCCTGTAAAGACCTTTTTGGTTCGATATAAGGATAGAAAGATCATATCGGAACAACCCCTGGATTTTAGTGGCGGAGGTATGATCATCATTAGTGGTGCCAATAATGGGCCCAAGAAAAAAATTCCTAGGGGCAATTACCACCAATTGGATAAATTAACGGTACAGGTAAATAACTCCAATGAGCTTAAAGCAACTGCGGAAGTATTGAGTAAACTTCTCAAAAGAAAACATAACGAGGTGTTGGATTTTGAAATTACCATCCCTATACAATTGCTAAAACAACAGCAGAAAACTAAACAGATATTCAATATTGTTCTCAGTGTTATTGCTGGGATATCACTACTAATTGGTGGTATAGGCATTATGAATATTATGTTGGCCTCCGTACTGGAACGAACTAAAGAGATAGGTATCATGAGGGCCATTGGTGCCACCAAGCAAGATGTAATTCTACAGTTTTTATCCGAATCCGTCCTCATCAGTTTGGGCGGAGGTATAATAGGCATAATATTGGGAATCGTGGCATCGTATGGATTGGAACTGGCAACGGGTATTGAAACCATTCTTTCATTGAACTCCATTGTTTTGTCTTTTTTTGTAGCCACCTTCATAGGGCTGGCGTTTGGAGTTTTACCTGCCAAATCGGCCGCCAACAAAAATCCCATAGAAGCCATAAGACGTGAATAATGGAAACCCCAATAGCATCAAACATAAATACCCTCCCCCATTTTATCAATCAAAATAGTCCAAAATGAAAAAATGTATTGTGTTGTTATTCCTGTGTTCAAACCTTATTGTTCTGGGACAGACCAAAAAGCTAACGCTAACAGAGGCCATTGAATTGGCAAAAAAAAACTCCCCAGAATATCAAGCCGTATTAAACCAATCACAAGCCAGTTATTGGAAATACAGAACTTATGTAGCCCAATTTTTACCACAATTTCGATTATCGGCCACCTTGCCGGATTATTCCAAATCCATTACAAGGATTACCAATGACGAAGGCCAGGATATTTTCGTAAATCAAAATCAATCCAGGATAGATGGGACTTTGTCCATAGACCAGCGTATTCCTTTTACCGGAGGAAACCTTTCCCTTAATTCACAAATCCAACGAATAGATCGCTTTGGCGCAGATGAAAACAGCAATTACTCCCTCACCCCTTTTTCCGTAAATTACTATCAAAATTCCTTGTTCTTTAATCCTTATAAGTGGGACAGGCAAATAGAACCTTTAAAATTTGAAGAATCCAAGCGCGAATTTATTGAGCGTATGGAAGATATTTCCCTAAGCAGTTGCCAGCGCTATTTTGGACTATTGACCGCCCAAATGAGGTTAAAAAATTCCAAGAAAAATTTGGCTACCCAGGATACCTTATTGCAAATTGCCAAAGGACGGTTCGAAATTGGAAAGATTGCTGAAAATGAGTTATTGCAGATGGAACTGGGACATCTAAATTCGAAAAATGAGGTTACCACAAATACGATCCTACTTAAAAGGACTTCCCAAAACCTGGCCAGATATCTGGAACTGAAAACCGAGGACATAGAACTGTTCATTCCAGAGAAATTGGTAGATTTTGAGGTAAGTGTACAAACTGCCCTGGATGAAGCTACCCATAACAGGAAATCCGTTATTGAATTTAGAAGGAGACGTTTGGAGGCCGAAAGAAACCTTGCTCAAATAAAAGGTAACAATAGGCTGGAAATTAATGTCAATGCCAATTTCGGATTAAATAAGCGAGCCGAGGATTATGACGCGCTCTTTCAAGACTATGATAGACAACAAAGAGTATCCGTGAGATTGGGTATTCCTATTTTTGATTGGGGGGTCTCCAAATCCGAAAGAAAAATGGGAGAGGCCGATTTAGGTTTGGTAGAAACAAATATAAAACAAGAACAGCAGGCTTTTGAACAGGAGATTTACCTACATATTTTAAATTGGTCCAGTAAAAGGGATTTTCTATCCACTTCGGAAAAAGCCAAAGAAATTGCCATTAAACGCTATCAGATTACCAAAGAGCGATATATTCTAGGAAAAATTACCATTACAGATCTAAATTTGGCGCAACAGGAAAAAGACAAGGCAGAACTTGAATACCTGAATTCCTTGGAAAATTTCTGGACAGATTACTACACTTTGAGAAGGCTGACGCTATACGATTTCATCAATAACAAAAGGATAGAAGCGGAAAACATCATTACTGATTAAAACCACTGATATACCGAAACCAACCCAACGTCCCTTATATAATTTCAGGGCAGGAAAAAGATTTTATAAGTAAGGGTCCTTCTGCTTAGGTTTTGTTTTTAGTTTTCCTAATTTTATCACTTTAAATAATACTTCATGACCATTACACAATTGCAATATGTACTAGCCGTTGCCGAGTATCAAAACTTCACCTTGGCAGCCGAAAAGAGCTTTGTTACCCAACCTACCTTGAGTATGCAGGTGCAAAAACTGGAGGACGAATTGGACATATTAATTTTCGATAGGAGCAAAAAACCGATTACCATAACGGAAGTTGGTGCCAAAATAGTTGCCCAGGCCAAGAACATTGTCAATGAGGCCAACCGTATAAAGGATATAGTAGATCAGGAGAAGGGTTTTATAGGCGGTGAGTTTACCCTTGGTATCATCCCCACCATTATGCCTACCTTATTGCCCATGTTCCTTAAGACCTTTATAAAAAAATACCCCAAAGTAAACCTGATCATCAAGGAGCAAAACACCGAAAATTTGATCCGCAACCTTCAAGATGGCCATATAGATGCTGCCATTGCAGCTACACCGCTGGAAATTGAATTTATTAAGGAGCGCCCCCTATATTATGAACCTTTTGTGGGGTATGTACCCCCTAATCATAGATTGGGAAAACTATCGGAATTAGTCCCGGAAGATTTGGAAATTTCGGATGTGCTGCTATTGCGTGACGGACACTGTTTTAGGGATGGTGTCATAAATTTGTGCAATGCCACCAAAAATTACGATGAAGAGCACTTTCAATTACAAAGCGGTAGTTTCGAGACCCTGATCAACCTTTCCAATGAAGGATTGGGGATGACCCTCCTACCCTTCCTAAATACTATTGAACTGGATGATAAAAAGAAGCAGAACCTTAAATTCTTTAAAAATCCATCTCCTGCTAGGGAAGTAAGCCTAATATACCACAAAAGTGAGCTCAAAGTTCAAATTACAGAAGCATTATATGATGTTATTGCCAGTGTGGTAAGAGGAGCTATTGCTTTCCAAGATGTAAAGATCATTAGTCCCTTAAACAAATAACTATTCTATTTTTCTATATTTATAGGAACATTCCTCAATGCAGCCTACATTGGATAGTATAAGTTTTCCTTCGGTGAATTCCATATTAAAAATGGTTTCAATGGCATTGTTTTCGCAATGATATCGCAGGGTCAAAACACTTTCACTTGTACTGTAAATTCCGTTAACAATACCGCCACAAGCCTTTTCATTATGGGTATAGGAACCATTGGCCTTAAATTCAAATATGGGTCCGTTCATTACAGTTGTCCAATTCTCAACTATATCGCCCGGGCTAATTTTAGTGGCTTCCAATTGCCATATTCCTAGAAGATCATTGGCAATTAAGGGCAAGGTATCCTCGTCCTTCCCACAGCTAAAAAGGAATAGAACAAATACGTAGGTTAAATATTTCATATATACAATATTGGGGGGTCCCGCCATTATATACGGTGCAACTTACCAAAATAGTTGTCCTTAGTATGGGATCAATCCCAAAAGTTGTGTGTGAATTAGAAAAAGAAATAATCTACTATCTCATTTTTGTGTCCTGTTCATTTTTTGCATCGCTCAAATAACGAACCAAAAAACGCTAGGCTGATTTTAAATTTCTTTAAATCTACGCACTTTCCACAGCCCCGGCGTCCAGGCCGCTTTCACTTGGGTGAAATGCTCTATGGACGCCTTCCACCTTCCAATGTGAAAACCACTTGATTTAAGACGAAATTGAAAATAGGCCAGTCCTTTTGTTGCGTCAACCTTCATGTGGGGATAAGTCATTTTCCGTTATTAAAAACCTTTGGCATTGCCCTCAAGGTCTATGGTTTGGTCGTTCTTCTTCCGTCGTGGAGATGGCATGGCCGTTAAGAATTATTGAAGCCTTGGAAATAATTTAGGCCATGGCATCGGTCCTTAAAATCCAGAGATTTTAGGGACCACCTAGCGAAGAAGGGTCTTTTCTTTTGTTTCGTTTTCTTTGGACAAGCAAAGAAAATGAAAGAATAATTTAATCATTGGTTTTACTAAATTGCTCCTATTAATTAAAACTGTTGCTCAAAAAAACACCACTGATCAAATTAATCCCTTTTTTTCATAAACACAATAATTGTTCCTGATCCTTAGTATGTGAGAAGTTTTAAGAAAAACAAAGTTGCACACTAGGAATGATTAAAATAAAAGCTACCAATTTAAGGTAGCTTATGTCTATGCTTTCAAATAAAGTAAGCTTTGTTGTAATTCTGGTTTATCATTAATGAACTGCTTCAACCAGAGTTTTAATTCTTCTATTTCAAATGGTAATAGTCTAGTCACTGCTTTCTCTAGTTCTTTGCAAAATAACTTTGTATCAAAACTAACCTTTTGCAGTACGGTTTTAGTGTACTCTAACATAGCTCTTGCCATATTTTTAATAATTTTAGGTTGCTTGGACTAAGATAACCAATAAAAGGTATATATTATTGCTGTCTTTCCGTTAAATAATAGATAAAAAGATGTTAAAGTCGATGAATGCACACTTTCAAATCCCCTTTTTAGATATAACGAGGATTCTTGGGCTGTTAATTTTGTTTGGCACCTCAATGAACCTATTTAGCTGTAAAACACTAAATGACAAAAAATTAAAAAATAACATTCAACAACGCATAAGCTCGGAAACGCCGAATAATTACTTTCAGGGGCTGTTGGTTTACGATCCTATTAAAAAGGATACTGTGTATAGCCACAATAGCCAAAAGTACTTTACTCCGGCAAGCAATACCAAAATTATTACCCTGTATACCTCCCTTAAAATCTTGCCAGAAAGGATTCCGGCCCTAAAATATATTGTTAAAAATGACACCCTTTATATGGAAGGCACAGGCGACCCCACCTTGTTGCATCCCTATTTCGGTGACAGTACCGCAATAAAATTTGCCCAGAACCATAAGAACATATCCCTTTATTTAAATAATTTTCAGGAAAGCAAGTATGGTCCGGGTTGGGCCTGGGAAGATTATGACCTCTATTTTAGTCCGGAAAGAAGTGCAATTCCTATTTACGGCAACGTTGTAACCATTGAGAATACAGAGGGTATAACGGTTACCCCAGAACATTTCAAAAACCAAGTAGTGCCCATTGAATACGGAATAAATAGAGAATTGTACAGTAATACCTTTTATTTTGACCCTCAGAGAAAAGATACCTTGGAAAGTCCTTTTATGATTGATAGCACCCTGATAAAAAATCTATTGGAAGAAGTCCTGCTTAAAAAGGTCAATATTGTGCAAAAGATGCCGAAGGAGGTAAAACAGGTGTTGTACGGGGTTTCCTCAGATTCCCTATACAAGCGAATGATGAAGGTAAGTGATAATTTTCTTGCAGAACAATTATTAATTTTAAGCTCCTCTACCCTTTCGGATACACTGAACAGTGCAAGGGCCAGAAAATATATTTTGGAGAATTATTTACAGGAACTGGAACAGCCCCCAAGATGGGTAGATGGTTCCGGGCTTTCACGCTACAATTTATTTACACCAGGGACAATGGTGTATGTACTTAATAAAATGTACCAAGAAATACCTAGGGAGCGATTATTCAACTTTTTCCCTGTCGGCGGCCTAACAGGGACTTTAAAAAACGGGTTCCATGGTGATGAACGCCCATATATTTACGCCAAAACAGGATCATTGGGAAATAATTATTGTCTTAGTGGATATCTTCTAACGCGATCTGGAAAGACTTTGATATTTAGTTTTATGAACAACCATTTTACCCATGGCAATAGTGAGGTAAAACAACATATGGAATCTATCTTTGAAATGATCAGGGACCGTTATTGACCCAAGAAGACCTTATTATGATCTACTTTGTCCGCAAATTTCAACATCAACAAGTCTAGTTTTGGAACAATATGGGTTTGGCAGAATGGTTTATATGGATTTTTAAAGTAATAGTTTTGAAAGGCTTTATCGGAAATTTTAAATTTCCTGAACGGTAGGACTTTGGTTACCAAGGGATCTTTAAAATTCTTCTGAAATTCTTTCAGTGCCCCAGTAGATCTTTTAACATCCACTGTCTCAAAAGTATAAATGGCCGAACGGTATTTTTTACGCATGCCATGGTCTGATGTAGATTTATGGGTATATAAATGCACCAAAATCAAATCTTCAAGACTAATGACTTTTGGGTCATAATGCGCAATTACCGCTTCAGAGAAGGAAGATTCCTCCCCTTCCGAAGCTACAAAACCTTGCTCTACACTTATTATACCCTTTAGTGATTTATAAACGGCTTCGGTACACCAATGGCATCCACCCCCAAAGGCAATTCTATGTTTAGCTTCCATAATGGGATGGTTGTACATTGGAGAATAACCCGTTAATTTTTGCATACTGCAAGAGCATAATAGTCTTGGCATCTTTAATTTCACCTGTGTATATCATTTCCATGGCCTTACCAAAGTCCAACTCCAAGACTTCTATATTTTCAGTTTCCTCTTGGGAACCACCCCCCTCGCCTATCTTCATTTTTTCATCATATGATCCAATAAAAAAATGAAGGATCTCGGTTACCGAACCTGGTGACATATAGGATTCAAAGACCTTCTCCACCTTGTCCAGTTTATAGCCGGTCTCTTCCTCCGTTTCTTTTTTTATACAGTCTTCAGGATGATCGCCATCCAATAACCCTGCACATACTTCTATCATCATCCCGGAATCATTGCCGTTGATATAGGTAGGCATCCGGAACTGTCGTGTAAGAATTACCGTTTTCTTCTTCTTGTTGTACAACAAAATGGCAGCACCATTTCCGCGATCATAGGCCTCGCGGGATTGGGTCTCCCAACTTCCATCCTCTTTCTGATATTCAAAAGTCAACTTTTCAAGCCTATACCAGTTATCGGATAATAGCTCTTTATTGATGTTTTTTACTTTTCCGTTTTTCACTTGTAGGCGGTTCTTGTATCCTTACAAAACTAGTCATTTTTATACCTATGGGAACGATAAAAAAAATAAGATTGGGGGCTATGACAAACTTTACTATAACCTAATGGAATATTTTTCTAAAGCTAATTCTTGGCTATTGCGGCACTTGATTCTGAACGGGAAGTAACATATACCATTGCTGTGCTACAGTGTTTACTTCCTTCGCCTATTCAAAATGAACGGATTGGCTACCAAGGCATTGAACACTACACTTGTTGATAGATGCTAGTTCTAACTTTAGTACCATTAGAGCGACCTGCACAACGTGGACAGACAATTTTACAACCGCCCACCCTCACACGGTAACCGCCTTGTTCAAGTATCTTCTAAAGGGTAGCATTTCCAAATAAATTGAGATTACCTTCTCCTTAAAATTGGACTCCAATATTTCTTTCCGGGTCAACGGATGCGTTACGGCAAAGGTTTTATGGCGCAAGAGATCAATATGTGGATGGTCATTGGCAAATCCTTTAGGTGCCTGTTTTAAGGTTTCATCCACTACCAAATTCCCGAAGGCATCTTTAAATGATTTTTTGTTCAGAATTTTTTTCAGTTCTTCCCCGTCATAATCTATTGCATCGCGTATACTTCGCAAGGTTTTGGGATCTGGCCTCCAAAATCCACCAGCCAACATGGACTGCCCCAGCCCTATCTCAATATAAAAATCACCCGTGCTGGGGGCCTTATCCAAACCAGCCCCAAAATGGTCCTTATAGGTAGGTTTATTGGGATGGAACATCAAATTATTATTGATCCGATTAATTCCTTTTTTACCTGGCGTACTAAAGTATTCATTGTCCACAGCAGCTAAAGCAAGATCCAAATCGTTCAACCAACTTATATACCCATCCCTAACTTCTTTGTACCATTTTCTGTTTTTATCCATCCACTCTTTGGAGTTATTCTGATTGAGCTCGGTCAAGAATTGAAACAGGGAAGTAAAATCCATATTTAAACAAATTATATCAGGCAATTCTTAATTACATTAAAATCGGTTATCCCCATCCAATAGGTCGCCCAAACCACCTAAAATACTTCCTTCTCCCTTATCTTTGCCACCTCTTGGAATGGAAGCCAAGACCCGTCCGGCCAAACGGCTAAAGGGCAAAGATTGGATGTAAACGGTACCAGGGCCCCTTAATGTGGCGTAAAACAATCCCTCGCCCCCAAAAATGGTGTTTTTGATTCCGCCTATAAATTCTATATTATAATCCACATCCTTGGTAAATCCTATTATACAGCCCGTATCCACCTTTAAGGTTTCCCCCGGACCTAGAATTTTTTTTGCGGTGGTACCACCTGCGTGTACAAAAGCCATTCCGTCTCCCTCCAATTTTTGCATTATGAAACCTTCTCCGCCGAAAAGCCCCCGCCCCAGTCGCTTTGAAAATTCTATACCCACGGAAACACCTTTTGCCGCACACAAAAAAGCATCCTTTTGACAAATGAACCTTCCTTGAAATTCGCTAAGGTCTATCGGAATAATTTTTCCAGGATAGGGAGAGGCAAAGCTTACCTGCTTTTTCCCCTGGCCTATATTTAAAAATGCCGTCATAAAAAGGCTTTCCCCTGTGAGCAATCTTTTTCCTGCAGAGAACAATTTTCCGAGGACCCCAGTATCCTGATTGGAACCATCACCAAAAATGGTATCCATTTTAATGTCCGAATCCATCATCATAAAACTGCCCGCTTCGGCCACAACGGCCTCCTGCGGATCCAATTCTATTTCCACATATTGCATTTCCTCTCCGTAAATTACATAGTCTATTTCGTGTGCGTTCATCCTATAAGTTTAATAAATTGAATTTCATTTGTTGACCATTAGTGTCAAAAATTACCGGTTTGTTACATCGGAATATTTACCCACTAATAAATTAATACCATGGCCCTTGACTCACTGTCACATTGGTATATCGGTATATTGGTATATTGATATATTGATTAAGTGTATATCATCACCTTATCCTTTCACCTTTAAAGTCCATTCAAAATTAAAGGTAGACACTACAACACCTTCGTCGTTAACCCCCACCGATTTCATCCAGACTGTCTGCCCCTCACCGGTCTCAATGGTTTTCTTAATGGCATCAGAAACAAGATGTCCCTCTACACAGGTAAAGGTAATTTTTCCGGTAGCTTTTTTTGAAAAATTGGCATTGTTATTGGCTACTAGCATGGAAATATTTCTACCACTTTTCTTGATTTGGCTCATTACCATAGCTCCTGTAGTCAGTTCGGCCGCCATTCCCTGTACTGCCCAAAACAAGGATTTAAACGGGTTTTGATTGATCCATCTATGCTTAACGGTGACTATGGCCTTTTTTTCATCTATATACCTTAATCGTACTCCTGTCCACCATACGGCCGGGAGCTTAAAAAAACTGAACATGTTAATTTTACTTGCATCGGTAGCCATAGTTGTAGTTTATTTTATATCAAAAATATATAATTTGCACGAACCTACAATTGTTAATAAATTGTTAAATTTTAGTACTTTGTTTTGCATAGTACCTTCTTTTAGATATATATTTGCATAGAAAGTTATTAGGCTTAATAAGATAAGCCCTTAGAAATAGCTTTAGTAAGCTACTAAAACTGTTTTAATCGAGACCGACGGTAAAGGGCACAAAGTAATAACTGGGAACACAAACTATACAGCAATGACCGAAACACTGAGCAAACACGAAAAAAATTTGGCCGCAATAATACATGCGTCTACGTTTTCCAAGTATTTCATCCCCTTTGGGAATTTCCTACTTCCCCTAGTACTTTGGACCGTAAATAAAAAGGATTATAACTTCGTGGACCAAAATGGCAAACAGGCTTTGAATTTTCAAATCAGTCTTTTACTCTATTCCATCATCCTTGGAATTTTCACCATCCCTTTTTTAATTGGGATAATACCGGAAATATTTCATCTGGTCCATTTTAACTTTGCCAATTTTAACGAATTCAATGGCCTTAATTTCGATTTCAACTTTCAGCCATTTCATTTGGGCAAATTTCTTTGGCCATTGGGAATAGCCGGGGTTGCACAGCTGGGACTATTCTTGGTAAATATAGTTTACACCATCTTGGCCACTATTCGAACCAGTGAGGGGTTGGATTTTAAATACCCTATAAGCATCCCATTTATTAAATAATAAAAAATACAATTAGTACTCATCACACTAATTAGAGAGTTTATTCATCCAATCAATCAGAAGTGAAACAGTAAAATGCGGACATCAAAAAAACGAACAGTTAAATTATTTTAATCATGCTACTATGAATATTGAAAATACAAAAGCACAGATGCGCAAGGGAGTCTTGGAGTACTGTATACTTTCCATTCTCAATGGGGAGGACAAGTATACCTCCGAAATACTGGACACCCTAAAAAACGCTAAAATGCTAGTGGTTGAGGGCACCATATATCCATTGCTCACAAGATTGAAAAATGCGGGGCTTCTCAATTATCGTTGGGAGGAATCCACTTCAGGTCCCCCAAGAAAGTATTATACCCTAACAGAAACAGGTAAACTTTTCCTTAAAGAATTGGATACTACTTGGGATGAATTAAGAAATGCGACAAACCTCGTAACCAAAACAAAAAACAACTAAGAAATGAACAAGACAATAAATATTAATCTGGCCAATTTATTCTTTCATATAGATGAAGTAGCCTACAATAAGCTTCAACGCTATTTGGAGGCCATAAAACGTTCCTTTGCCAATACTAGTGGTAGTGAGGAGATCATAGCGGATATAGAGTCCAGAATTGCCGAACTGTTCCATGAAAAAATGGAGAACGAAAGACAGGTAATTACAGAAAAGGAAGTAGACGAAGTAATAGGCATCATGGGACAGCCCGAAGATTACATGGTGGACGAGGACATTTTTGAGGATCAGCCAAAATCCACAAAAAAAGCACATAGGGTAAGAAAATTATACAGGGATATAGAAAATAAGTATATAGGGGGTGTATCTGCCGGCCTTGGACATTATTTTGCGATTGATGCCCTCTGGGTTCGACTTTTATGGATTCTGCTGACCATTTTTAGTTGGGGAGGTTTTGTATTTATTTATATCCTTTTATGGATTCTCATTCCAGAGGCCGTTACCACGGCTCAGAAATTGGATATGAGGGGTGAGGCGGTCAACATTAGTAATATTGAAAAAAAAGTAAAGGAGGGTTTTGATGATGTAGCCGAAAAGGTTAAAAGTGTGGACTATGAAAAAGTGGGTACCAAGGTAAAGGATGGTAGCAAAAGTTTCTTTAATGCCATTGCCGATGTCATCATGTTTTTTTTTAAGATCATTGGCAAGTTTATCGGGATAATACTCATCATAATAGGTGCTGCCGGAATAGTTGCCTTGTTTATAGGACTTTTTACCGTAGGTATTTTAGACATTGTACACCTTCCGGGAATTGATTTTTACTATATGGTGAACTCTACCAACACCCCGGTATGGTTGGTGTCGCTATTAGGCTTTTTTGCCATTGGCATACCCTTTTTCTTTCTCATGTATTTAGGACTTAAGATTTTGGTCAACAACCTTAAATCGATAGGTAATATTGCGAAATTTACCCTTTTGGGACTTTGGTTGATTGCCATTATCCTACTCACTGTTTTTGGGATAAGACAAGCTGCTGCCCATGCCTATACGGGCAATGTTTCAGTGGAGAAGGAACTGGCATTCCAGCAGCCAGAGCAACCAATGAAAATCATTTTAAGGTCTGGTTCCCATCTAAATAATGGCAATAAAATAGGCATAAACGGTGTGGTTCTGGATTACACTGAAAATGGGGAAGAAGTACTTGTTTCCGAAGATGTTCGTCTAAACCTTAAAATGTCTAGAGACTCCATTGCCCGTATCGAGATACGCAAAAATGCCAATGGAAATTCTTTTAAAAGTGCCACGGAGACCGCTGATAAAGTGATCTACAATTATGATTTGCAAGGAAATACTTTATTACTGGACGATTTTTTAACTACCGCCAAAAACAATAAATACCGGGACCAAGAAGTGAGAATATTACTCTATATCCCAGTAGGCACGGTATTGACATATGAAAGGGATAGTAGTCCTTGCTGGAAAATTAGTGCTCCATTGGACCGTACCATGAGTGGATGTGAAATGTCCAAATACCTTTGGAAAATGAATAACAGTGGGGAATTACAATGTTTGGATTGTCCAATAGACGAAGATGGGCAAGATCATGAAGATAATGACGACAACGGAAAAATTATCATCAACGAAGATGGTGTTGATATAGATATAAAGGGGGATGGGGATAATTTTAAGCTGAAAATAGACGAAAAGGGTGTACAGTTCAAAACCAACGAAAATTAAAAGATAGCCATCAATAAAAATACAGTTGGGTAGACTCTTGTAACAACTCAGTAATTTAAAATGCCCTTAAAGCAACCTAATCAATATTTTTAATTAAACATATCATTAATCAATCCTTGAATAAACCCATAGTGTTTATTTCAATCAAAAAACAACAATCATGACAACATTAGCAAGAATTACCATCGCACTTATCTTGGCAATTTTGTTTTCGTCCTGTGGTTTCGATATTAATATTGGAAACGGCAAGAGGGGAAATGGTATTGTAACGGAAGACCAACGCACAATAAACGCGGATTTCACCTCAATATCAGCCTCTGAAGGCCTGAACGTTTATGTTACCCAAGGCAACGATTTTGAAATTGTTGTTGAAGCCGATGAAAATGTAATCGACCTTATTGGAACTGATATCAAAAATGGAAGATTACGAATTCATGCCGTTGAAAATATTGGGAGGGCTACCAAAAATATTTATGTTACACTACCCGAAATTACAGGCTTGGAAACATCCAGCGGTGCCGACCTGATTACCAAAAATATAATTAAGGGACGAAACATTGACTTGAATGCCAGCAGTGGTTCCAGTCTGGAAATTATAGAATTAAAGGCCGAAAAGGTCACAGCAGATGCCAGTAGTGGCGCAGACATTAAAGTGGCCGGTGATACAAAATCCCTTTATGGCCATGCAAGTAGCGGCTCTGATATAAAAGCAAGAAATTTAAACACCAAAATCTGCGAAGCCAATGCCAGTAGTGGTGCGGGAATAACGGTAAATGTGTCCGAGTCCTTAACCGCTAAAGCCAGCAGTGGTGGAAATATACACTATACCGGTGATGCTACCGTAGAACATAAGAAATCGAGTTCAGGAAGTGTCAGTGCCCTTTAAAACCTGGATTATCCTTAGGTTGTGGCCATCCCATCCTAAAATTTACAATACCCATTGAGATTTCAATGGGTATTCATTTTCCAATACACCATCTTTCTTTATATTCGTTCCATAAATACTGTTATGAAAATAAAGATCAAAAAATACGTACTTCCGCTAAAACACACTTTCAGTATTTCTAGGGAATCCCATGATTTCCAGGATTCCATGATCGTTGCACTGGAACTGAACGGTAAAACGGGCTATGGGGAGGCAACTTCCAATCCCTATTACAAAATAACCTTTGAAACCATGCAAGCTGAGATTGAAAACGTCAGGGAGGAAATCGAGAATTTCGACTTTCAGGAACCTGAGACCTTTCATGCGTTTTTGGTTTCCAAAGAATTGAGCAATTTCGCTATCTGTGCATTGGATCTTGCCGCCAACGATCTGTATGGAAAAATACTCGGGAAGCCATTGTATAAACTATGGATTACGGACAACAGTAGTTATCCCATAACCAATTACACCATAGGATTGGACTCCGTTGAAAAAATGGTGGACAAGATGAAAGAAATGCCTTGGCCCATATATAAAATCAAATTAGGTACCAATAGCGATGTTGATATAGTAAGGGAGTTGCGCAAACATACGGATGCCATTTTCAGGGTAGATGCCAACTGTGCCTGGACAGCGGAGGAAACAATTGCCAACGCTCCTTTATTGAAGGATTTGGGTGTTGAATTTTTAGAACAACCGCTCAAAGCCGATGATTGGACAGGAATGGAAGCAGTGATGCACCAAAGTGTCCTCCCAGTTATAGCAGACGAAAGTTGTATAGTGGAAACCGATGTAGAAAAATGTGCACTTCATTTTAACGGAATCAATATAAAACTAACCAAATGTGGTGGACTAACCCCCGCACGCCGTATGATTTCGAAGGCCAAGGAAATGGGACTTAAGGTAATGGTAGGATGTATGACGGAATCTACCGTAGGCATTTCGGCCATCGCCCAACTAATTCCACAGTTGGATTATGTGGATATGGACGGTGCTATGTTGTTGAAAGAAGATATTGCCGATGGGGTCATTATTCAGGAAAATGGCAAAGTAATCTTTCCTACCATTGGTGGAAGCGGAATACAATTACGCTGATGGCTATTTATATTGATGGATTCCCGGGACGGGAATTGCAATTGGACCACAAGAAATTTTTGTATTTTGGAGGTACTTCCTATCTAGGGTTACAGACCGACCAAGCTTTTCAGGAAATCTTTATTTCCAATATCCGGAAATATGGCACCAATTATGGAGCCTCCAGAAAATCCAACGTACGAATATCAGTTTTTGAAGAAGCAGAACAATATTTATCCCAATTGGTAGGGTGTGAATATAGCGCTACTTTGTCTTCTGGTTATTTGGCAGGACAACTTGTGAGGCAATCCATGGATACCAAAGAGCATAGGCTCTTCTATGCCCCCAATACCCATTCTGCACTCTATTCCACTACCCCATCAACAAAGTCAAAACCATACATCACTTTCACGGCCTTGAACATAGCCGTTAGGGCCCATTTGGAATCCAATCAAAATATTACTCCTGTGGTATTTTTGGATGCCATTGATTTTTCCGGGGTCAATTATCCCAATTTTGAAGGATTAAGGACACTGCCTTTGGAAAGGATCGTTCTGGTGGTAGACGATTCCCATGGTATTGGTATTGTAGATGACAATGGTGGGGGTGTCTTTAGAAGGGTAAGGAAATTAAATCCAAAAGAACTTATTGTTTGTTGTTCCCTAGGTAAAGGGTTTGGGGTTCAGGCAGGATCTGTTTTTGGGACCAAAAGGAGAATTGAACAATTCATGGACACTCCTTTTTTTGGCGGGGCAAGTCCCGCAACACCTGCAGCAGTAGCCTGTCTCCTGGATGGCAAAAAGCTTTTCCTTGAAAAGAGGACTATTCTAATGAACAATATAAACTTGTTCAAATCCAATGTTAAAACTTTGGATATATTTAAATTCATGGAGGGCCATCCCGCGTTCAGCTTTTCAGATGAAAAGTTGGTAGACTATCTGGAAAGTAAAAATATTGTGGTGACCAGTTTTCGTTATCCTGATGAGGATTCCCAACTTATGAGCAGAATTGTAATAAGTGCCCATCATAAAACGGAAGATATTCTTTTATTATGTAATATTATTAATTCCTATTTATAAAATGAAACGGCCATCCCAAATGGATGGCCGCTTCATTTAACAGTTCCCTTACAAAAAACTAATTATCCCACCATACTGGGGTAACCGGGGTTTGTTGGTTTGCCACAACATTGGCCTCATTTCTGTTCAACTCGGTTGAAGGATAAATGGCCCTTCTGAACCACTGTCCAAAAAACTCGCTATCATCACTTGCTTCCTCCAATCTTATTTGTAGACCGGTGAATACATCCGCAGAAAAATCATATCTTCTATAATCCACGAATGTCTCTGGATTCAAAAAGTTATTTATGTATTTTTCCTTCATGATATGATGTAACATTAAACCTGCTTCACCTACAGCAATTGCTCCATCCGTTAAATAATCGGCGCCATCCACATCATACATATCCATACTGGCCTGGATCCCCTCCAAATAGGCTGTATATGCCTCGGTACTGGACCCTGTACTTGTAGTGTTGCCCCCATTGGCCAAAAAAGCCGCTTCTGCCTCAATAAATTTTGCTTCGGCATAACTGATAAGCAATAGTGGGGAATCTACACTGGTATAATAACCATCGGTCTTAAAACGGGTATTAGCATCACTACCATTCGGGGCTATTCCTGCTCCACCACTTACAAAACCTTTCCACTCTGCTTCGTCCCCATTTTCGGCAAACAAGGGCAGTCTTGGATCTATGGTAAGTGCCCCACTTTCAAAGGGATAATAATCCCCATTCATAGAACTCACTAACTGACTAGCTATATCGTTGCTCAGGTTACCTGTAGACCTGGCCAATATTTCTGCAGAGTACCAAGGGTTGATATTTTTTTCATTGTAGGACATCTCAAAATTATCATCATTTGAAGTAAAGCCGTTGGCAATGGAAGTTAAAACCTCATTGGCAGTGACAGTACCTTTATTCACCAAATGCAACTGATATCGCGCTTTAATAGTGTAGGCCGCTCTTAACCACTGATCGGAATCACCCCCATAAATAAGGTCTGAGCTTCCCAAATTGAAGCCGGAGTTATCTGGACCTTCCAACGCTGTGATAGCCGAATTTAGAAGGGTGAATATTTCACTATAAATAGACTCTTGGGTATCAAAAGTTGGAAAATTATTGTCCGGGCCTTCAGTAGCATCCGAATAGGGTATATTATCCCAAGTATCCGTAGCTATTCCAAGATTTATGGCGATAAGAATATCAGATATAGCGCCTATGTGCGTGGCATTGGTTTCAGCAGCCTTCTCCTTAATTGCCTTAAGATTAGGCAAAATATAAAGATATACCTGGCTCCACAGACCACTTGCTTCTGTTTGCCCGGCAGCTCCCCCCCCGGTTGACACGAAATTCTGCACATAATTTCCAAAAGCCAATTCCGCAGACCGTTGACCTTCCATTGTACTGTGTATTACCGGCGCCATTAAATCCTGCATTCTCAACTCCTCCAAGGTTGCTGTATTGGAAGGAGTGTTTACATCAAAATAATCATCACTACACGAAATCTGCGCAACTAATAGAAGTGATAAAATTCCTGTTTTTATAATAATATTTTTCATGTTTATCATATTTAGAATGAAATATTTAGACCAAAAGAGTAGCTCTGGCTCAACGGAACACTAAGCCCTGTAAAACCATAAACATTGCTACCAGCACTATACTGATTCCCCTCTGGGTCATAACCATCAAATGGGGTCCATACAAGAATATTGGATGCACTAACTGAAAAACTCAGCTTCTCCATTTTAAGGTCCTTAGTAAATTTGTTATCCATGTCATAAGACAAACTAACATTGCGCAATTTAACCCATGATGCATCCTGTACCAATACTTCTGCTGCCCTATTGTAGACATTTGAATTTCTATAGTAATCTTGATCTATCAAGGCTGGTGTAGTGTTGGTGGTAAAACCACCACTACCATTGTCCATTACTCCAGACAACACTACTTCTTCATCCCTAACCAAAGTACTTAAAGGATTACCATTTCTAATGGAATTCCTAAGACCGGAATCATATAGATCGCCGCCTTCCTTGTATTCCAATAAGAAGTTGAAGCCTATACCCTTCCATTTAATATTACTACCCAAGGAAGAAATGAAGTCTGGAAAGGCATTGCCTACATTCACCCTTTCGTCAGTAACAATTTCGGGAAAACCATCGGCATCCAAATACCGCTGTCCATCCTCATATCTCCATTTATATCCATAGAGATTCCCCATTTTATCTCCTGCTCTGATTTCGGAAGTTATTCCTGCAAAGCCTGAGTCCGCAAAAATTATAGATTCAATATCCTCTGGGATTTCCAATACTTTCCCTTCACTAGTAGACCAATTAAAAATCAACTCCCACCTGAAATCATTACTTCTAATGACATCCGCGCTAATCAATAATTCGTGTCCAAAAACCTCATAATCGCCTGCATTCCTTGTAATTCCCGATAGACCTGAAGAATATGCGGTTCCTACAGTAAATATTTGGTCTTTTACACGAGTTTTATAATAGGCGTAATCAAACCTGATTCTATCGTTCATAAACCTAAAGTCGGCACCAAATTCCGTTGATTGGTTACGTTCCGGAACTATATCCAAATCTCCTAACAATGTACTTCGTCTATAACCTCCAGCACCACCAAAGGGAAAGTCCCCGTCAACAACAAAATATTGGCCAACGTCCCCGAAACCAGGTCCTTTTCCAACCTCGGCCCAAGATGCCCTAAGCTTGCCAAAAGTAAAAACATCATTATCACCAAATACATCGGAAACATCATAGGCCAAACTCGCGGACGGATAAAAGAACGATCTGTTCTCTTTAGGCAATGTAGACAACCAGTCATTTCTACCTGTTAAACTCAAGAACAATTTATCTTTGTAACCTAATTTTAATTCTCCAAAGGCACCAACGTTCCTTAGTTGCGTAATACTATTATCCACAAAATAATTAATGGTGTTCCCTATTTCGTTAATTCCAGGAACATTCAACCCTTCCCCCCTGGCTTGGGCATATTCCCTTTTGGAATCGGAAATCTGATGTCCCAGCGTAAGGTCTGTGGTAAAATCGTCCGACCAATCCTTGGTAAAAGCAACCAAAAGATTGGATTCCAGACCAGTAAAATTGATGTTTTGATTTAAGACAAACCCACCAACCTGTGAACCCCCATCCAAATCAGGGCCCACATATCTATTTCTCTGATCGGAATAATTATCTATTTGGGCTGAGTAGGTTACATTTACCCATTCCTTAGGACTCCAGTTCAGGGTGGCATTGCCAATCCATCTATTTACATCATCAATAAGGCTGCTTGTTTCCATTAAATATCTTGGGTTGTCAATTATCCCAAAAGAATAATCCCTTTCAGTACCATCGGCATTCATATAGTCGTTTATTGGAAATGTCCCAGAATAATAGGAAAGTGCACTCATTACGGATTTATCCCCTCCATTGGCCCTACGTCCACCAGATTTAGTATAGGCGATAGAAGAATTCAATGTCAATTGATCAGAAATCTTATAGCCAGACTTTAGTCTAAAATTATTCTTACCGTAATCAGTGTTAGGAAGAACCCCATCCTCTTGGTCCTTTCCCATGGAAAAGAAATAATCCAATTTTTCATTGGCTCCACTAATACTTAAGTTTACTTGCGAATTAAAACCTGTTCTAAATATATCGTAAGGACTGTAAAATTTATCTCCAGTTAAATCGACCACTGTACCATTGGACAGCGTATAGGAATCATCAGTATATCTAGGTCCCCAGCTATAAAAAGAGGTGGCATTCTGCACCCTATTAAAACCGGTTTCGGAAGTTGGATCGTAAATTGTCCTAGGAGCACCACTAAAACCTTCCCTATAGGTAGTTTGTAACAATGGTGTTTTTTGTATATCCCTAAAAGTTGTTGAAGCCGTTACATTAATTTTGGCCTTTCCTTTTTTACCTTTTTTAGTTGTAATGATAATGGCCCCATTGGAAGCTCTTACCCCATACAATGCAGTGGCGGCAGCACCTTTAAGTACATTGAAACTTTCAATATCCTCTGGATTGATATCCCCGGCTCTATTGGAAAACGCAAATTGTTCGGAACTGCTGGCCGAATTAGACCCTGCACTTGGTCTTACTTCTCCCGAAAATGTGTCGTTGTTCAAGGCAATCCCATCAACAACAATTAATGGTTGATTGCTCCTACTAGGATTAACGGACGTAATACCTCTAATTAAGATATCTACCCCACCACCTGAAGATCCAGATGTTCTATTGATTTGAACCCCTGCAACCCTGCCCTGCAAACTTTCCATGGGATTAGATTGCCCAGCTAAATTAAGGTCTTCGGTGTTCACCTGGGTTACGGAATATCCCAAGGATTTTTGTTTCTTCTCTACACCAAAGGCCGTAACCACAACTTCGTCCAAAGCACTGGCGTCTTCCAATAAGACAACACTTAATTCGGCATTTGATGTTACCCTGACGTCCGATGATTTCATTCCAAGGTAAGAGAAGCGTAGAACATCGCCCTGTTTGGCGGTAATTGCAAAATTACCATCAAAATCTGTTGTGGTTCCTGTGTTGGTCCCTACAAGTAAAACGGTAACCCCTGGAAGCGGCATGCCGCTTTCATCTTTTACGTTACCAGTAACATTTTGAGCAATGCCATGCCATGTAAGCATAAAAGTGCACAATAATAATAGTTTTTGTATCATACTAGTTTGTTTTATTAATCTAAGTTAAAAATCATAAAAATATCATAAAAAACAAACATTTGCTCTACGAAATGTGATTTATACAATAAATCGACCTCTTATCAGAGATTTTATCACAAAACCAAGACTACATACAGTTATTATTTAATTCCTTTTGATAAGTTTCTTTTAACATATTCCGCGTTTCAGGTGTTAATATTCCAAAAAAGTCGTAACTTATTAGTATCTAATCCCTTAAAAGCAAATCGTCATGAAAAAAATATTTGGAATAGCTTTTTTGATGTTATTTTTGGTATCCGCCACCAAAATTGCACCTACTAAAATACAAAGCCCCAAAACGCTGGAAGGCACGTGGGAATTAATTAGTTTTAACAATTACGACGGTAACGATGTTGTAAAGACCATACCTCCTACCGAAGGATACCGTCAAATTAAAATGTATTATAATGGAAAGGTAATGTGGACCCGCTATGTCCCTACAGATTCAATTGAATGGTTTGGGTATGGCTCTTATAAGGCTACTGACAGCACCTTGACCGAAAAATTGGAATACATGTCGGCTTCCATGAAAAAAGTTGCCAACGAAAATATGGAATGGCATATGGAACTTCTGTTGGAAGGGGACAAATACAGCCAAATCTTTATTGATGCGGATGGGAACCGAATAAATTCTGAAAATTACAAACGTCTAAACTAGGTTTAGGTCTAATTGGACTTCAGCTGAGGTAAAGCCAAAATAAATACCACTATAAAAAAACGATCTGTACTAAGAACATTGGTCCAAGAACAGATCGTTTTAAAATGCCTTCAATTCAATTAATTTCAAATTTAGGACTGTTATATCACCCTCTAGGATGAGACTTCCTGATGGCTTTCAATGGTAGCCAAATATCTCTCTGCATCAAGTGCTGCCATACACCCAGTACCGGCAGCCGTAACAGCCTGTCTATATTCCTTGTCCTGGACATCGCCGCTGGCAAAAACGCCAGGCTTACTAGTTTTGGTTGTTTTACCCTGGGTAATCAAATATCCAGTTTCATCCATTTCCAGTTGTCCCTTAAAAATATCGGTATTTGGTTTATGCCCAATGGCAATGAACAATCCGGTAATGGCAATATCCTCTTTCTCTCCAGTAATATTGTTCACCATTCTTAGCCCTTCTACAACCTGATCTCCCAAAACCGTATCCACTTCGGTGTTATAACGAATTTCTATATTGTCCAAGCTATTCACCCTATGCTGCATCGCCTTTGACGCACGCATTTCGTCCCTTCGAACCAACATGGTTACCTTTTTACATATATTGGCCAAATAGGAAGCCTCTTCCGCTGCAGTATCTCCTGCCCCAACAATGGCTACTTCCTGTCCCTTATAAAAGAAACCATCACATACGGCACAAGCCGATACGCCTCCTCCACGTAGCTTTTGTTCGCTAGGGATACCCAAATATTTTGCCGTAGCCCCAGTGGAAATAATTACTGTTTCTGCTTCTATAATCTTACTGTCATCTATTGTTACCTTATGTATCCCTCCTACTTCATCACTAAAATCTACAGCGGTTGCCATACCAATACGGACCTCGGTCCCAAATCTTTCGGCCTGTTGCTGTAACTGTATCATCATGGTTGGCCCGTCAATTCCTTCAGGGTAACCGGGAAAGTTATCCACCTCAGTAGTGGTAGTCAATTGTCCACCTGGTTCCATTCCAGTATACAACACCGGCTTAAGATCGGCCCTAGATGCATATATGGCCGCAGTATAACCTGCCGGTCCCGAACCAATAATCAACGTTTTTAAACGCTCTACTTTTTCTGCCATAATCAAAATATTCAATACTTGTTAGTAGACAAAAGTAGGATTTTCATTAAAAATCTTACATCAAAAGTTATAAAAAGTTATTATAAACATAGTTGTTAAAACTATGGATGGTGACCATTCAGCAGAAAATAATCTTTATTCTAATTTAGAAAACCTCACAATGACCATTTAAATACACAAGATTACCTAAGATGGAAACCTAACTACTTCTCCGGCCGATAATCATTTATCGGTAGACCTTAATAAGGCTATTCCAACAAATTATAAGGTAAAACCATAAAAGGGACGCTCGAATGAAAGCCAATTTGATTTATTACAGGTTTTAAAAATAGATTCTCCAAAAAACTGTGTTTGTTTTTGACCATCACCAACATTTGGGGGTGCAGCAAGGATTGTATATTATTGATGGCTTCCATGATTCCTTGATCTGGCAATTCATGAAATTTGTGTTTAGTTTCCGAAAGCAAAAGCTTCAAATTGATTTTGTTCTTTTTCTGCTCCTCATTGAGTTCATAACCCGAACGGACATGCATAATATCCAATATTGATTTATGCTTCTTGGCAATAAACAGTACCTGCTCAATCAATTCAAAATTGTATTTTATTTCATAGTCCGTTGGAAATAGAATTTTGGTGGGCATTTGAACATCAAAATCAAAGGGTATAGCCAAAATGGGACATCTTGCCCTTTTAATGGCATGCACCGTATTACTGCCTAAAAATATTTCTTTTGCCCCCGTGGCTCCTTGGGTCCCCATAATTAATATATCTATTTGTTTGCTATCTACTAGTTCGTCAATAGCCTCAATCAGAATACTAAATGCACTATAGGTTCTAAAAAGGTGCTTTGGGTTACTGGATTCTGAAATGATCTTTTGTTTCAAATCTTCCAATTTTTTTTCGGAATCTGTGCGATAAATGTCCCCTAACCCCAATTGCCCAGGACTATGCAATAAGTACTCGGATTGATAAACAGCGGGAGTATAGGTATGTAACAAATGAAAAGCACAATTCTCATCTTTAAACAATCGCAAGGCATAGGAAATGGCTTTATAGGCATTATCAGAGAAATCCGTAGGTATCAAAATATTTTTCATATGAACAATTTTTTGCTGACCAATAATAGACCAAAAAGTTACAAGGCAGATTTCAATAAGTACCGCCGGAATGAATTAATTATTAACTTAATCAAAATAATAATCAGTGGCATTACCTATTGGTTTACCCAGAAATTTAGTAAAATAAAACAGACCGATACATGATTTTAATCAGTTGGATCCACAATTGAATTAAATAATTTTGCAGCGGATTACTTTAAACCAGAAACATATATTAAATTAGGTAGGGTTGGTGAATGTTTTAGTATAGTAATTGCTAAATGATGTTTCCAAAATAGAATAAGAATAAAGCATAAATAACTTTCATGTGAAATTTATAGACTACTACAAAATCTTGGGGTTGGACAAAAGCGCCAGCCAAAGCGATATTAAAAAAGCCTATCGGAAATTGGCTAGAAAACACCATCCGGATGTTAACCCCAACAATAAGGAGGCAGAAAAAAAATTCAAGGAAATCAATGAAGCCAATGAGGTTCTTAGTGATCCTGAAAAACGTAAAAAGTACGACAAATACGGAAAGGATTGGGAACATGCCGAAGAGTTTGAAAAAGCTAGGGCTTCCCAACAATCAGCCTACGGAAGCGGCGGACAAAGTCGGTCCCAACATTATGGGGAACACGATTTCTCCGATTTTTTCGAATCCATGTTCGGAGGTTCCGCTGGTTTTTCCGGAAGAAGCAAAGCCCGTTTTAGAGGCCAGGACCTAAACGCGGAATTAAAATTGCACCTTAGGGATGTATTTAAGCCGCACAAACAGACACTTAGTGTAAACGGCAAAAATATTAGAATAACTATCCCTGCAGGGGTTGAAAACGGTCAAACCATAAAAATTAGCGGTCACGGTGGGCCTGGACATCAAGGCGGCCCTAAAGGCGACCTTTATATTACCTTCAGTATCTTAAACGATACGGCTTTCAAAAGGGATGGCAACAACCTATATACTACTGTAGACCTGGATTTGTACACTGCTCTTTTGGGCGGCGAAATAATGGTGAATACTTTTGACGGTCAGGTAAAATTGAATGTTAAACCGGAAACGCAGAACGGAACCAAAATTAAATTAAAAGGCAAGGGTTTCCCTTTGTATAAAAAAACAGACGTTTATGGGGATTTATATATTACCTACAATATTGTGACCCCTACCAATTTAACGGCCAGAGAAAAAGAACTTTTTAAGGAATTGGCGAGTCTGAGAAAATAACCCAATTTATGGAAAAAGAAATCCCAAGAAGGAAATCCAAAAATTACAAACACCAAATTTTATCCTTATGGAACAGGAATATATACTGATTACGGACTTTTGTATGAGCCACAATATAGAAACCCATTTCGTAACGGAACTATACGAATACGGTCTAGTAGATATTGTGGTAAAAGAGGATGTACAATATATCCCAATCCAACAATTGCCCAAAGCGGAAAAAATACTAAGGCTCCATGCCGATCTGGACATCAACTTGGAAGGCATAGCGGTTATTACACAACTTCTTAATCAAATGGAAAAAATGCAGGATGAAATAACCCAGCTCAAAAATAAATTGGACCTATTCATATAGGATCATTTGGCAATAGGAGTCATTTTTCAGCATGCGACTAAAATTGAAAACCGCATTCTATCAATATTTGGTTATCAACTGTTCCTTTTAAATACATTTTCCTATGTCCTTCGGGAAAAAAATTGTCTTACAATTGCCCTAAACTGATTTATATCATGTAGGATAAACTTCTCTATACCTAGTTTTGTCTTGAAATAAAAGGTATTGAACCTAGATCCCGCCGAAAAAGGCGGGATTAGTTCAACTTGCAATTTTAAGTGCGTCTTACCGACTTCTCAAAATTGAGTTTCACTAATAAAAATCATGATTCCATGACCACATTGCTTAAGGTTGAACAGCTTATTTCCGAAGAAAGTAAAAATGTTATCTCCAGAAATCTTAGTAGGATATTGGATTTAAGAATATTGGATATTGATATAATAAATAAGACCATTTTGCTGGTATACAATAGTCCCTTAATACTGGATAAGGTAGAAAAAGAATTGGGCCGGGTAGGTTACTCCCTTCAAAACCAACATTCCCTTTAATCTATACGAAAACAGAAATCATTGGGGATTTTATATAATAATCTACTTTGTTGCGTCTAGCTGACTATAGTGTACGTCTGATAATGACTTCATGTTTTCGGCCGCCTGTTCGGCGGTAATATCACGTTGGGGGTTAGCAAACATTTCATAGCCTACCATAAACTTTTTCACAGTAGCGGATCGCAATAAGGGCGGGTAAAATGACATATGGAAATGCCATTCCGGATGTTCCCTTCCATCTGTAGGGGCCTGATGAATACCCGCAGAATATGGAAATGAAGTGTTGAATATATTATCGTATTTAATAGTTAGTTGTTTCAGGATTTCTGCATAGGATAACTTTTCAGATTCAGAAAGTAAACCGATATGTGCCAATTTTCTTTTGGGAAGAATCATAGTCTCATATGGCCATACGGCCCAATAGGGTAAAAGCGCTACAAAATGTTCGTTTTCTACTATAATACGCTCGTCCAATTTTAATTCCTGTACTAAATAGTCCTCCAAAATACTTCTACCATGCTTGTCCCAATAAGCTTGAAGATTTCCTGTTTTCTTAAGTACCTCTTGCGGAATTTTATTCTGTGCCCAAATCTGTCCGTGTGGGTGAGGATTGCTACACCCCATTATAGCTCCTTTATTTTCAAATATCTGAACATGGTCAATGCCTTCCTTAGCTCCCAATTCCCTATACTCTTTTTGCCAAAGTGATATTACGTCTGTAATGTCCGGAACAGACATCAAAGGTAATGTTAGTGAGTGGTTGGGAGAAAAACAGACTACCTTACAGATACCTGATTCTGATTCCGCATGCAACAGGCCATTATCATAAGTTTCTTCCTTAACATCGGGCAATAGGGCCGAAAAATCGTTGATAAATGAATATGGCTTTTTGTAACTGGGATTGAACTCTCCTCCCATTCTTTCGTTAGTGGGACAAAGATAACAGGAAGGGTCATATTCCGGTAAATCCGTTGTGGCACTTTTTTCGGTCTTTCCCTGCCATGGCCTTTTGGTCCTATGGGGTGAAACCAAAACCCATTCTCCGGTAAGAATGTTCAACCTTCTATGTGGGTTGTCATTAAAACTATTTGTCATTTCGCTTAATTTTGTATGTAGGTTCCTGCACTTGGCTTAACCTCAAACGCCTCCAATTCAATATTGAAAGCCTTTTTGTAGGCACTGGTGGCTTCTTGTACAAACCTATCCACCTGATCTTTATGTACAATATTCAAGGTACAGCCTCCAAATCCACCTCCGGTTTGTCTAGCTCCTAGCACAGCCTTATACTGTTTGGAAAAATCAACCAAAAAATCGGACTCCGGACAGCTTACTTCGTACAATTTGCTAATCCCTTCATGTGCCTCGTACAACAAAGCGCCAAAAAGGTTTAGGTCATTTTCCTTCAAGGCATTGGCCGTTTGCAAAACCCTATCATTTTCACTGATGATAAAGGAACATCTTTTATATATGGTGCCACTCATTTCGCTTTTACAATATTCCAGCATTTCCTTATTGGCCTTTCTCAAGGAAGTTACTTCAGGATATCTTCTTTGTATAATGCCGACACCTTCCTCGCATTCCCTTTTTCTGGTATTGTATTCACTGGAAGCCAAGTTGTGAGACACCTTGGTATTCAGCATTATCATCTTATACGGATCTATATGAATTGGAATTTGTTGATGTTCCAAAGACTGGCAATCCAATAAAAGCACATGCCCTTTTTTACTCATTACAGACGCAAATTGGTCCATGATTCCACATTGGGTTCCTACAAAGGTATGCTCCGCCTTTTGTGAAAGTTGAACTATATCCATTTTGGAAAGTCCTAGTTGAAACAATTCATTGAGCCCAAAGGCCAGTCCGCACTCCAAGGCTGCCGAGGAACTTAGGCCCGAACCCATTGGTAATTTACTTTCAATGGTACAGTCGAACCCCTTTAACCTATCCGTTCTCAATAAAATTTCATTTAATACGCCCAAAACGTAATTTTCCCATTCCACAGCGCTCCGTGCAATTTTATCCAATTGAAGGGTGAACCCGGTATCAAACCCCAAACTAAACAGCCTACATTCTTTGTCTGTATGGTTCTTTTTAAATTTAAAAGTTATTTTCTTCTTTATGGCCGTAGGTAATACATATCCAAGATTATAATCTGTGTGCTCCCCTATCAAATTGATCCTACCTGGGGATTCAATAACTAGCTCAGGGGTGAAATTTTCCGGAAACGCCATATACTTCAAAGTGTGTTAGTCCGCAAATATAAAAAAAATATCCTCTATAAATGTATATTTTACGTTTATAGAAACTGTAAATTTATTTCCCACGTACAACTAAACCTTGGACAAAAAAAAATCCCCCTTGGAAAGCCAAAGGGGATATATAAAATAATTAAAAAATACTATTAATCCTCTGTTACCATATCCACTGTAGCTACCGTCCTAAATCCCAAGTGCTCCAAGGAAGAGTCCAAACTAGAGGCCATCCTAGAGGAGATCCTATAGCTGGCGCAGTAGGAGGCGTTGCAAAGAAAGGAGCCTCCCCTCATTACCTTCTCCTTGGCATAGGGCATATTAGGATTATATGCAGTGGATGCTCCTTGCGGATTTACCACGGGAGCGTTTAAAGCACCCAATTCGTTATAATAATTCGTATTGTACCAATCACTGGTCCATTCCCAGACATTCCCGGCCATGTCGTACAGCCCAAAATCATTGGGAGGGTAAGACTTGACTTTTGCGCGTTTTTCATAACCATCCGTTTTCATATTGGTCACGGGAAACTCCCCTTCCCATGTATTTGCCATTTGGGACAAAACGGAATCGTCATCGCCCCAAAAATATATGCTTTCAGTTTTATTGCCCCTAGCGGCCCTTTCCCACTCGGCCTCCGTAGGCAATCTTCTACCGGCCCATTCACAATAGGCTAAGGCATCCTCATAGGCCACTTGTACTACAGGTTCGTTATCCTTTCCTTTAATTGTACTTCCAGGTCCGTTGGGCTGCTTCCAATTGGCTCCAATGGTCCAGTTCCACCATTGTGAAAAGTCGTAAAGGTTGGGCACGGAATTCTTCGTTTTTTTGAAGGTCAAAGAGCCTGGTTGCAAAATGGAATCATGGGGTTTGGGAGTACCTTCTGGGACTTGGGTTTTCATTTCCTCCCAATCTATTGCCCGCTCTGCTACAGTGATGTAACCCGTTTCCTTAACAAATTTTGCAAATTGGGCATTGGTCACCTCTGTAACATCCATAAAAAAACCATCTACCCTTACCTTATGCGCAGGTTTTTCATGATCCATGGCCATTTTGTCCTGTGGTACTGCACCCTGCATAAATTCGCCTCCTGGAATCCACACCATACCATCCGGTGTATTTATATTTTCTGGCTTTTCTATTAATATAGGAGTTGTGACTGCCGAAGATTCCGTAACCTCCGATATTGGAGCCGTATTTCCAACCTTATCGTCCAACTTCTTTTCCTCCTTACATTGAACCATTAAAGCCAATACAAATAAGGCACTTAAAACATTTATTTTTTGCATTCTATAATTTTTAATCCTTACAAATGTAAAGAACGTAAATGATTCTATTCCCCTTGCGGAATAAATTTCATTTCATAAGATGTTGAGGCTACTTTCATAATGGTATTGAATATATATTGACAAACCTGTTTTTGCCCATCAAAATTAATAAGGTCCATCGTATCTTCAGGGGTGTGGTATTGGGGATGGCCTCCGGTATGGATCCCAAGCACGGAAATATTCTTTTTATAGAATGAGACATGATCCGAACCTCCCACTGAGCCAGCATGGACTACGGGTGACAGGCCCAATGGCGGCCCCAATTCCTTCATCAATTCCACGCCCCCTGGAAAGGTTCCTGCTCCCCCCATATAAACCTGTTTGGCATCGTTTAACCTGCCAACCATATCCATGTTGATCATGAGTTTAATTTTTGACAAGGGCACTACTGGATGATCAGTAAAATACTTACTTCCCAAAAGCCCCTGTTCTTCGGCGCCAAAAGCTACCAATAAAATACTTCTTTTCAACTCGGTCTTGTGGGCCATAAGCATCTCCCCTATTTCCAATAATGCCGAGGTACCACTTGCGTTATCATCCGCACCATGGTGTATCCCAATTTTATCGGACTTTGACGATGGTCCACCGCCCATACCCAAATGATCGTAGTGGGCGCCCAAGAGAATATATTCATTCTTTAATAAAGGGTCGTTCCCTTCTATAAAACCTATTACGTTCCATGTCTCAACTGCACTTTTGGGTTCCTCCCCTTTCTTTACCCTTAAATGGGCCATAAATGGCTGTTTATAAGATTTCAAAAAAGGAGATATTCCCGACTTTTTAAAATCCTTGGCAATATATCTGACAATCCTTTTATTGACTTTTCCTCCGGGATACCTACCAGAACTTTTATCAGCCGTTAAATAAGCGATGTGTCCTTTTAATTCAGGAGTAGTAATATCTTCCTGTGCCAGTAAGGGCCCAAAAAGAAAATAAAAACAGAACAGGGTAAAATAAATTCTCATTTAAAACAATTATGATTCAAAGGTGGTTTAAAAAACGCAAAAATATATAATTATTTAACAGGGGCAACTAGCCAATAAATCCCTAAAGGCCATCACTAAGTGCCGGGATCCTAAACTTCTCGATAGTGGGCTCCGTATGTTGGCTTTGCAATATTTTCGCAGCCTTCTCCAATATCTCTGGATGTTGATCTGCCACGTTTGTAGTTTCTTTTAAATCCGTTTTAAGATTGAATAGTTCCAGTTTTGGTTCCTTTTTTTTGTCTTTCAAATGTGATTTTACCACTTTCCAATCACCCATTCTAATCGCCAACTGTCCACCATATTCCGGAAACTCCCAATATAGAAAGTCGTGCTTCTTTTCTTGTTCCCCGGCAAGTAGGGTAGGTAAAAAGCTGATTCCGTCTGTATACTTTGGCGCCTCGTAACCCGCAACATCTGCCAACGTGGCCATTACATCATAGTGTGCGGAAATATGATCGGTTGTGGTACCGGCTTTTATACTACCGGGCCATGTGGCAATCATGGGCACCCTAATTCCACCTTCATAGACAAATCCCTTTCCACGACCAAGTTCGCTTCTAAACGGTTTGGCACTATCAAACCAGGGAGAGTCCGTACCTCCATTAAAAGTAGGACCGTTATCCGAGGTAAAAATGATCAACGTATTATCGTATAGTCCGTCCGCTTTTAACTTCGCGACCAATTTCCCTACATTTTCATCCAAATAAGAAATCATTGCAGCGTAACCGGCATGGGGATTTTGATGTGGAAAATATCCCCTTTTCCCCAAATAGGGTTCCTCTTTCCCAAACTTATTCCTATAATAATCCACCCATTTTTGAGGAGCTTGGATAGCCGCATGGGGAATGGGCGTGGCCCAGTAAATAAAAAAAGGATTTTCCTTGTTCCTATCTACAAACCCCTGTAACTCCTCAAACATAAGATCGGGAGCATAATCGTTTAATGTATAAGCTGCATAACTAGCCGGATCATTAATATCCGCCCCTTTGGCCAACTTAGTATTTGGAGCAATGGTATCGTTATTCAAATGCACCCTATTTTCATTTTTGTATAGGTGCAATGGGTAGTAGGTGTGGGCTTGTCGCTGACAGTTATATCCAAAAAAGAAATCGAATCCCATAGTTGTGGGAATAGAATTGGTATGGGGAGCGCCCAATCCCCATTTACCAAACATGGCCGTACTGTAGCCCACTTCTTTTAATTTTTTGGCGATTGTAATGGTGCTGTCCGGCATGGGGCGCTGTCCTTCCAAAACGGAGTCTTTGGCCATTGCCTTGTAATTCCATACCTCACCACGCTCGCCCCACTCCTCATTGCCCCGAATATGTGCATGTCCCGAATGGGTCCCCGTCAATAACATATAACGTGCTGGGGCACACACTGGGGCACTTGTATAATGTTGGGTAAACAACATACCTTCTTTGGCCAAGGCATCGATATTGGGGGTTTCAATTTTTTCCTGTCCATAGGCACCCAGTTCGGCATATCCCAGGTCATCTGCCAAAATGTATATGATATTTGGTCTAGGTGCCGGAGTTATACCAACATCCTTTTTGCCCTCATCCTTACAAGATAATAGGGCCAATGTAATTAGGATTAAATAGCTTATATTTTTCATTCTTAGTTTCTTTATGGTTTCTGTGTAATCAATTCTTCTAGGCACATTCAACGTCTTGAATTCTTTTTAATGGATTACTTTTGAAATATTGCACACCAACACACTTTCACATTGATACATTGTTATTGCATTGGTTTCTCAAGTGATGAAAAATCTATCACTGGAGCTACTCCATTAGCAGTCCTTTCATGAAAGGTATCTATAGTGGTCTTTTCATTAAAAAATCCACAATTCTTCATATAAAAATTGTTGCCAACGGCCCCTCCGGCGTAATCTACCCTAGATCCTTTCCTTGCGGTAGCATCTGCCGTAAACTTGGCCTTGGTAAGTTCGTGCCAATTGCCCTTGGTATCGTAAATCCATTGATTGGTATACTCTCCCATTCTGGATATATGTCCAACCTCCGTCCTAAAGTTTTCCAAAAAAGAATGTGGCCTTTTTAAATAGGTATTGGTATGCGGTCTTCTGAAACTAGCTATTAAATTCCATTTTTCAGCTTCCGAATCATAGAAATAGGCTGTATAATCAGTAGAATTATTTACAGAAGGCTCTCCCTTTAATAAAAATTTATAGGTATTGCCAGCTTTCCAATTGAACACTTTATAACTTTGTCCGCCAGAGCCTTCATTGCCAAATTCACCGGTAGTTACCCCTTCCCCCTTGCCCAGCAAAATTATTCTATATTCTTCCGGAATACTTTTGGGGTCTTGGGTTTCGTACGGACTCCAGACAGAAAACAGGACCCTCCTCTCGGTCTCGGAATTCACCTGCATACCAAAATAGCCCTCCCCGAAACCATTGGCCATATAATAGGATCCAATAACATCCTCGTTTTCAGGAACCGTAATTTCATTATAAAACCAAAGTATGTCAGTGTTTTCGGGAGTAGTATAGCTTAAATGTACAGATGGCCCCCTTCTACCCCAATAAAAATCATCCTTTACGTAAGTAAGTTGGCCATTGGCTGCCTGCCCTCCTACCAGTACCTCATTGACATCTGCGTACATATTTGCCGTTTTTTCCAACCCCTGTAATTCTATAAAATGGTAGCCTGGTGTGCCAATCTTAAAGACTCCTACATCCACTGTTTCAAAATCTTGATTGGAAACTTTGATCTCCTTTGTAATTCCGTCCAAGGAAACCTGGAGTTTGGACATACCACCATTCACTTTCATGGTTAGTCCCACATTTAACGGACCTGTTTGATCTGTTTTAAAATAAGTTCTTATAACCGTATTCGAATCACTCCAATTCCTAATCCCCTTGTCCGAGATAAGATTGTGATTATCCTTAACATCATTTACCACCCAACTATTCCCTCCTGGCTTTATGCTTTCGGTTAAACTCAATTTGGCCATGGTTATTTCTTCTGAATTCTCCTGCTTGGACAAAGTTGTACAGGAGGCTACCACCAAGAATAAACCTAGTACCTTTAAACTGTTGTATCCCGTACCCTTTAACATTGTTATTTTAGGTGCCATTTTATTTCTAATCCTGGCCCCCACATTGGTTATTGTTATCATATTGATTATTGAAATTGTTACAGTTATTTTCTTATGATTGATCCCTATTCGGTTTTATTTAAATCTCGGATTTGGATCTGCTTTCCCCTTTAACTTTCTAGGGCTCTTGCCAAATTCCTTTTTAAAGCACTTTGAAAAATATTTTGGATCGTTAAACCCTACCAAAAACGCAGCCTCGGATACGGAGTAATTGCAATCGCCAATTAAAACAGCTGCCTTTTTAAGGCGCATGGTCCTTACAAAATCTACTATTTTCTTCCCTGTTAACCCTTGAAACTTTCTATAGATAGCAGAATAGCTCATGTTTAGATCCTGGGCCAGGTCTTCTGTCTTAAAATCCGGATTGCTAATCTGATTTTCTACTAGGCTAACCAAGTTTTCCAGAAAAACTTCATCTTGGGACCTACTTCCTCCTTTTTTGGGCGTTGTTATTAAATCGTTCTTATATTTCATAATCAACCGATCACTTCGGGTGATGATATTATTCACTTTGAGCACCAGTTCATTGATGTTGAAGGGCTTATTTATATATTCTACCGCTCCGGCCCGCAATCCTAGTATTTTATTTTTTGCTGCCTTTTTGGCTGTGAGAAGTATAATTGGGATATGGGTGGTGAGCTCGTTTCTCTGAAGCATTTTACTCATTTCAATACCATCCAATTTTGGCATCATTATGTCGCTTATTATTAGATCCGGATTATGCTCCAAGGCCAAGGCATAACCCTCTTCCCCATTTTCAGCCAAGAGTACGTTATAGTAATCGTTAAAAATATCTTTTAATGATATTTGTAGTTCATAATTATCCTCTACCACTAATATGGTCTTCGCCAATTTGGTTGACCCAACACCTATATTTTCCTCCTTCAATTGGTATTCCTCCTCCTCCACTTCCATAATAGACTCTTCCGCGCCGTTTTTATTCAGTACATATTCATTCCGATTTTTATCAATAGGAAAACTAACGCTAAAACAAGTACCTTTAATGGGGTCCGATTTTACATCGATCTTTCCGTGATGAAGATCTACCAGCTCTTTGGTCAGTGCCAAGCCTATTCCCGTACCTACTTTTTGCTTCCCTGTATCGGCCTGGTAAAACAACTGGAAAACATTTTCCAGCTCCTCTCTTGGGATACCCGGACCCGAATCTGTCACGGATATTTTTACGTTTCTCTCCCAATCCTCCACAATTACATCAAGGGTAATAGATCCGCCTTTAGGTGTAAATTTGAAGGCATTGGACAGAAGATTAAAGAAAATATGTTCCATTTTATCTTTATCGTACCACATTCTTAACTCATCACTGGGATAGCTACATTTAAAATTGATGCCCTTAAAGGTGGCTTGCTCTTCAAAGGAGCTGGTTATTTCGGTTAAATCGGCAATAATATCGTGTTCTGCCGCCCTTAAAACCAATTTCTCCAATTCCTTGTCCCGCAAAGATGTCAATTCAAATACAATTCGGGATAGTCTATTGGCATTATTGGAAATTAACTTAAGGCGTTGTTGAAGCAACACATTGCCACTTTTCATAGCGCGTTGCAACATGTTTTCCAAGGGAATCAAAATTAAAGTTAAAGGGGTTTGTATTTCGTGGGACATCTTGGCAAAGAAATCCATTTTTAAGGCATAAAGTTCCCTCTCATGTTTATGTTCCAGCTCATCTGCAATTACCCTGTTCCTAAGTCTGATCCAAATGACCATACCATAAATAAGTCCAATTATTAAAATCGAATAAAATAAATAGGCCAGATTTGATCTCCAAAATGGCCGTAATACATTTATGGAAATCGATGTTTTTTCTATATCCCACTTCCCATTGCCACTACTGGCCTTCACTTCAAAAATGTAATTTCCGGGAGGTATATTGGTATAAGTTGCCAGACGTTCCTTTTCGGAATCTATCCAGGTATCATTGAACCCCTTAAGCCTATATGCATAATCATAATTGGAAAACAATACATTGTCAATCGCCAAAAACCGAAAGGAAAAGGACGATTGGTCATGGTCTAGTTCCAAAACGTCCAACTTCTCAACCCCCTCTTCAATTTGTTCTGGAATTACGTTTATGGCGGGTTGGTTTAGGATATCAATATCTTCAATAAATAATTTGGCTACCGTTTCCTCTTTTTTAATTTGATTGGGTTTAAAGTAACTTACCCCGTTCAACCCTCCAAAGTAAATATTCCCATCCCAACCCTTGTGGACACTTCGCTGCATAAAGGAGTCATCCTGTAGTCCATCTATTTTTTGAAACACCCTTGATATTGAATCCCTTGTATTTATATGCCAGATACCCTTAGTTGAGCCCAACCATAAATTATCTGGGTCCTCCAATAATACAGATCTAAAGATCGTGTTGTCATAGGTTCCATTTATCTTTATTTTTTCAACCTGTTTATCACCTATATTGAATTTGATCAATTCTCCACTTACCATAACCAACCAAATAACATCTTCGCTACTAGCTGCCATGGACCAGATGTCATAATTTTTGTTGGTAATAAGCGTGTCGTCGACATGCTGAAATTGGGTGAAATTGGATTTAGTAATATCGTCACCATCTTCATTGAACCTAAATAATCCTCCTCCATTACTTGCTAACCAAACAGTTCCTGAGGAATCTTCAACTATAGATTGGGAAATGGTCCCCACCAATCCGGCCGTGCCATTTTCAAACCACGTCAACATTTTGTTTCTTTCCGAAAACAAATAAATGCCCATATCGGTAGTCACCCATAATCTTCGTTTGGAGTCCTTAAAAATAAATCGGACGTCCATTACCATATTGTTCTTGGAATTGCTCAAAGGCACCTTTGAGAACCCTCCCTTAACCGCATTATATATCCAAAGTCCATTTTTATAGGTCCCCATCCAGATATTACCCCTATTGTCCTCATTGATAGAGTGTATAAAAAACCCCTTGCTTTGGGCCGAATTGCTAAAAAATTGCTCTTCCCTTCCTTTTGAATCAACCTTGGTGATTCCATCACCGTCCGTCCCTATCCACAGGGTGCCATCCTTTGCCCTATAGGAAGACAACACCCTTGCAGGGCTTCCCTGTACAGCACCCGAGTGATAATTGATCTGATTATTCTTATTCCGCAGTATGTTTATGTCCCCATAATTGGTAAGTACCCACAAGTTGCCCTTTAGGTCTTCGTTTATACCAATTACCGTATTGGTACTAAGGGAAAATTCATTGAGCTGGTTATGCTTATAAATTGTTAATTCGCCAGATTCCGTATCCAGTCTGTATAGTCCATTCCCATCTGTCCCCAACCAAATAAAACCATTTACATCGCAGTACATGGAAGTAAATAACTCGTTTAACTGGCTGCGCCACTGATCATTTATAATCTCGTTCTGTACAAAGGATTCTTTACTAAAGTCGTAAACCATTATACCATGCCCTACATAGGAAGAACCTATCCATAGCCTATTTTTTTTGTCCAATAGCAAAAGGTTGTTGTCGGCCAGGGTATAATCATAGGGCACCTCCAAGGTCTCAAGTCGGTTGGTTTCCAAATAATAAATATAAAGGGGTCCTTTATAGGTACTAATTATAAGTTGGTCGGATTTTCTAACCACCAGGGAATTCACTTTATTTAGCCCAGATGAATTAATGGGAATCGTGGTTATACTGTCTACAACGCCCTTGCCGTGGTCATAAGAATATATGGACCCTTTGTCCGTGGCCAACCAAATTACACCATCATCCTCGTTGACAATAGTGACCTTGTATTTCTTCTGGAACCCCTCAACAGCCTTATCAATGGACAAAAACCTACCATTCTTCTCCAAATAGGATATTTGTCCGTTCATGGACAAGGCCCAAATTACCCCTTTGGCATCACTAAATATTTTTTTTACTTCATCCGAAGTAGTTTCCTCCTTAAAAATTGATTCTTTGGACGTAAATTCAAAATTATAACCATCGTATTTGGATATTCCTTCTGCATGTGCCAACCAAACAAAGCCTAAGCTATCCTGTACCGTGTGGGTAACCTTAATAGTGTGGTTATCCAATTTACTGGGCAGGTGGATAAAATTAGAAGGGTGCTGTCCAGACAAATAGGACCAGCACAACACACCCAGAAGGGATAGGGCACAAATTTTACTCCTATTTAATTTCTTGTTCAAGTTGCTACGATTTCAATTAATCCGTCCTTAATCTGTCCGAAACAAATGTACCCATAATTGGTGTCAACCTAAAGGAGGTATTTTTTGCAAAAAGGTGTAAAAAAACTTCAAATATCCAAATTATCCGAAAAATTACCCCTAGAACGCAAAAAAAGCACACCTAATTTATTAACATAATATTAATATTTGCGAAACATAAATAATAAGTATTTGTTAAAAAAAATATGAACCAAAGAAGAAATTTTATTAAAAAGACCGCCATTACGGGAGCTGGTATAGCCCTTGTACCCAATCTAACTTTAGGAAATGGTTTTATAAAGGACTCCCAAAAAATTAAAGTGGGTGTCATTGGTGTTGGACTAAGGGGCACCAATCATTTGGATAACCTTCTAAAGAGAACGGATGTTTTGGTCACGGCCATTTGTGACATAGACCAGATCCGTATTGATATTGCACAGGATCATATTGTAAAAGCTGGACAAAAGAAGGCCAAAGCCTTTGGAAAAAATGAGCACGATTATAAAAACCTGCTGGCATTGGCAGACATAGATGCCGTGGTTATTGCCACTCCGTGGTTATGGCATACCAAGATGGCGGTAGACTCCATGAAAGCAGGTAAATATACCGGCCTTGAAGTATCGGCTGCCAATACCCTAGAGGAATGTTGGGATTTGGTAAATACCCATGAGGAAACCGGTTCCCATCTCATGATATTGGAAAATGTGAACTACAGACGAGATGTGCTTGCCGTATTGAATATGGTTAAACAGAATGTTTTTGGTGAACTATTGCATTTCAGATGTGGATATCAGCACGATCTGCGCGGGGTAAAATTCAATGACGGTAAAACTGCCTATGGTAAGGGTGCCGAATTTGGTGCCAAGGGAATTTCCGAATCGGCTTGGAGAACACAGCATTCCCTATTGAGAAACGCTGATGTATATCCAACGCATGGTCTTGGGCCCATAGCTGTTATGGCTGATATAAACAGGGGCAATAGATTTTTATCGCTTACCTCACATGCCACCAAAGGAGTTGGTCTGTATAAATATATTGTGGATACCGCTGGTGAAAACCACCCCAATGCCCAATTAAAATTTAAACAAGGGGATATCATTACCTCCACTATAGAAACTTCCAATGGCGAGACCATTATAGTTACGCATAACGTTAATAACCCCCACCCCTACTCCCTAGGGTTTAAAGTACAAGGGGCTCAAGGTCTTACAGACTTTGACTACCACACCCAACGAATCCATATTGAAGGCACCACTGAAGGACATGGTTGGGAAAATATGGATTCCTGGTTCGAAAAATATGATCACCCACTGTGGAAAAGATTCGGAAGCAGTGCCACCGAAGCTGGTCATGGAGGCATAGATTTTTATGTAATGAACGCCTTTATTGAATCGGCCAAAGAAAATATTGCTCCCCCGATGGATGCGTATGATGCCGCCGCATGGAGTGCAGTTACGCCTCTTTCCGAACTATCCATAGAAAATAATGGGGAACCACAGGATTTCCCTGATTTCACCCGAGGTACTTGGATAAAGAGAAAACCATATAACTGGATAAAGGATACTTATTAAACTGAAACTATTAACATTAATTACGATCAACTTAAACTTAATTTTATGAAGCAAAAAGCAGTTGTTTTTAAACATGGGCCACATTCTGTCTCTTCAAAAGAGAGGGAAAAGCATAAATATGTGCTATACTCACTATTGCTTGCCTTGATATTCAGTTTTCACTTTGGATACTCCATTAATTATAGCACGAGTGATGAACTTATATTTCCAGAGCAACTCAGAACCATCAAAGGGGTTGTTAAAGATGCAAACGGGGTACCAGTAATGGGAGCCAATGTTTTAGTATTAGGTACAGCACGAGGTGTACTTACCAATTTTGATGGGGAATATGAAATTAAGGCCAATACAGGTGACGTACTAGAGTTTTCTTTTTTGGGTATGGCTACCAAAAGGGTTACCATTGGCTCCAGTGATACCATAGACATAATAATGGAAGAAAGTGCTGAGGCTTTGGAAGAAGTAGTTCTAGTAAGCTTTGGTAAACAAAAGAAAACAAGTTTGATTTCTTCTATTTCTACTGTTAAACCTGCAGACTTAAAAATTCCATCAAGTAATTTAACAACGGCTTTGGCAGGTAATGTGGCTGGAATTATAGCATATCAACGAACAGGAGAACCTGGAGCAGATGATGCCAGTTTCTTTATTAGAGGTGTAACATCATTCGGATATGGTAATAGCCCATTGATTCTAATTGATGGTGTTGAACTGACTACCCGCGATTTGGCACGACTTCAACCCGATGACATTGCTTCCTTTTCAATTATGAAAGATGCTACGGCAACTTCTCTATATGGTGCACGTGGTGCCAATGGTGTTATATATGTAACCACTAAAGAAGGTGTAGAAGGACCTGCCAGAATAAGCGCCAGAATTGAAGCTTCTATATCCAGCGCTACTCAAGATGTTGATTTCGCGGACCCCATTACCTATATGCAATTACACAATGAGGCAGTAAGAACCAGAGACCCTCTAGGTATATTACCATATTCACAAAAGAAAGTGGATCAAACCATTGCTGGAAGCGATCCAATTTTATATCCTACAACGAATTGGCAGGATGAATTGTTCAAGGACAACACCTTAAATAAACGCTTTAATTTCAGTGTAAATGGCGGTGGTAAAGTAGCAAGATATTATGTTTCTGTTGCAGCCAGCCAAGATAACGGAGTTTTAGATGTACCCTCCGTTAGCAATTACAACAGTAATATTAACTATCAGCAATTTCAGTTAAGATCCAATACCAATATAAGTCTTTCCGAAACTACTAAATTAAAAATGAGTTTTATTGGGAATTATGATGACTATACAGGGCCATTGGATTCAGGCGAAGCGTTATACAGAAAGGTAATGAGAAGTAATCCTGTTTATTTTAGACCTTATTACGAAGCTGATGCCGCCAATGAATATACCAACCATATTTTGTTTGGAAATTATGGAGACGGTAATTATCTGAACCCTTACGCCGATATGGTAAAGGGGTATAGAGAATCCGGATCTTCCAAAATCATAACACAAATAGAATTAGAGCAAAATTTAAAGTCCATAACGGAAGGTTTAATGGGTAAAGTGGTAATAAATGCCAATAGAGAATCGGGTAATACCGTGAACAGGTCGTACAACCCTTTCTATTATCAGCCACGAATAAGTACATTGACAAATGAACTTATACTTAATCCTTTAAATGAGGAAACCGGTACAGAGTATTTGGATTATAGGGAAGGTAATAAATATGTTACTTCTTCAACATATTTTGAATCTTCCTTGACCTATAACAAAAACATTAACGATCTGTATGATGTATCCGGTATGTTGGTGTTTACAATGAACAACAGACGTGTTTCCAATGCAGGTAATTTGCAGGAATCCCTACCATTTAGGAATATGGGATTAGCAGGGCGTTTTACCTTATCCAGTCGCGATAAATATTTTGGCGAATTTACCTTTGGCTATAATGGATCCGAGCGTTTTGACAAGAAAGAACGATGGGGTTATTTCCCTTCTTTAGGGCTTGGCTGGATAATTTCCAACGAAGATTTTTTTGAAGATTATAAAGACGTGGTCACCAACTTAAAATTAAAAACTACCTATGGCTTAGTCGGAAATGATCAAATTGGTAGCGCTAGTGATAGATTCTTTTACCTTTCACAAGTTAATTTAAGTGACGACGGACGAGGATATGTTACGGGAACGGATTTTGACAAATACCTTCCAGGTGTTTCCATACAAAGATATGCCAATGATCAGATAAGTTGGGAAACAGCAGAAAAATTTAATCTTGGCCTAGAAGTAGGACTATTTGATAAATGGAATCTTGAAGCTGATTTCTTTAAGGAATATAGATCAAACATTCTTGCCGATCGTATTGTTCTGGCAAGTATGGGCTTAGAAAGTGGTGTAAGAGCTAATATAGGGGAAGCCAAAAGTACGGGAATAGATGGAACCTTGGTGTATAACAATAGTTTCACTAATGGTTTATGGATACAGGCAAGGGCAAACTTCACTTATGCCACCAGCAAAATAGTAAAAATAGAAGAACCAGATTATTCATCAACACCATGGCTCTCTAGAGTGGGGCAACCAATAAACCAAGTTTGGGGTTATGTTGCAGAGAGATTATTTGTAGATGAAAATGAAGTAAACAACTCTCCGGTACAAACCTTTGGAGAATATGCAGGTGGGGATATTAAATATAAGGACATCAACGGGGATGGTAGAATCTCTGGATTGGACAGGGTTCCTATTGGTAATCCTACAACTCCTGAAATTGTCTATGGTTTTGGTGTATCCGCAGGATATAAAGGTTTTGATATTTCTTGTTTCTTTCAAGGATTAGCCAATGAGTCGTTTTGGATAAATCCTGTTGAAACGGCACCCTTTGTAGATATATGGTATGAAGGGGAACCAAATTGGGAGTCAAACAATCAACTATTACAGGTTTGGGCGGACAGCCACTGGTCAGAAAACAATAGGGACCTTTATGCCAAATGGCCCAGGTTATCCGAGAATATTTCAAGTAACAATACTCAAACTAGTACATGGTTTATGCAGGATGGTTCATTTTTAAGATTAAAATCTTTGGAAGTTGGTTATAATCTACCCCAAAAAGTATTGGATAAATATAAAATGGATCGTATACGATTCTATGTAACGGGAAACAATTTAATGGCGTTCAGCAATTTTAAACTTTGGGACCCAGAAATGGCAGGGAACGGATTAAGCTATCCTACCCAAAGAGTTATTAATGCAGGAGTTCAAATATCATTATAAAAAATATAACATGAGATATAATAAGTATTTATTAGTTTTCTTTTTCATATTCACTTCATGTGAAAAAGAATTTTTAGACATTGTTCCAGACAATTTGGCTACAATCGATCTTGCCTTTACAAATCAGTATAATGCGGAAAAATACCTGTATACCTGTTATTCGTATTTGCCAAGCCCTAGCTCCATAGATCAAAATCCAGCACTGAATGCTGGAGATGAAATTTGGTATCCAGAAACCGAAAGAAAAAACAATGGGCCAACAGTGGCCCAAGGCTTTCAAAATATTACCACACCCAGATTTGATTATTGGCGAGGGAATAATGGCGGCAAAGCACTATATGTTGGAATTAGAAATTGTAATATATTTTTGGACAACGTTGATAATGTACCTGGGCTAGATAAGTTTATAAAGGAAAAATGGAAGGCTGAAGCCAATTTTCTAAAGGCTTATTACCATTTTTACCTACTTAGAATGTATGGCCCTATAATAATAAATGATAAAGCATTATCAGTCTCTGCCTCTACGGATGAAGTTAAAGTGGACAAAAATACTGTGGAAGAATCTTTTGAATATGTAATTTCCCTTATGGACAAAGCCATCAGTGGTTTACCAGAAACACTGCAGTTTGAGGATGAAGAACTGGGAAGAGTTACAAAACCAATAGCAGCAGCAATTAAGGCTCGTGTACTTATGACCTATGCCAGCCCACTATTTAACGGTAATACCGTGTATAGCAGCATTAAAAATAGCGAAGGTAAGTCTATGTTTCCCAGCAACTACGATGCCAGTAAATGGGAAAGAGCAGCTAAGGCCTGTAAAGAGGCCATAGATATGGCTGAAGGGGTTGGAGCTGCACTATATCAAAAATCAGATTACGTTGATCCCTTTCCACAAAATGATACGACCCTATTGAAGGCTGCACTGAGAGGAAGAGTTACCGAAAGATGGAACAAGGAAATACTTTGGGGACATACAGAGAACACCTCTGGCATTCAATATAATTCTATGCCTAGATTATATGGCTATACTTCCAACCCGGTTACTTCCAGACATTGTCCTCCTTTAAGAATTGCAGAAATGTATTATTCAGAAAACGGTGTTCCTATTGAAGAAGATATCAATTTTGACTATACCAATAGATATAAAACCAAGGAAGCTTCCAGTCAAGACCGTTTTCATGTTGAGCCCGGGCAAAAAACCGCGGTATTAAACTTTGATAGGGAAACAAGATTTTACGCAGATCTATCCTTTGACAGAGGAGTTTGGTTTGGTAATGGTAGGGAATTGGATACGGACCCATGGTATATACACTCAAGAAAGGGTGAATTTGCCTCCGTTTTTGAAATTTCCCAATATTCTGTTACCGGATATTGGCCTAAAAAGTTAATCAACATAAAGACCACAGTAAAAAATGGTACTAGTTTAAGTACCAATAGATATGCTTTTCCCATTATTCGTTTAGCGGATTTATATCTCTATTATTCCGAGGCTTTAAATGAAATGAAAGGAGCTCCGGATAACGAAGTGTATAAGTATATTGATCTTGTTCGAGAAAGAGCAGGTTTGAAAGGAGTGGTAGACAGTTGGGCTAATTATTCAAAAGCTCCCAACAAACCTTCTACCAAGGAAGGTATGAGAGAAATTATTCATCAGGAAAGATTGATCGAAATGGCTTTTGAAGGTGGAAGGTTCTGGGATCTAAGAAGATGGAAACTTTCTGAAATTTACATGAACAAACCAATCAAGGGATGGAGCGTGTTGGAACAAGATGTAGACGACTACTACAATGTTAGAGTTTTATATAATCCTTCCTTTTCACAAAAAGATTACTTATGGCCTATTGCAGAAGGGGAATTGGTAAACAATCCTAATCTACAACAAAATCCAGGGTGGTAAATTTAAATTAAATAATATTTATTATGAAAAAAATATTTACTCTATTAGCCATCAGCTTATTTCTAATAACTGGTTGCGAAGAAGATTATGAGCACAGCCCTATAGCTAAGGATATTAATGCTCCCAAACCTATAGAAAATTTAATATATGAACCTATTCATGGAGGGTTTAATATTTCATACGACATTCCCGACGACAAGGACATACTATACGTAAAAGCATCCTATATTAATACCAAGGGTGAAGTATCCGAAGTAAGGGCGTCCTCCTATAGTAACAAAATACAAATTCTGGGATTTGGAGACACCTCTGAGAGAACAGTTGACATATTTGTTGTAGACAGGGCAGAGAACGTCTCAAAAGCTGTTTCCTTTACGGCAAAACCTTTGGAATCCCCTGTTAATGTTATAAAGGAGACCATGAGTATTACAGAGGATTTTGGTGGAGCCAAATTTCATTGGATCAATGAAGAAAAAGTGCCCATTGTTATCGGTTTATTGGCACAGGAAGACGATGGTAGTTTAGTGGAAGTAGAGACAGTTTATACGTCCCAATCCGAGACCAGCAATTCCCTAAGAGGATATGATGCGGTACCCCAAAAATTTGCAGCTGTAATTAGAGATAGGTATGACAATATATCAGATACCATTTATCCTGCCACCGAGGATAAATTACTAATCCCATTATTTGAAGAACGCTTGGATAAGACCAAATTCAAAAAACTTATTTTAAGTAATGATACCAATTGGGATGCATGGGAAGGCGATTATACCCATTTCTATGATGACAATATGGAAACCATCGTCCATACACAAGGTGATCACCCCATGCCTCAGATATATTCTATAGATTTAGGAGTGGTTGTTAAATTAAGCCGGTTTACCTTACATCAAAGATTGTCCCACGGTGACGCCCATGCCTATACACATGGCAATCCTAAAAAATATACAGTATATGGAGCCAAGGAATTGCCAGAAGACAACGGTACCATGGAAGGCTGGATCGAGCTCAAGGATTGTGAGTCTATAAAACCCTCAGGGTTGCCAATAGGTCAAAATACCGATGAGGATATCGACCATTTATATGCTGGTGATGAATATACATTTGACGAAGCTCCCGAAATTAGATATTTCCGTATCGCCGTTACTGAAACATGGGATGGTGCAGGATATATTAATGCCTCTCAAATAACCTTTTGGGGAAATATTACTAACTAATGGAAAATTATAATATGAAAACAAGATATAATTACATAAAATTGTTACCCCTTGTCTTGGTATTGGGTATTATTTCATGTCAAGATATGGATGAAGTTCACGAAGAATATGTAGCAGACGGTGAAATAATATATACCAACAAAGTAGATTCGCTTAGAACTTTTGCTGGCAAAAATAGGGTTAAAATATCTGGGTATATTACAGGAGGTTTTAATGTCAATGAAGTAGTGGTTACTTGGAACAAAGGATTGGATCAACAGATTTTTCCATATCAGAAGTCCTCTGAGGATACGGACCTCATCAATTTAATAGTAACAGATTTAAATGAGGATAACTATGAATTTACAGTATATAGCAAGGATGAAGATGGCAACAAGTCTATCCCAGTTGTAGTATTTGGATCTGCTTATGGTGAAAATTATCAGTCTAATTTGGAGCCAAGGGCGGTTAATAATGTTTCTTTTGATGGCACAAACTTAGAGGTTATACTTGCATTGAGCAATGAATTACAAAGAGAAACAGAATTTAAATTTACCGATATCAATAATACTGAAATTATTAAAAGTGCCCTTGAGGATGACCTCCTAGTAACTTTGAACAATATATCCTTGAATAAACCTATTACCTATAGAACATATTACGTGCCTACCCAAGCTGTGGAGGGTGAGGAAACTTCCATAGACAAATTTGAATCCAATTGGCAAGTCTTGACTCTTCCGACTATTGGAGGTATTATGGACAGTGTTTCCTTTACAAGTGTATTGGGTGGAGTAAAAGCCAATTGGTCCAATCCAAATGGTGCCAATCTAGTCCTTACCTTTGAATATACCGCTGGTGGTAATTTAAAAACACAGACTTTTGAATCTTCGGATACCAATGGAGAAGTAATAATCTCTGGAATGGATCCCGGCGAACAAAATATGGCTGTGACTATAGCCGATGTTTATGGAAATTCTTTTGGCCCCAATACATTTATTGTTTCGCCCCAAGAGGCATCGCAATTGGACAAAACAGGTTGGTCCATCATCGACTTTTCTTCGGAAGAAGCAGGTGGCGAAGGCCCAGTTAACGGTTATGTTACGGCAGCGATCGATGGGGATATAAATACCTTTTGGCATACGACCTGGTCCACAGGATCTCCAGATTACCCACATTACTTCACAGTAGATATGGGAGCGGAAAAAACCATCGCCAGTTTTGAAGTCTTTAGAAGGCAAAACAATGGCAGTGGGCAAACCAAGCATCAGTTTTTTGTAAGCAATGACGGTGTAACTTGGACCGACATGGGTACATTTAATATGGATTCCAGTTCTAATGATGGCCAGGTATATCCAATGGCAGATAACCCTACCGCTCGATATTTTAAGTATGTTGCCACGGAAGGGCCTAACAATTTTGCCTTCCTTGGTGAGATAAATGTTTATGGCTTAGAGTAGTACCATAATTTTAAACATTTATAATTAGTCAAAAAAATGGGGGAGGATTTAGGTCCTTCCCCATTTTTTTTAATCAATTACCCACAATTACTCTTGGCTAAACTGTTTAAAGACCGTTCAAAATTATTTAGGCCAATAAATTGGCCATATATACATTTACCACATAGATTTTGTAAAAAAAATTATATTGACATCCTCATTATTGGCTTTCCATGCTTATTGATCGTACAGTAATCGTTTTCAAAATCCAATTTAGAGAAAAGACTTGGCCACATTGTATAAGCGTTATATCACATTAATGGGTCTCCTCCATTATCAAACAATAAGTATTGGATAAATACCTATTACTGCATATGATACGTTACCTAGTATCATTAAAACCTACAATCCCGTCTAACAAATGTCATTCCCCGACAGGGCCAAAACAGCCAAGAAGCGTATATTGGAGATTAGCCTTGTTTAATTTATATAGGCGTTTCAATTGTATCAATCAGGTCGTACCACAAAAAATCCCAAACTTTCTACCTACTTGGAAAGTTTGGGATTAATAATTATTCTATTTAAAATCTTAGATCACAACGGTCTTCCCGGGGATTGGTATATTGTAAGTACCATCCGCATTGGGTTGTACCGGTGCCGGAGAATCCCAAGTTAAATTGTCCGGAGCCAAATCTATATTGGAAGTCATGGCCTCCTCCCACTTAATTACTTGGCCCGAATAAGTGGCCATCCTTCCTATAATTGCACTCATGGTACTCATAGCTCCATTTTCAGCATTGCTTATTACACCTTTGTTCCTAATGGATTCAAAAAGTTTAATATGCTCTACCTGATATGGATTTGGATCATCCTTTCCTCGGTGGGTAAATATATCATTGCCATTATAATCCTTAATAAAGGCATTATCCCCGTACGTTTCAATAGTTCCTTTGGTACCTTGAAAGGTCTCGGCCACCCTACTCATGGTTTCCGGCATATGACGGCACTGACTGGCTATTACAGCACCACTGGGATAGGTATATTCCACAAAATGGTGATCAAAAATTTCCCCATGGTCCTTACCCGTCCTTACTTGTCTTCCTCCAAATCCTTGTGCTGAAACTGGGTATTCCCCTATAAACCAATTGGCAACATCTATATTGTGGATGTGCTGTTCCAATATATGGTCTCCGCACAACCAGTTGAAATAATACCAATTTCGCATTTGGTATTCCAGCTCGGTTTGTCCTGGTTGTCTTTCCCTAACCCAAACTCCACCACTGTTCCAGTATACTTGTCCTGAAACAATTTTTCCTATCTTATTATCCTTGATTTGCTGTAAAGCTGCCAAATAACTGTCCTGGTAATGTCTTTGAAGGCCAACGACCACATTTAATTTCTTATCCTTTGCTACTTGCGCCGCTGCCAATACCTTTCGTACTCCAGGTACATCCGTTGCAACCGGCTTTTCCATAAATACATGCTTTCCTGCATTTACCGCATATTCAAAATGCTGGGGCCTAAATCCTGGAGGGGTGGCCAAAATAACCACATCCGCCATGTCTATGGCTTTTTCCGCCCCATCAAAACCAACAAACTGATTCGCCTTGGGAACATTTACCTTCTTGGTATCCTTAAACTCCTTCTGCAAATTCATTAAACTTCCCTGCAACCTATCTTCAAAAGCATCGGCCATCGCAATCAATTCAACATTGGGATCCGCTTTCAGGGCTTGTTGCGCCGCACCTGTACCACGACCACCACAACCAATCAAGGCTATCTTTAATTTCTTGTCATTAGCTACATTTACCATAGCATTCATTTGCATGGTTGGTAAAATCATAGCTCCTGTTACCAGAGCACTGCTCTTAACAAAATCTCTTCTACTGTTTTTAATATTGGTCATGGTATTACTTGTTTGTTTAGTTTTTATGATATAAAATTAAAAATTGCACAATCACGGCCCCATATCAAAAAATGGGGAACAGGAATGCGTGGTCAAGATAGAGATTTATTTGGAAACGTACAATGTACATTTGTACGGAATAGCACCTATTATGTTAAATATTTCCTGATATCCCAGAATAACGAACATAAATTTTTTCAACGCCTAAAATTCAACCGTCATTATACGGTATCCGTAACAGAAAATTTCATTTATAATTTAGACTTTTCTTTCAAAGCCTCCGGTTTAAAATGCCTATGCCTTTCCATCATCATTTCTTGCAGGGAATCCATTTGTTGAAATATTTTTCGCATGTCCGAAAAGTTGTTGTTGCGTTGCCTTTCAAAAAAATCATTAAAGTATGGGCCTCTACCCATAAGGGAATCTATATCCATGAACCGCCCCAAATTATGGTCTTCCATGAAAGAGTATAAATTATCCTCTGAGAAAAATTTCATAGCCCCCATGATACTGTCCAGATTCATTTCCTTGGGCAGGCTCTCCAGATTACTGTATGAATAAGAGTAAATGGAGTCATAGCCTATAACATTTCCTTCCTCATCGTATTGCTTATCGACCTTCCAACTTATTTTCGGTGTATCCCTAGAAATACTGTCCGTGCTTCTCTCGGCAAGCTCAAGCTTGGATGGACCGCGATCGTCCTGTGCCTGGCATGCAACTAAAATCAAACCCAACAAAAGGGTAAACACAAATTTTTTCATATTAAAAAATTTTAATTAAACCTCTGTTTTTACATCATTAGCCTCAAAAAAAATGCCATCCGAGACATTATTTAAACCGTTGTCAGGTTAAAAATGTGTTAAACATATGCTATCTTTAATGGTAGAATATGAAAGTGCCGGATGCACACGATAATGGTTAACCGCAGTACCCTTATATATGATAAAATTTAATGACTAAAGAAAGAATGGCCCAAGAACAAAAGCGATTGGATGATTCCCGATCAAAAGTGAAGGATTGGCATAAATGGGGCCCATATTTAAGTGAACGGCAATGGGGAACGGTCAGGGAAGACTACAGTCCGGATGGGGATGCCTGGAACTACTTTTCGCACGACGATTCCCGCAGTAGGGCCTATAGATGGGGAGAAGATGGTATTGCCGGAATTTCAGACAGATATTGTAATGTATGCTTTGGAATAGCCCTATGGAACGGAAAGGATCAAATCTTAAAGGAGCGACTTTTTGGACTTACGGGACCTCAAGGGAACCATGGAGAGGATGTAAAGGAGCTCTATTACTATTTGGAGAATACCCCTACCCATTCCTATATGAAGCATCTGTACAAATATCCACAGAACCAATTTCCATATCGTCAATTGGTGGAAGAAAACAGAAAACGGGGAAAAAACGATTTGGAGTACGAGCTTTTGGATACCGGCATCTTCGACAACAATGAATATTTTGACGTCCTTACTGAATATGCCAAGGCAGACAACGAAGATATTCTCATAAAAATATCTATTAGCAATAGAAGTTTAAATACGGCTCCTATTCATGTACTACCAACTCTATGGACCAGAAATCTTTGGAGTTTTGTAGGTATGCCCGAAAAACCGATCATAAAAAAAGAAACCCAAAAAGGCCAAACCTTTGTCTCCCTAAAACACATATATGTAGGGAGCTACCATCTCTATTTTGAAGAAGCTTCCCGATTGTTGTTTACGGAGAACGAGACCAATATGGAAAAGGTTTATGCACAACCTAACGATCATCCCTTCAAAAAGGATCTTTTTCACGATTCCGTGGTGAACAACGATTATTCCATAATTTCCAAAAATAATCAAGGCACCAAATTTGCACCCTTGTACAAGCTGAATATTAAAGCTGGGGAAACAAAAACAATTAAATTAAGGTTGACCGACTCTTCTTTGGAAACCCCATTCGACAAGGGTTTTGACACCATCTTTTCTAAAAGAATCCAAGAATCCCAACAGTTTTTGGATGCTACTTTTAAAACGGCAACCAAAGATGCCAAAGAAATTCAAAAACAGGCCATTGCCGGACTGCTCTGGTCCAAACAATATTACAATTACGAAGTGGAAAGGTGGTTGAACGGCGACCATAAGGAGATGCCTCCTCCACAAAATAGATTTAACGGAAGAAACAAGGAATGGAAAACACTGAGAAACCACGACATACTTGCTATGCCGGACAAATGGGAATATCCTTGGTTCGCTGCTTGGGATACAGCATTCCACTGTGTTAGCCTTGCCCTGGTAGATTCCAATTTTGCCAAGGATCAATTGTTGTTGTTTACCAAGGAATGGTATATGGCACCGAACGGCCAGATACCTGCATATGAATGGAATTTCAGTGATGTAAATCCACCCGTACAAGCTTGGGCGTCCCTTCAGATTTATCAAATGGAGAAAAAGAAGACCGGTAAAGGGGACCTTATTTTTTTAAAGCGAATGTTCAACAAACTGGCCCTAAATTTTACCTGGTGGGTGAACCGGGAGGATAGTCTTGAAAACAACGTTTTTGAAGGGGGATTCCTGGGGCTAGACAATATTGGGGTCTTTGATCGTAGCCGTGATATTCCCGGAGGTGGAGTCCTGGAACAAGTGGATGGAACTTCATGGATGGCCCTGTATTGTCTTAATATGTTGGAAATGGCTTTGGAAATTGCCTTGGAAGACCAATCTTTTGAGGATATGACCATGAAATATTTTGGCCATTTTGTCTTTATTGCAGAAGCGCTAAACGCAATAAGTCAGGATTATAACGGCTCATGGGATGAAATGGAAGGTTTTTTCTATGATAAGTTGATATTGCCCCATGGAGAATCCGTTCCCATTAAAGTACGTTCCATTTCGGGTTTGTTATCCCTAACGGCAGTATTGAATATCAAGAAAGAATATTTGGACAAGCTACCCCGATTCAGAAAAAGTATGGAATGGTTCCGTAAACACCGGATAGAGAACGCAAAATATCAGGTAATGGAAGAATACTCTGAAAATAAGGATGTACTTCTATCACTAGTACCCAAGGACCGTTTGCAAAAGCTGATAGGAAGTATTTTAAACGAAAAGGAGTTTCTTTCCCCATTCGGTATCAGATCCTTATCCAAAATACATGAAAAACCCTACACCATCAACATAGATGGAAAAGCCTATGGGATCAATTATGAACCTGCGGAGTCCACCTCTGGACTTTTTGGTGGAAATTCCAACTGGAGAGGGCCTATTTGGATGCCAATGAACTATTTGTTTATTAATTCCCTAAGGGAGTATCATAGCTATTTTGGAAATAAGTTGGCATTTCCTTATCCCACAGGTAATGGTAACATGATGAATCTAAAGGATATTGGTGATGAAATTGGCAAAAGGCTGATACTGCTTTTTGAAAAGGATGCGGATGGCAATAGACCCATTCACCAATTGCATCAAGAAAAATACCGGGACCCCCACTTTAAGGACCTTATCTTATTTTATGAGTATTTTCATGGGGACAGTGGCAGAGGTGTAGGAGCCTCGCATCAAACGGGATGGACCGCTTTGGTAGTGAATTTAATGGAAGAAATATAATTGTAATTTGGAGAATTTGTTCACTAAGGAATGGTTGGTTACCAACGGACTGGGCGGTTATGCCTCAGGCGCTGTCAACGGTGCCAATACAAGACAGTACCACGGTCTATTGGTCGCCGCCCTTGAACCGCCTACCGACCGCACAGTAGTGGTGGCAAAAATTGAAGAACGCGTACTAATTGATGGCCAACATTACCATATTTCCACCAATCAATATCCCAAAGTGGTTTTTCCCGATGGAGGTCAATATTTAAAGAATTTTACTGTTGACCCGAATCCTACTTGGCTGTTTGCCGATCCTAATTGGGAACTGCGCAAAAATATACAAATGATATCGGGATCCAACACCACTGTACTCACCTACACCAACATTGGAAAGAATCCATTTGTATTGGAGTTACACCCACTTTACGCATACAACGACTATCACACTACCTTTCACGAAGCTTCGCGGTATAATTTCTTTACAGAGCTCAATAAGGACCACTTAAAATCATACCCGGAATACGGAAGTAATCCGGTTTTTACCGGGTGGACGGCAGGACATTATTATGAGGCACGTAGTTGGTTTAAAAATATCATCCTCTCCAAGGGAAAAGCTCGAGGCCTAGGGTCGGTCTGCGACTACTATAGAATTGGATACCTCGAACATGAACTACAGCCTGGAGAAGAACTTATATTGTACTTCACCATAGAGGAGGACATAGTTAGGGAAGGAATAAAAAAAATTCTATCACTGGACGGCCAAAAACGAAGGAGGAGCAACAAAAAGTTCGCACCTGGTTTTTTTAAAGACCTCATGTTATCCGGAGAACAATTTATAGTCCATAGAAATTCCACCAAAAGTATGTCCGTAATTGCTGGCTATCACTGGTTTACGGATTGGGGAAGGGACACCATGATCGCTATGCGCGGATTAACCATTGCTACTGGTAAAAAAGAGCTATCCAAATCTATTTTGAATACTTTTTTCAAGAGTGTGGATCAGGGAATGATCCCGGACCGATTTCCCGATAATGCCAAAGACCCCGTTCATTACAATACCATGGATGCCACACTGTGGCTATTTGTGGCCAGTTATGAATACCACAAAAAATTTGAAGATATTGCATTCCTAAAGGATCATATAAAAATATTAAAGAATATTTTGGACCAGCATATTGCCGGGGCCCGTTACAACATTCACATTACGAAGGAAGGATTTATCTACGGCGGGGAATGCAAGGTACAGTTGACATGGATGGATGCCATAGTAGGCGGTAAGGTCATTACCCCTAGAATTGGCTGTCCTGTGGAGGTCAATGCGCTTTGGTACAATGCCCTTAAAATTTATGAAAATTTCTGCCAGATTCTCAATGCCGATGTTGAAGCCAGATATTTGGAATTAATAACCAAATTTGAATTGAATTTCACCAAATTCTTCACCAATCCTCATGGATCCTTATATGACGTGATCATCCCAGGGACCTCACAGGACGATACCTTGCGTCCCAATCAAATATATTGCCTAAGCTTACCTTTCGGAGTTCTGGATAACGACCAACAAAGATCCATTCTTGAGACTGTGGAAAATAAACTTTACACCCCCTTTGGTCTTCGCACCTTGGACCCGGATAATCCTGAATACAAGCCGAATTATGAAGGTAACCAGTGGTCACGGGACCATGCTTATCACCAAGGAACCGTATGGCCGTTTCTATTACATGAATACTTTAAGGCCTTTTTCAAAATCTACGGAACCTCTTTAAGTAATAGGAAAAAAGTAATGTTGGAATTGGAACCCTTACGTCAACATTTCTACAAGGACAATGGCATCCATTGTATTTCCGAGATTTTTAATGGTAGCAACCCCAAAGAGGGAAAAGGTTGTATTCATCAAGCTTGGTCTGTTGCGGCCATTATTAAATTGTACATAGATTATGGGCTCGACAAAATTGAACGGGAAATATCAACGGAACAGGAACCAAACCTTAAAAAAAATTAAAAATTGAATTTGGTTATTACCTTATAAAGAAAACAGTCCCTTTGGTATGGCATGAAATCCTAGGGATTTAACCATCTTCTCCACCTCTTTTATTTCAACCATTTGAGTAGTATGTACTGTAAACTCAATTGGAAAGTCATCATTAAAAACTACATTTTTTACGCCTTCAACCTTTAATAGGTTCTCCCTAATTCTCCTGAGGTCATTGGCCTCCTTGGCATTGGTTCCAAAAACTTTTCCATGATTGCCGGGAATTACATTTTCTGATAGAATACTCATATTAAATTTCTATTTATCCATAAATAATTAATTGGCCTACGCATCTTCAAAACCAAAATCTAATTAAATCCCGTAAACCTGTTATAAATTTACAAAAACAAGCAAGGACAAAGGTGATAATTATCATAACTTTAAAAGCAACAATCATTAGATAATGAGTCTTACATCGCCCAATTCCTGAATTTTATAGGGGAATTTATCCCCAGGGGAGCCAATGAACATAAAATTGGTAGGAATTCCCCATCGTTTTGAAAGCTCCTTTATTTTTGCTGGACCAAACACACCTACTTCTTCAACACATTGGATATGAATGTCAGGATAAGCCCTATCCAACACCTCAATATCCTCCTTTAATTTGGGGGCCATAATATGCCCTTCATTTACTACCGCTACTATTTTAAGTATCCTAGTTGGTTCATTGTTCTTAATGTAAAGCATTACCTTATTTAAGGTAGCTACATCATCATGGTTGGTAAAGAAAACAAACTGTTGTTTATTTATTGCCGCCAGTAATTTTTTGGTCTGCACATTCAAGGTCTTAAATAGATGGCCCTTATCTGGAAAGACAAAACTTAGAATATCTAGAAATCCCCTAAAAATATAGGTGCGGTACAACATAAAAAACACTACAAGAAGGGTGGGAATGAGGTATTCCGTAAAAATCCCCAAATAAGAAGGGTTTAAAATAATGTTTCCTGCCATGGCTGTAATTACCGCAAGTATGGCAATTATAAGGCCCACCCAACTTGATCTTTCCGGGCGTGGTAATTTGTCCCGATTTATTTTTAGCATCATGTTTCCCAATCCAAACAATACCATAACCGATAAAAAGGCTATGGTATAAACCCCTGCCAATTTTGCCAAATTTCCTTTGGTCGCCAATAATATGGATACACAAAGTATATAGAAAAGCGTATAGATCAAATATGAACTTCCCGACTTATTCTTCTTCAATAAAAATTTGGGTAGGATCCTATCCAAGGCCATACGTTCCATAAGTCCCCCTACCCCAACAAAAGAGGTAAGTACGGCCCCACTTAAAACCAATGCCGCATCAATGCCCACCAGAATGGAAAGCCAATTACCTCCGGATACATCGGCCATGTGGGAAAGCAGGGCATCTTGATTGGATTCAATTACATTTAGCGGGATAATGGCTAGGGCAAGAAATGCTATCAAGGGATTAAAAACAGTTACCACCACCCACATATTGCGCAAGGTCTTTGGGAAAACCCCTGCTTTCTGCTCCTCTACATAATTGGCCGAACTTTCAAAGCCACTAATCCCCAACATTGCCGCAGAAAACCCTAAAAACAAAGCGCTAAAGACACTACCTTCCAATGGGACCTTATAATTTGACAACAAGGTCCCAAATCCATTTTGAGCAAAAAAGACTATACAGAAAGCACATAATAAGGTTAATGAAAATAGATGAAATAAAAAAATAACTATTGCCACCTTGGAAGACTCACCAATTCCAATGATAACCAATGCCATAAAACAAAACATCAAGAATATGGTCACTGGCAAAACAGGAATAAAGCACCATATACTATAGGCATATTTTACAGCCTCACTAGCCGATATCACAGCTGTTGCCATATACGACAAAACGGTCAATGCTGCAGCAAGGGATGCTGTCGATTTCTTAGTAGTATTCAACAAAGCATTATAGGCACCTCCGTTCAATGGTAGTGCCCCCACTACCTCTCCATAAATTTTCCTAAAAAGAAACAGGACAAATGCCACTACCAAAAGGGAAATCCAAGCATACTGACCGGAGTAAACTATGGCCAATGCGGAAACAAATAGACACGATGAACTAATGTCGTTACCACATATGGCAGTGGCTTCCAGCTGATTCAATTTTTTTTTCATCGAAAATAATTAGGAGATTGAATTCATATTTAAAGATAAGGGTAACAGCACAACTTTATCTTCAAATAGGCTAGAAAATACCTTACATTTAATAGATAAAACAATATGGACATGAAGACCTTTGTAAGCGCCCTATCCCTAAAAGAATATCCGATCAGCGAACAGGTTCCTGTAAAAACAATTCGAAAATCAATTATGGACCTTATCCACAAGGAGCATCCAGAAATACATTCGAAAAAATCCATATCTGTTTCAGAACTTAATTTATATCGGCAAAAATACCTGTCGGACTATCTTATCCATGAGGTTGGTGAATTATCCACTTTGGAAGAGGACGTACTTAAAACGATAGAGCAAGAACAAATAATTACCACACAGAGGGAAGGGTTGATTACTGCAAAGGAATATTCATTTGGCCAGCGATTGGCAGACAAGGTAGCAAGCTTTGGCGGAAGCTGGAGGTTCATAATTTTGTTTGGCATTTTTATTGTTATTTGGATGATCATCAATATTGTTTTCCTCCTGGATAGCGGATTTGACCCCTACCCTTTTATACTTCTCAATTTAATTCTATCCTGTTTGGCGGCATTACAGGCCCCGGTAATCATGATGAGCCAAAATAGACAGGAAGAAAAGGACAGGGAGCGTGCCAAACAAGATTATATGATTAATTTAAAAGCAGAACTTGAGATTCGCGTCCTGCACGAAAAATTGGACCACCTTATTATGCATCAACAACAGGAATTATTGAATATACAACAAGTTCAAGTTGAAATGATGGAAGATATCATGAGGCAGATAAAAGGACAACAGAAAAGTTAAAGGGTAAGGGTGTATTAAATATACATTTCAAAATTTAACCGAGAATATTCGTCAAGGATTGAAGTTATTTTGTATTTTTTGAAAACCAATAAACCATCAAATAATTAGCCCGACCATGGATAACAAGATTTTTAATATCAACCGAAGAAACTTTATGAAGGGGGCAGCCGCATCCTTGGCTCTTTCCTCTTTTGGATCCTATGGCATGGAACTCATTTACCGGGATAAACCGCTACGGGTGGGGTTGATAGGTACAGGTTGGTATGGAAAAAGTGATCTTTTTAGGCTAATGCAAGTCACTAAAGTAGATGTTGTATCTATCTGTGATGTGGACGAACGTTTACTAACAGAAGCTGCAAACCTCATCAGTCTTAGGCAGCCATCGCGTAAAACCCCTAGAATTTATAAGGATTATAGGAAAATGCTCGCAAAAAGGGATTTGGATATTGTACTTATTGGTACCCCAGATCATTGGCATGCACTGCAGGCCATAGAGGCCTTAAAGTCCGGAGCCCATGTTTATGTACAAAAACCAATAAGTGTTGATGTAATGGAAGGGGAAGCTATGGTAGCGGCCGCTAGAAAATACAACAGGGCAGTTCAGGTGGGAACCCAGCGTAAGAGTACCCCACATCTTATAGAAGCCAAAAAAAACATAGTGGACGCAGGCTTATTGGGGAAAATTTCCCATGTGGAAATGTGCTGTTACTATCATATGCGGGCCAATGGCAACCCTCCCATAGAAAAGGTTCCCGATTTTTTGGACTACGAAATGTGGACTGGACCGGCACCACTGCGTCCTTATGATGGAATCCCCCACAGACGTTGGTGGCGAACCTTTATGGAGTACGGCAATGGCATTATGGGCGATATGTGCGTACATATGTTGGATACCGTTAGATGGATGCTGGAGTTGGATTGGCCCAAAAGGATTAGTTCTACAGGCGGCATCTATGTCCAACAAGACGGGAAATCCAATATTGCCGATACCCAAACCGCCATCTTTGAATATGAGGAACTCAATTGCGTTTGGCAGCATAGAAGTTGGGGAACCCCCGCAGACCCGGATTACCCTTGGTCGTTTAAACTTTATGGGGAGAAAGGCACACTGTCCGGAAGCACCATGAGGTCCGACTTTGTTCCGCACGGGGATGGAGAAAAGATACATTTGGATGTTGTTTATGAAAAGGAAAAATATCCAGAGGACCTTACCGAAAAAGATATAGAACTGAACGCAGCTCCGGCCACCAGATTACATATGCTGGATTTTCTTGCTGCCATTGAAAAGGGCAATTTACCTGTTGCCGATATTCGGGAAGGCCACATATCCACCGCAAGCTGTATCTTGGCCAATATGGCCATGGCCACAGGAAGACCTTTGATCTATGATCCTAAAAATATTATGGTGGTAAATGATGTGGAGGCAACAGCGCTTTTACAAAGGGAATATCGTTCCCCATGGAAGCATCCCCATCCCCACGATTTTAAATAGAACTATGGCTGTCCCATGTAAGTTTGCGATAAATAAAAATTAATCCAAAATACGGCCATCCTCCATCTGTATAATTCGGTCTGTACGTTTGGCAAAGTCCTCGTCATGGGTCACTATCAAGAGAGAGAGGTCTTCCTCCTCCTTTAATCGTTTAAATATACTGAAGACGTTTTCAGAATTATGGCTATCCAAATTCCCGGTAGGTTCGTCGCCCATCAGAATCGCGGGATTGTTTATCAAAGCCCTGGCAATGGCCACCCGTTGTTTTTCCCCACCTGATATTCTCGAGGCCCGTTGATGGGCCAACTTTAGGATGTCCAACATTCTTAATTTTTCCATGGCATCGTGTTCTATTTCCGCTAAGGACTTCTCTCCCAATTTTTTTGCCGGTAGCATCACATTTTCCAATACGCTAAACTCGGACAGCAAATAATGAAACTGGAACACGAAACCTATATTCTTATTGCGTATTTGTGAAAGTTTACCGTGTTTTTGGCCCGTAATCAATTCATTGTTTAAAAATAATTCCCCGGTATAATCCGTATCCATGGTAGACAAAATATAAAGCAGGGTTGACTTACCTGACCCAGATTTACCCATGATAGAGGCAAATTCCCCCTTCCTTATTCCCAATGAGATATCTTTGAGCACATGAAATTTCACAGGCTTGTCAAAGTATTTGTTGATATTTTTTGTCTCTAAAACGAAGTCCATTTTTCTTGATTAAGTTCCCCTAATAATACGCACAGGGTCTATGTGCTTTGCTTTATTGGAAGGCAACCAACCAGCAACAAAGGTCGAAATCAGGGCAAAGGAAATTCCGATGACATAGTACCAAATATCATAATCAATGGGATAGGTGGTAATGGTTGGTAACGCCTCGGTTTCAAAGGCTACATTATCTATTAGTTTGGAAAGAACAAACCCAACAATAAGCCCAAGAATCCCACCCAATACGCCAATAATCATAGCCTGACACATAAATATAAGCTGCACGTCATTGCCTGAGAATCCAATAGCTTTTAAAATTGCGATATCCTTCATTTTCTCATAAATGAGCATATTAAGGATATTGTATATTCCAAAACCTGCAACTATCAATAATGTAATGGACACAGCGTAGGTGATCAGGTTACGAATATTGGATCCCGTCTCAAATTGGGCATTGGCCTCGTTAATGCTGGTCGCCTTTACTTGAAACTGTTTTCCCAAGCTTTTTGCCATAGTAGTGGCCTCGTTAATATCGTACAACTTTACATTGATATCGGTAATGTAGTTCTGGGCCTCTCCCAAAATACGTTGTACCGTCTTTAGATTGGCATAACTTTGAATATTATCTATTTCTGCAATGCCACTTTGGTAGATTCCCACAATTTTTAGGGGAAAAACATCCCCCTTTATAGTGCTTATCTGTACACGATCCCCTTTTTTAAGCGACATTTTTTGGGCAAGACCGGCACCCAAAAGTATTCCGTTATCACTATTTTTCAGATCCTGGGCCGTTCCCTCTACTATATAATCACCAATGTTCGAGAGTCTTGCCTCCTCCATAATATCGACCCCTACCAAATTTCCGCCCAGTTCTATGGAACCGGACAGATAAAAGATCTGCGCCCTAAGTTGTGGGGTGGCACCATACACCTTTTCGTCCTTTTTTAGATAATTCAGGATGGGTAGACCGTTGTGAATCTTCTTCTGACTTTGTTTTGGCTTAACGGAATTCACTACATTAAAGGCATCCTCAAATTCTTGGTAAAGGGCAATGGGCTGTTCATCCGAGGGTTCAATTTCATTGTAAATATGGATATGGGGTGTTTGGTTCAAAATTAGGCTGTCCAGCATTTCATTGAGCCCCGTCATAAAACTGACCAAGGTTATATAGGCCCCGATACCAAAGGTAACGCCTAGGGAGGCGGTGACCGTAGATTTCATCTTGGTGAGCAGATGGGTTTTGGCGATATTCAATATGACCTTCCAATTGATCATTCTTCAGGTTTTAGAATTTCTGTGGTCTCATTGATGCCTTTTATAATTTCGACACGATCCAGGTTTTGTAGCCCTGGAACAATTTCAACAAGTCCGTCCGGGGTCTTTACCTTATTCCCCTCCAACAAATATTCCTTGGGAATGGTCAAGACATTTTCCTTTTCAGAAATAATTATATTCCCCTCCCCTGCCAAACCGGGATAAAGTGCTTTTGGAGGATTATTAAAAATGGCCTCTGCCTTGAACGTTTGGGAACGCTCGTCCTTTTTGGGATATATTTTGCTTACTTTGGCGTCAAACACCATATCTCCATAGGCATCCAGCGTAATGAGGGCTTTTTGGCCCAACTGGAGTTTTACTATATCGACCTCATCTATCAACAACTCAATAATAAAATCCGATGCACTTCCCACCGCTGCCAAAGGCTCCATGGAATTGACTATCTCCCCGGGGTTTTTGTAAAGGGCATAAACCTTTCCATTGATCTTGCTGCTAACGGTAAAGTCTTCGGTGGAAAGCTTGGAGGTATTGTAATTGTTGATCGCTTGCTGAACTTGGGTTGAAAGTTCGTTCTTGGTCTGGACGTACTTATTTTTAAGTTGTTTTAAATTATTTCCCGAAATTTCATAAGCTAGTTTTCGGTTCTCGAACTGCACCTTTGAACCAATATTTTGATCCCAAAGCCTCTTTTGTCTTAAATAATTAACGGAATCATTTTTAAAGGATAAGGTTGCCGATCGAATCTCATCCTCCAATGAACTTAAGACCGCCGAACTTCCATTATAATTTGCCTTTGCCAATTCCAGGGTCAATCTGGCATTCTCCATATTGAGTCTTGGGGTACTGTTAACTATCTGAACAATGGGCGTTCCTTCCCTTACCAAGTCTCCCTCTTCCAATAAATTACGATCCAAAATACCCGCTACAGGGGCATAGGCCTGATATAGACTATCTGGCTGCACGGTTACGGATGCATATACAGATTCGGTTAAATGGATTTTTGTCGGAAAAGTCCTTTCCGGTTTGTCTCCACAGGATAACAATAGAAAAAGACACTGAATCAATATAAAATTCCTCATAGAAAATATAAAATACGGTAGCACAAAATAAAGGGAATTAAACTATTTGGAATATGAGAAAAATCATGATTGGTCTATTTCTGTCCAAATCCCAGCAAACCTTGCTCCTATAGTCTATTGGACCTATTAGAATATATGGGTAGTTTTTCTAAAAGGTAATGGACTGACCGATATCATATTTTACAAAAAAAGAAGGGACTAGATTTGACCCTATCGAGGTTTGGCAGAAATGACTTTTAAATGCAGTAATTACAATTGTTGCATGTTGCAGCCAAGTTAACGGACTATATCAAAAATAAAATGACAAATTTAACCACAAGCGAAAGTATACGATTACTCAGGAATAATTATACTGGTCATTTGGGATATATATCCCAACAACAGCCTTATGTACTTCCCATTACTTATTACTATGATAAGGATGACCACTCCTTAATAAGTTATTCTGCAGATGGTCATAAGATAGAAGCCATGCGCAAAAATGCTGCGGTTACCTTATTAGTGGAGGAAATAAAATCATCCAACAATTGGCAATCGGTCATGGCTCATGGTACGTACGAAGAACTTAAAGGTGCCGATGCCAAATTTAAGTTGCATCAATTTACTGAAGGAGTAAAAGGACTTATTCTCTCCAAGGAGAATAGGGAGACCGAATTTATTAGTGAGTTTTCCGGCAAATTATACTCACGCGGGATTCCAACCGTATATCGCATCAAAATATTAGAGATTACAGGAAAAAGAAAAGAGACCTAGACCGGTATTCAACGGGCTTGGTTTCTACATTTTCCAGCTACTGCCAATTGGCTGTATATCTCTATAAAATCAATTTCAACAACCCTCACAATATATTGGAGATGAAAAACTACATAAGACACTTTAACGAAATAGACATTAGCGATATTCCCGAAGTGGGAGGCAAAAATGCCTCCCTGGGCGAAATGTACCAGAAACTGACTTTAAAGGGGGTACAAGTTCCTGACGGATTTGCCACTACTTCTGACGCATACTGGCTATTCTTGAAAGAGGGCCAATTACAGGAATCCATATTCACCGAAATTGCGAAACTGGATAAAAAAGGATTTTCAAATTTAAGGGAAGTTGGGAGTGCTATACGAACAAGTATAGCCAATGCGGAATTTCCACAAGCCATCAAATCTTCCCTTGAAAAAGGATATAATGCATTGGTTAAAAAATACGGACCCCATATTTCCTTGGCAGTCCGTAGTAGTGCTACGGCAGAAGACCTTCCCAATGCCAGTTTTGCCGGGCAACAGGAAACCTATCTCAATGTTAAGGGATTTGATGAATTGGTAGCTGCCTGTCATAGGTGTTATGCTTCCTTGTTTACCGATAGGGCTATAAAATACCGAGAAGACAATCATTTTGACCAGACCAAGGTAGCGCTGTCCATTGGTGTTCAGTTAATGGTACGCTCAGATCTTGCCTGCTCCGGAGTAAATTTCACCTTAGATCCGGACACGGGGTTTAACAAGGTAGTTCTTGTTTCCAGTATTTGGGGCCTAGGTGAAAATATTGTTCAGGGTAGTGTAAATCCCGACGAATACTTTGTATATAAACCTAGTCTAAAAAATAGCATTCCCCTGCCCATCATTTCAAGAAAATTGGGCAGCAAGGAAAAAACCATGGTATACGACAGTTCGGGCAGTGGTATCCTTAACCTTGACACCAAAATAGAAAAACAGGAAAAATTTGTACTTGCCGATGCGGAAGTGATAAAACTAGCCCAATGGTCCATAATCATTGAAGACCATTATGGACGTCCGATGGATATAGAATGGGCAAAGGACGGATTGACCAATGAATTGTTTATAGTCCAGGCTAGACCCGAGACAGTACAAAGTGCCAAAAAAGACAAACTTAAAATCAGTACCTATTCCTTACTTCAAAAAAGTAAGGAAATTACGAGGGGAATGGGTCTTGGCAACAAAATATCGGCCGGGAAAGCACGCATCATCCATAGTCCACTTGAATCCGATAAATTGCAAGCAGGGGAAATTCTTGTCACGGAAAAGACCGATCCCGATTGGGATCCCATCCTCAAAAAAGCGGCCGGCATCATTACAGACCAAGGGGGACGCACAAGTCATGCCGCCATTGTTGCTAGGGAAGTTGGTGCAGCAGCCATTGTTGGCACCCTTAATGCCACAAAAACGATCAAGGACGGTCAGGATATTACCATATCCTGCGCGGATGGGGACACTGGGGTGGTCTACGAGGGAATATTGACATGGGATGAAAAAGTGGTGGATACCAAGTCACTTAAAACCCCCATAACCCAACCCATGCTCATTTTGGCAGATCCGGAACAGGCATTTAAACTATCATTTTATCCCACGGCCGGAGTTGGTCTGATGCGATTGGAATTTGTCATCAACAATTCCATTCAAATCCATCCAATGGCCCTAAAACATTTTGATGATTTGAAAGATATTACGGCCAAAACACTTATTGAAAAACTCACCCACCACTATCCGGACAAGGCCGATTATTTTGTACAAAAATTAGCAGAGGGAATTGCCACCATTGCAGCCGCCTTTTATCCTAAAGATGTTATTGTACGCACCAGTGATTTTAAATCCAATGAATATGCCAATCTAATAGGCGGTAAGGAATTTGAACCGTTGGAATCCAATCCTATGATCGGTTTTAGGGGAGCATCACGCTACTATCATCCTAAATATCAGGAGGCCTTTGAATTGGAGTGCAAGGCCATGAAAAGGGTTAGGGAGAAAATGGGTTTTAATAATGTAAAGATTATGATTCCCTTCTGTCGTACCCTTAAAGAAGCAGAAAGAGTGGTAGATCTTATGGCAGCTAACGGATTGAAAAGAGGCGAAAATGGCCTGCAGCTCTATATGATGACCGAAATTCCCAACAACGTTATTCTCGCCGAAGAGTTCGCACATTTTTTTGACGGCTTCTCCATAGGTTCCAACGATCTTACCCAATTGACCTTGGGTGTGGATCGCGATTCGGAACTCTTAAGCGACATTTTTGATGCCAATGATCCGGGAGTAAAAAAAATGATCTCTATGGCCATTGCCTCGGCCCATAAAACAAATACAAAAATAGGACTCTGCGGACAGGCTCCCAGTGATTATCCTGAGTTTGCACAATTTCTTGTAGAAAAGGGTATCAATTCCATCTCCTTTAGTCCGGATGCGCTCATTGATGGAATCAACAATATAAATATGGCGGAACAAAGTAAGATCAGCTTTGGAATGGCGGAAAGCAGTAATTGATATATGACCCGGTAACCATAAAAGGTATTAAACCTCAGCGCAAGCCTGTCTACCGACAAAGGCAGGCCTGTCTGCCGACAAAGGCAGGCCCTGAACCCAATAATAGGAATCGACCCTAGGGTCGAGATATTGAACCCAGATCCCGCCAAAAATGGCGGGATTAGTTCAACTTGCAATTTTAAGTGCGTCTTTCTGACTTCTCAATATTGAGTTTCACTAATAAATTCATATCCTGGAAATAGAGATTTATTTTCGTGATATTTCAATAATCCGATCCACTTATTCGCTAACTAAGGTACAGAAACAACCAAATAGGTTCCCGCTTCCCCGTTCGTCCTTAGTTTTTTTTAGAAAATGTAAAGAAAAAGCCTAATGGTAGCGATATCGGCGATGGTAACATTCCCTTTATGATCAATTAACTCCATTAAAGCAACTTTTGCAGACAATAAAATGCAGATAGTTGAACCACCCCTTAAAATTGAATAACCAATATTCTGGCCCAACCAACAAAAATATAAGCTCAAGTACATGGAATGATGATTAATATCATTTTTCACCACCTTCTTAACTATTTCCTTTGTGATTACAAGTGGGACACCCTATGGTATTCTATAAACCTATAATACCTTTTGGCGTTTTCCTTTGATAAAGGAAACCTAGGCTAGGAATGTCCAGTTTCTGCCCGGATCAAAAGACATAGGGCCATGAACAATCATAAATTATAACCAAGATGCAAAAGAGAATTATAACCCTTACCTTAAATCCTGTAATAGATAAGAATGTCTCGGTAGCAGGTATAAGCCCTAACACCAAACTACGCTGTACCGCGCCAACTTACGATGCGGGGGGGGGTGGTATCAATGTATCACGTGCTCTTAAAAAATTGGGCGAGAAATCACTCTGCATGTATCTGGCCGGGGGACCCACAGGAGAACATTTAAGGCAAATTTTGGACAAGGCAGATATTGATCAATTGGTAATACCCATTAAGGGATGGACACGGGATAACCTTGCAGTTACCGATACCACTACCAACTTACAATACCGCTTTGGAGTGCCAGGACCACAGGTGGCAAAGGAGGAGTGGGAAACCCTACTAGTAAAACTGGATGAGAATCTGGAAAATGGGGACTATTTGGTGGCCAGCGGTAAATTGCCCCCGGGAATGCCGGATGATTTCTACGTTCTGGTAGCGGAAATAGCTAAAAGAAAAAAAGTACACTTTATATTGGACACTTCCGGGGAGGCCTTGCTTCAGGCTACCAAATCCAAAATATTTATGCTAAAGCCCAACCTTGGGGAATTGAGTACTTTATGTGGTGTTTCATCAATCTCTGCTATGGAATTGGAACCCCTCGCCAAAAAATTTTTAAAGGAGCACGATTGTGGGATACTTGTTGTATCATTGGGTCCGAAAGGAGCCCTCTTGGCCACCAAGGATCTCATAGAACATATTCCAGCGCCCACGGTTCTCCAAAAAAGTACCATTGGCGCAGGCGACAGTATGGTGGCCGGTATGTTAGTGGGTTTGCTCAAAGGCAAAACAAACAGCGAAATGGTAAAATACGGAGTGGCCTGTGGTACAGCGGCTACCATGCATGAGGGCACCCAACTGTGCAATAAAGATGATGCCGATAATTTGTACCAATGGATCCTAGGACAATAAAACGCTTGAATGATAAGCATGGATTACTTAATTTAATTCAAAATATTCTAGTGGTATAGAACGCAACCATATTATAAAAGATAGACTTTATGGACAATATTCAAAAATTTTCGTTACCCGCCATCCATAAAGGAGAGATTCCCTTAGCTTTTATGAATAAAGGAATATCCGAGGACAAAGGTGTTATTTTGGCCGGGGATATTGGTGGCACCAAAACAAATTTGGCCCTTTTTCAAATTCAGGATGGCAACCTAGTACCATTAAAGGAAAAATCATATCGCACTAAACAATACCAATCCTTTTTGGAAATGGTATCTGCCTTCCATACCATAGACATGCCCAAGATAAATGGTATATGTCTGGGTGTTGCCGGACCCGTAATCCAAGGCAAGGTAGATGGCACAAATTTTCCTTGGGCAATTGACAGTGAAGCAATTAGTAAGGAATTTAAAATAAGGGCTGTTTCATTGATCAACGATATGGAGGCCAATGCGTACGGATTGGCTGCCCTACAAGAAAAAGACTTTAAAACCCTTAAGTACGGCACAAAAATACCTGGCAATGCAGCACTACTATCGCCAGGTACGGGACTGGGGGAAGCTGGAATGTTCTGGGATGGATCGCACTACCACCCCTTTGCCTGTGAGGGCGGCCATTGCGATTTTAGTCCTCGCAATGAAATGGACATAAGAATTCTACAGCACTTCCAAAAGAAGTTTGGACATGTAAGCTGGGAAAGGTTGTTATCAGGTCCCGGAATCATGGATCTTTATGTGTTCCTAAGGCAAATAAGTGGTGTAAAGGAACCTCAATGGCTGAGTGATCAAATATCCAAGGGTAATCCTTCTGCAGTAATTACCGGGACGGCAATGGAAGGTAAGGATTCCGTTTGTTCCGAAACCCTGGATAACTTTATTCGTTTCCTGGCCATAGAAGCGGCACAGCTCGCTCTAAAATTCAAGGCTACAGGGGGTATTTATATAGGCGGGGGAATCTTGCCAAAAATAATAGCAGGTATTAATCGGGACGTTTTTTACAACAACTTTGTGCAGTCGGGGAGGTTAAACCCCGTTTTGAAAATGGTACCGGTCAGGGTCATCCTAAATGAAAAAACGGCACTCTTGGGAGCCGCCTACTATGGTGCTATGGCTTTGCAAAAAAGCTAAAGAATGTTGTTTTCCATCAAACATAAGAAGAATATGGCATAGCTATATATTTTCAATCCACATACTTTGTCCCATCCTAAAAACCAAGCATCAAATACGCCTAAAAAAATAAGGTTTTATGGTTATGCTCATTAAAACTCATCAATATTACCTCGCCGTAATCCTCCATTTTTTTTACTAAATCACTATGGAACCATTTTTTTAGAAATCCTTTTTTTTCCCTTTCCAGCATCACTACCATATCCGCATTTACCACCCCTAAATAAATGCTGAGAGTGTCAAATATATCTTCAGAAAACAACAGTTCAAACTCTATTTCTGGATAATCCACCTTGGATTTTAGCATGTCCTTAAACCACTCCATTCGCAAATCTCCCGCGTATTCCCCACTGGTTGAAATATGTACTACCCTAATCTTTGCTTTTAATGGCTTGGCTATTTCTGAAAGCTTTTCAATGGCATGTATATCTTCTTCTTCAAAATCTGTAGCATAGACCATGGTATCCAAATTTCTAGGCAATACATCTTTGGGAATGGCTATTATAGGACAAGGTGCTTTCTCTATTAACTTCTTGGTAGTACTACCCAAGATCAATTCCTCCAGACCATTATCTCCTTTGGTTCCTACCACGATGAGTTGGGCGTGATATTCTTCCGCTTTGTATATAATTCCTTTGATTACCGAACTGTTCTGTACTGGCTCCATTTGTATTTTGGGATTGTTCCACTTGTTCCCAAGGTGTTCTGTGCAGAATTTCTCCAACTCGTTACGATGAAATTTAAACGGATTTCCCTCATGGATAGGTGGGGCACCCTTTACCTCCACACCCAATACAGTAGGGGAAGTAAATGTATGGGTAATAACCAGTCGGGTACCCAAGTCCTGACCCAATTTATAGGCAAACTGCAAAGCAGAGACCGAGTTTTCGGAATAATCCGTGGCATAAAGCAATGTTTTCATTTTATTATAATTGTAATCTATCAACACAACTTGCAAGAAACCAAATATTCCAATTGGGGTAAACCCCGTAATACTTGCCTATTTAAAGAAGTTAAATTGTTAATGGGATAAAGTTGTTAAGTTAAAATTAAGGTCAATTGTTGTATCCATAAATGACTTCTATCATATAAGGTACTATTTCTATACCCGAACTTCGCAACTTGAAAAAAAATCCTTATTATATAACTTCAAAGAATAAAAGTAATTCATGAGCAAAGCCATATATCTTGCCACTACAGAGCCCAATAGCGGAAAATCTATCGTAACCTTGGGCATGATGCAGTTATTATTGGGAAAAACCGCCAAGGTGGGTTATTTCCGTCCAATTATCGATGACTTTGATAAAGGCAGGATTGATGACCACATAGACACTGTACTAAAGCATTTTGAGGTAGATCAAAAATTCGAGGATTCCTATGCCTATACCCGTAGCCAAGTGGTACAACTCAAAAACATGGACAAGGATGATGAAATTATTGGTAATATCATCAATAAGTATAAGGCCATTGAGGATAGGTTTGACATTGTTTTGGTGGAAGGAACGGATTTTTCGGGGGAGGGTGCCATTATTGAATGGGATATTAATGTACTTATCGCCAAAAATTTGGGAATTCCTGCAATCATCATAGCCAACGGTATGGGCAAGACCGTTCAAGAGTTGATCGGAAATGTCTATATGGCCTATGATTCCTTCAGGGAAAAGGGTGTTGAAGTACTACTTACCGTCGCCAACAAAGTTCCTCCAGTGAATTTGGACCAGGCAATAGACGGTCTCAAGACCAAACTACCCAAAAAAGTATTGATAGCCGCCATCCCTGTGAACCCAATTTTGGGAAATCCTACCGTAAAGGAAATTGCGCAGGCGCTTTCGGCCAAGGTTTTGTTCGGTGAAAATTTTATTAATAATCAGGCCGGGGAGTTTAGTGTGGGTGCCATGCAGCTCCGAAATTATCTTACCCATTTAAAAAAGGATAGTTTGGTCATAACACCAGGAGATAGGGCTGATATTATTCTAGGGGCATTACAGGCCAACATCTCTACCAATTATCCCAATCTCTCGGGTATTGTATTAACGGGGGGGCTTTTACCAGAGGGCTCCATTATAAAACTTATTGAGGGCCTTTCCGATATTATCCCCATCATCTCGGTTGCCGATGGTACTTTTTCAGTAACCAACCGTATTGGCACAATTAAACCTAGGATCTATCCGGAGAACAAAGAAAAAATATCGACCTCTATACACGAATTTGAAAAATATGTTCCCACAAGTGAATTGGCAGAGCGACTTATTACTTTCAAGGCTGAAGGAATTACCCCTAGAATGTTTCAGTACAATCTGCTTAAACGGGCAAAATCGGCCAAGAAGCATATTGTTCTCCCTGAAGGGAATGACGAACGCATTTTAAAGGCCACCAAAAAACTTTTGGACACCAATGCGGTTACTATTACATTGTTGGGAGATGCCGAACAAATAATAGCAAAAATTTCAGAATTGGATATTAATCTGGATACCAATAGCTTCAATATTATAGACCCCAAATCATCGCCCTATTTTATGGATTATGCTAGCACGCTGTACGAGCTTCGCAAGGAAAAGAATGTAAACTTGGCCATGGCAAAAGACCTAATGGAGGATGTTTCCTATTTTGGAACCATGATGGTCTACAAAGGCCATGCGGATGGAATGGTGTCCGGTGCGGCACATACTACTCAACATACCATTAGACCTGCTTTACAGTTTATCAAAACCAAACCGGAGGTCTCCATTGTTTCCTCTGTGTTCTTTATGTGTCTCCCCAATCGTGTCACTATATTCGGGGACTGCGCCATAAATCCAAACCCCACCGCTGAACAATTGGCCGAAATAGCCATTTCTTCGGCAGCTACCAGTTCGGCATTCGGTATTGAACCTAAAATTGCCATGCTATCCTATTCCTCCGGTGCTTCAGGAGTGGGAGAAGATGTGGATAGAGTGCGCAAAGCCACAGATATTATTAGAAAAAAACAGCCCAATTTAAAAGTAGAGGGTCCCATACAATACGATGCAGCAGTAGATATCAATGTAGGTAAGAGTAAATTACCGGATTCGGAAGTGGCAGGCCAAGCCAGTGTATTCATTTTTCCAGATCTAAATACTGGAAACAACACCTATAAGGCCGTCCAAAGGGAAACAGGTGCTCTGGCCATTGGTCCCATGCTACAAGGTCTTAATAAGCCAGTGAACGACCTAAGCCGCGGTTGTACCGTAGAGGATATCTATAATACTGTAGTCATTACTGCCATACAGGCACAAGGCATATAATACCAATACCAAAAAACCAAAAACATGAACATACTGATAATTAACGCAGGTAGTTCTTCCATTAAATACCAAGTAATTCAAATGCCTTCCGAGCTTTTAATCGGCAAGGGTCTAATAGAGCGAATCGGCTCCAAAAATGCAACTGTAAAATATAAAACCAATACCGTGGATATGGAGGAGGTTATGGTGATACCCGACCACAGTGCCGGATTCAAGAAAATGGCCACAATCCTGATGGATCCCGTCCTAGGTGTTATTGCAAATGTCAATGATATTGCCATAGTGGCCCATAGGGTAGTACATGGTGGCAACACCTTTTCCGATACTACGGTGATTACAGAGGAGGTAAAAGATAATATAGGGCAACTTGCCATATTGGCACCTTTACACAACCCACATAATTTGGGAGGAATATTATTGGCCGAAGAAGCCTTTCCCACTGCCAGACAAATTGCCGTTTTTGATACCGCTTTTCACCAGACCATGCCAGTGAAGGCCAAGAAATATGCCTTGCCCAATGAATTATATACAGATCACCGTATCCAAGCCTTTGGTTTTCATGGTACCAGTCATAAATATGTGTCCGAGAAGGCAACTTCCTTCTTAAGATTAAAATCTTCCAAAATGATTACGGTACATCTGGGCCATGGTTGTAGTATTACTGCTGTAAAGGATGGCAAAAGTGTTGATCATTCCATGGGTTTTACCCCTTCCAGTGGACTTATCATGGGTTCTAGAAGTGGGGACATAGATCATTCCCTTATATTTTATTTGGTAAATAGTTTAGGCTATGGCCTAGAAGAGGTCAATACCTTACTCTCCAAAAAAAGCGGCATGCTGGGACTAACGGGGCATACGGATCTAAGGGATATTGAAGCCAAAGCACAGGCCGGAAACCCGGAATGCCTATTGGCTTTGGAAATGAACGCATACCGTATTAAAAAGTATATAGGAGCCTATGCGGCTGCCATGAACGGATTGGATGCCCTAGTCTTTACCGCTGGCATTGGGGAAAATTCCAGCACGATCAGAAGCCTGGTATGCACCGACATGGAATATTTGGGCATTGCAATGGACCCTACCAAAAATGAATTAAAATCCTCGGACATCAGGGAAATTGGAAACGAAAATGCCCAAGTCAGAATATTGGTAGTCCCCACAAATGAAGAACTGGAAATAGCAAAACAGGCCTATGGGCTATCCCGAAAACTATGATTTTCACATCATAGATTTATAGCCACTTCTTGGAATTCACGCCTGTTAAGACCTAGGCCTATTACTTTTTCGCTTTACATGTTCTAATTCCAAAAGGAAGGTAGAGCGGGCAAAAGCCTATAAAACTGGTCAGGAAAAAGACAATGGCCAAAACCACCAGTACAATGCCCAACGTTCCGGAAATAACATCATTATAATAAAGAGCGATCAATGCCGCCGCTACCACAAAACGCAAGGTTCTGTCCAAATTACCCATATTTTTCCTCATAACTATTAATTTATATTATACAAATTGCAAGGCCCACTACCAAATGTCAATTCAATTGTTCAGGCATTGTATGTTTTTTATTTGCAAACATCAAACTACCACAAGTATATATTGACACTTCCTTGTTGGGTTCAGACCTTTTTTCGGTTTCCTCCAGTTGATGTTCCAACAATGCAAAGTAAGTGGATATGTAAAATTCCACAAATGATATATGTCATTTGAGGGGTGGATACATTTAAATAATTTTGGAGTGTGCCACATTAATAATATTTAAATACAATTATCATGGAAAAAGAGATCATATATAATTCAAACCTGCATTTTGAACACGAAATTTGGAGGAGGGAACTCTTCTTTTGGAAGGATGAACTCATCATTTTCAATAACAGGCTTAGCGAACTGGTTACTAGATGGACCAAAAAGGAGGTATTAAAGCAATTGGACCACTTTCAGAACGAATTTATACTACACGGTGGAGTAATTGAGGATTTATTGGAAGAAATAGAAATCCATGAAACCCGCATGGCCGGTCAAGATCTGGTATCGCATGACGCCATGGACACCGAATTGGTAAAAAAACATATAGAGTTCCGAAAAAAAATGGAGGTACAGGAAGAAATCTATGCGGATCTTAAAAAGGACTTCTTTCGTTTTTTGACCAAGTACCTCTAAATTATATGTTTGGTATAAAACTTCCACAGAAACAAAATCTTAAAAGGTACAATGCCCTATTCATGGTTCTTACCAAATATGGGTTTGAGGATATTATGGCCAACAGCCAAGCTAGAAAATTTATCCCCAAAAAATACCTTCTAAAACACCCTGATACAGAAAAGCGGTTATCAGGGTCTACATTTCAACGTATCCGTATGGTGCTTGAAGAATTGGGCCCATCCTATGTGAAAATGGGGCAAATTATGAGCAACCGGGACGATATGTTGCCTCCAGACCTGGTTAAGGAACTTGAAAAACTACAAGACCATGCTCCCACCCTACAGAATTTTGAAGTAGAAAAAGTTTTGTCACAGGAACTGAATATCAACTGCCCCCAATATTTCCTTTCTATTGACCCCAAACCATTGGCAGCGGCCTCTCTGGCCCAAGTACATAAGGCGCAACTCCTGAATGGAGATTGGGTAGCCCTAAAAATTCAGCGTCCCAATATAGCGGAGGTCATTGCTTCGGATATTTCCATTATGAAGGAAGTTGCCGAAGCCCTGGAAAAATATAGTGCACAGGTAAAGGCCTTTCAGCCCGCAAAATTGGTAGAGTCCTTTGAAAAAAGTGTTAACGAAGAACTTAGTTTTCATAGGGAAATGGACAATATGGAACATTTCGCCAGAAACTTTATGGACAACAATGATATCTATGTCCCAAAATTATACCGGGAATTGAGCAATGACCATATTATTTGTATGGAATGGATAGACGGAATCAAGGTTTCCGAACTGGAAAAATTAAAAGCCAAAAATATTGATTCCAGTGCCGTAGCAAAAGTTGGGGTAGATCTATATCTGGAACAGGTATTGGAACATGGTTTTTTTCACGCCGACCCACATCCCGGAAATCTATTTGTATTGCCCGAAGTCCAAAAAATCTGCTTTATAGATTTTGGTATGATGGGTACCATTATGCCTAAAGACAAGGAGGCACTAATAGATCTGCTGCTTTGTTTTTTAAAAAAAGATGTAAGGAAACTAATTCCGGTACTAAAAAAAATTGCCATAAGGTCCGAAATCCCGGATGAAAAAAAACTGGAGTATGATCTGTACGAATTGGTTGAAGGTATAAGCAATACCTCTATCCGTAACATTAAGTTGGGAATCACCTTGAAACAATTTAAAAATGTTCTTTACGAGAATAAAATTACGATACCACATTACTTATATATCCTTATAAGGGCTTTGGTAATAATAGAAGGCGTAGGTCTAAAATTGGACCCTGAATTCAACATAACGGATAACTTAGAACCCTATATGGCCAAGATTACCCGTAAAAGGTTTGGCCTAAAACGACTTTTTAAAAAGAACCTGAATAGATTTCAAGATTACAATGCCCTGTTGGATAAATTGCCGGACGACATTAATGAAATAGTGGATAAGATCAAAGATGGCAAATTGGTCATTGTACATGAACACAAAGGCTTGGACGAATTTAGAAAAACCTTAAAGACTGCTTTTAACCGTTTGGTATATGCGGTAATTATTGCTGCCCTATCCATAGGCTCCGCTCTTTTGGTAATGGCCGATATGCCTCCGAAGGTTAGTGGAATACCCGTATTGGGAGCAATAGGTTTTGGTCTGTCTGCCATTATTGGATTGGTTATTCTTATTTCAATCTACAGGAGTAAGAAGGAATAAACCTTCTACTGCTCTTTCCGAAGGTTGGGGAAGGAATGGATAAAACTTTAATTGATCATTTTATAAAAACAGTTCGGAATCATTATCTTTATTCCGAATTATTTTTTTAGATCGTGTCCTAAATAAAATCCATATAATGAGAATAATTTCCTGGAACGTCAACGGCATTAGGGCCATTGCCAAAAAAGATTTTTTTGAATCCGTTAACAAAATGGCACCTGATATTCTCTGTCTTCAAGAGACCAAGGCACAGGACCATGAGGTAGAGGAGACACTTTCGGCAATGGAACATTATATTATCCATTACAATTCGGCCGATAAGAAAGGTTATTCCGGCACTGCACTGCTAAGCAAAACAGCACCAATTGCCGTTACAAAAGATATGAAAATATCGGAGCACGATAGTGAAGGTAGAATACAATGTGCGGAGTATAATGATTTTTATTTGGTAAATGTCTACGTACCCAATTCCGGCCAGCAATTGGACCGTTTGGATTACCGTAAACAATGGGATGCGGATTTCCTAAACTACCTTAAAAACCTTGAAAAGACCAAACCCGTAATAGCTTGTGGGGATTTTAATGTGGCCCACAGGGCCATAGACCTTAAAAACGATAAAAGTAACTATAACAAAACAGCAGGATACACCCAAACTGAAATTGACGGAATGGACGCTTTTACCCAAGCAGGATTTGTGGATTCCTTTCGGCATTTTCATCCAGATACCGTAGCCTATACCTATTGGAGCTATCGTTTTAAGTCGCGGGAACGAAATACAGGCTGGCGTATAGATTATTTTTTGGTAAGCAAGTCTTTGGTAGACCGTATAAAGTCTGTTGACATCCTATCGGATTATTTTGGTTCCGACCATTGTCCCATCTCCTTGGAAATAGAATTCTAGACAGATCCGATTTGCCCTAAATATTCCTGCAGGACACTAACTTGAAAATCCCCTACGACCTGTAGATCGGCATCGGCATTCATAAGCACCAACCCAAAGGCCAAATGTGATAGCTTGCAATCGCTCACCACTTGTTCTTGAATTCCAGTGAATACCGGCCTAAAATGTTGATCTATATCCAGACCGGAAGATTTCCCTACAGCCATGGCCTTGACCACCGCCTCAGTAATTTGTGTGGGCGACAAACCATGTGCCAACAAATCGCTGGCCAGATGTTTCAACCGAAATCCATAGTAGAATTCCAAAAAATTGGCAATACTATCCATTGTTTTATTTTCCGAAGTGTAAATTGAAATTTCCATAACTTTCATATATATTTGAACGCTGTCATTTTGTTCATGGACAAAGATTATTGGACTCATTTCCCCCTAAGGCACATCTGCAAACGTTATGGCTACAACTTCTTGGCGTACCCAAATACCATTTTTTTTAATTCCTTAAAGTCATTGGTAAACAAATCCATTTGTTCTTTAAGGACCGCATGTTTTCCCCTATAATCCTGATCGGATAAACCTTCCTCTCCTTTTACCAGTCTGGAAAGTAACCTTTCATGGTCTAGTATATCTGCTGCCAAATAATCAAATAGCGATGCGTGGATCTTGTCCAAGTATTGCAGCATTTGTCCATATTCCGAGGCATTCACCTGCTCATGATCCAACAAATCGCTGAAAAATTTAACTTCATCCTTCCAAAATGCTATGCTATTGGTCCATTCCTTACTTTCCTTGTGTAGCATATCCAATGCACTACCCAACAATATTTCTTTTTTCGGACTCGATGATTTGGCGCTCATAGATCTTTATTAAGTTATCCCTAGTTAGGACACATACCTACTTAAGAAACTTTTACGCAAGCTTTTCCTAGCTGCCTCCAAAATGGATTCTACCTCCTTAATGGTACTGTTGCGTATTTTAGCAATTTCGGCCACATCAAACTGATGTTCTGTAAAAAGCTCATACACCCTTCGCATGGGTACTGGTAACTGCCGTAATACCAATTCTGTGTGTTTCCTAATATTCTCATCTCCCAGTTCCTTGTCCAATTGGACTATGATTTTCTCATCCCCGTCTTCGACAAAAACATGATTCAGTACATAATCGTTCTTCGCATAGGAAATATCGTCCCATTCTTCTTTCATCACCAAATCACCATCCCCATCGGTAGAAAATTTCTCCTGCATTTCATCCCATTCGGGCTTGGAATAGTTATCCAAATTCTCTAAGAATAAGGAATCAAATTCCTCTTCAACAAGAATATCCCCCAATAACTCATCTACCTTTTTAAACATCCAAGGGTAAAGTTCCTTTTCATTTTCAATTTCATCAATATGATCATACATCTCTATAAAGAGTTGATCAATGAAATCATCTGCCCTATACTTGTTCCTATCAATTTTGCCACTGGCCAATGCCCTGTCAAGTTCCTTATTAACATACCGTTTCACTTTAGGTATCGCCTTTACCAAAAGATTATTGAATGATGAAAGATCCCCTTCCTTTTTGAGCCGTATCAAATCCTTGTACGTATTGGCTACAAATAAGTGAAACTCCCTATTGCCTTCATAAATATTTACTGATTCTTCCATGTTGAATTTATTTATATACTAAGTAACTTTCCTTCAAAAATGCAAACTTCAACGCTTATATAAAATGACTTATATCAGTTGTCCTTCTTCCTTCCGGTTTTTTAATAGGTTGGCCAAAGCCTTGCAAAACTTGAAACCTAATTTAAGTACCTATTTGGGAATAGGATATGATTTAAATCATTTCAAATCGATTTTGTTAGGGCTACATTTGATTATTATTCTAAAACATGTAGTAATCTAAAAATCAAAAATCATGACAAACAACGACGGGAATATTTTTTTGGCATTATTGACAGGGGCTGCCATAGGTGCAGGAATTGGAATTTTATATGCCCCGGACAAGGGTATTGAGACCAGACATAAATTAAAGCAAAAAGTTGGGGAAACCACCCATGATATATCTGATAGAATATCGCACGCCAAGGAAGAACTTACCAAAACTGCCAACGAGAAAAAAGATGCCTTCGACCGAAAATTGGATGAAGCCATTTCCACTATGAGCTACAAGGCAGATGATATTATTGCTTCTTTGGAGCGCAAATTGGAAGACTTAAAAAAGAAAAACGCACAACTTCAAAAATAAGGTAATATGGCCTTGGAAGAAATTAAGAGAGACCTTACAGAGGCAGAAGCCGATGTAAGGTCTTATCTAGAAAATAGCGAAGAGTATGCCAAGCTAAAAATATTTAAGGTGCTCATGGAGCTGGTGACCATATTTGCACAAACCCTTTTAATTGGGGCTTTGGCCCTACTTGCCTTGGTTTTGTTGTCTTGGGCAGCATCAAACGCTCTTAACACAGTTATGGAAAGCACTTACCTTGGGTATTTAGTGGTTGGTATGGCCTATATTCTCATAGCTTTCATAAGTTATTATCTTAGGGATAAGCTCAATGGGCCATTATTACGTACATTTTCCAAACATTTTTTTGATTAAGACTATGGGGAAGCAATACAACTCTTTTAAAGAAATTGATGAAAGGCTAATGGTCTTGAAATTACAGCGCCAAATTGAAATTGAAAGCCTTAAACTTAATATTAATCAGGTTAAGGCAAATCTAAGACCATTGCAATTGGCAGGGAATCTGAAGGGAAGCATACAACAAATATTGTTGGTCTATGCCATTAGGAAACTCAAAGCCATTTTTAACCGAAGGTAGCTTCCACGATTCTGACCCTTTACCCATTGGCAACTTTAAAAATCGGCTACTTCCCTAAGTCCTTTTTCATTTGTTATAGTAATCCTTCTTCCGTGGTCGGTGGCAATCAAACCTTCTTCCTTAAAGTCCGATAAGGTACGGATAGCGGTTTCTGTTGCCGTACCGATCAAACCTGCGAAATCTTCCCGAGGAATCCCTATGCCCCCGTTGGGTTTATCCAGTATTACCTGCTTATCATAAAGGTCCAATAGTGCCTTGGCTGCCCGTTTCCTTACCGAGGCATAAGCCATATCCACCAACTGTTCCTGTAAGTGCATTATATTATTGGATATCATACCTATAAATTTCTGAGAAACCACAGAGTTGCCATAAAGCAATTTGGTAAAATCTTTCCTGGGAATGGCACACAATTCGGCATCTTCCAACACAGTGGCATTTTCAACATACACTTTATTGGAATTCAACAAGGACAATTGCCCAATAAAATCGCCCGGGCCTAAAATACCCGTTACGAATTCCTTTCCAGATTCGGTGCTTTTATAGGTCTTCACACTACCGTATTCTATGAAATACAAGGAATGTGCATTATCGCCTTCCCAAAAAATAATCTCCTTTTTATGGTACTTCTTAAGGGGGTAATCCTTGGAAAGACTCTTCATATCCATGTATTGGGTGGCCTCATCCAGAAAATTATTAAGTCCCTCCATGTTTTTTGCAATCTCTTTTTTAAGAAAATCGCTCTTGCGCAAACGGGAGGCAATAGCCTCCAATAATTCCTTTTCCTCAAAAGGTTTGGTCAAATAATCGTCTGCCCCCAAATTCATTCCCAACCGCACCTCTGCCCTATCGGTTTTTGCCGTCAAAAATATAAAGGGTATACTTGAGGTTGCATTGTTTTTACCCAACAGTTCCAAGACTCCATAACCGTCCAATTCGGGCATCATAATGTCGCATATAATCACATCTGGCCTAAATATTTCAGCGCGTTCTACCCCTATTTTACCATTCTCGGCAGTAGTGACCTCGTAATTGGCCAATTCCAATATGTCTGCTGTATTTTCCCGCACATCCTTGTTATCCTCAATCAATAGAATTCTTTTCATATCCGTTTATATTTACGGGAAGTTCAATATTAAAGGTACTTCCAACACCCACTTCACTTTTAAAACTTATACTACCACCCAATAGTTCCGTATACTGTTTAACAATATGAAGCCCGAGACCCGTGCCCTGGAAGTTGGTGGCGTTTTCTGCACGAAAGAAGCGATTGAACAGGTTCTTTTGCTCCTCTTTGGGTATTCCAATGCCTTTATCCTTAATCTCTATAAATAGTATTTCTCCCTTAACCTCAATTTTTATGATGATTATTTGTTGCTCCTCCGAATACTTTATAGCATTGGAGAGAAGGTTTATAAGGATATGATTCAATAATTTGGGGTCAAGAAAAACCGATATGGAAGGTTCGGGACACTTTAAGACAAAGTCTTGACCATCCTTTTTGTTTGGCTCCATTTCATCGAGCAACATTTTTATAAATTGTATCAATTCAAAAGACTGTGGTTTTACCTGTACCTTGCCTTCCTCCAACTTGCTCAAGGATAAGAAGTCGTTCAGAATAACAACTAGATCCTTTACATTGGTTCTAATCCGCGAGACATGTTTCAATCTCCTGTCCTCTTTCCCTGGCTCATTCTGTTTTCCTATTAGGATAGCAGAGGAAAGTATGGCACTTAGCGGGGTACGGAATTCATGTGAGGCCATCGAAATAAATCGGGATTTGAGCTCATTTAGTTCCTTTTCCGCTGTCAGTGTCCTTTCCAACTTATGTTGTACCTCTTTCTGCTCATTAACATTGTTGTAAACAAACAAGGCCCACATTATTTTTTTTTCATCGGAATAGAGCGGTGTCGAATTTACGGCATAGCATTGATCATGAAAATCCACTTCAAAAGAAATATTGCTTCCCCTTAATGTCTTTCGAATATCCGATTTTATTTTTTTGATCTGGCCTTTTGAAAAAACGGGGATGTCATCTAGGGGAATTCCTTCAAAATCCGCCTTTTTAACATTGATACGGTCCATCTCCTCCCCTTCCACATAAACCAATTCGTAATCGGAATTAAAGACCATAATGATTCCATTGGGGAAATTATGTGCTATGGCAGAAAACAATGCCTTGTTTAGCTTCGCCTTCTTTTCCGCCCTTTGGGTCTCCACCACCTGATCTTCCAGATCTAAACTGGTGGCTGCCAATTTCTGCACTGTAGTTTCTACCTCCCGTGTCCGTTCCTTTACTCTATCCTCCAATTGTTGGGCATATTCCTCTAATTTCCTTTTGTTTTGCTGAATTTCAGTAACATCGTTCTGAACCCCTATAAAATGTGTCAATTTTTGCTCTTTGTCATATAAGGGCGTAATGGCCAGATCATTCCAAAAAAGGGTTCCGTCCTTACGATAATTTCTGAGTACCACCCTACAGGGCTTACCACTTTGTATAGCCTTTGCCAAGTTTGCAATTTCGGGTTGGTGCCGATCCCTATTCTGTAAAAACCTACAATTTCTTCCTAGAATCTCATCACGGGCATACCCCGTTATTTTAGTAAAGGACTTATTGCTATAGATTATTGGCAGTTTTGGATTTTGGGCATCTACAATAATAATTCCGTTTCCAGCAAGTTCCAAGGCACTATTCCTTATATTTAAAGTGTTTTGTAATAACTTGGTTTCTGTGATATCCACACCAGAACTTACAACCCCAATAATTTGATCGTTTCCATCCCGTAAGATAGCATTTCGCCATTGTATAAGTCGCTCCCTACCATCTTTGGTCAACACATGGTTTTCATAAAAATCGGGGGGATCCACGTAATCCGCAAAACTAGTATCGAGAAGTGCCATTAGTCCCTTTCGTTCCCTTGGCGGAACGAAGCCGGTAAACCAGTTCTTGTGCAAAATTGCATCCCGATCATAACCTAAAACCTCACAGGTCTTTTTATTGACAAGCTCAATGGAATAATTCTTATTGATCACCAAAAACATGGAAGCTGAATTATCCAAATACTGACGTAGTAATTTTTTTTCCTTGTTAAGTGCAATTTCCATTTCCTTACGCTCCGTAATATCCTGCATAAAACCTTCCAAACTGTAGGCTATGCCTTGTTGGTCCAAAACACAGGAAACCTGTTCCCAGATCCATTTTATTTCTTTGTTGGCCGTAACAATCCTATAGGTGAGCTGATACGGTCTTTCCCCTACTATTGCCTTTTTTACCTTTGCCAAAACCCATGACCTATCCTCTGGGTGAATTATGGATTCCCAGGTATGTTCCAGGTTGGCATAAAATTGTTCAGGAGAATACCCACTAATGGAAAGGCAAGCTTCGTTAATAAAATCAAAATTCCAAGGTTTATCAATTTTGGAACGATATACTATTCCCGCTACATTGGAGATCAGGGTTCGAAACTTTCTATCGCTTTCAAATACGGAAACATTGGCCGGCTTACAATATATAACCTTTAAATTCTGTCCTTTAACTACAGTTGGCACTATCCTAAAATCGATATGAAATTTGATCCCATCCTTACCTAGACCGTAAAACTTTTTGGCCCCTTCAACAATACCATCCATTGGAACGGCAATAGTGTTGATCTCCCAATCTGGAACAATCCATTGAACATGCTTCCCCTTCAATTCGCCCCCATCATAGCCGAATATTCTTGCCGCCGATGGATTGGAGGTGAGAATGCATCCAAATTGGTCTACCACAATCAATCCAATAAAAGATGATTCAAAAATGGATTGAAAAAGATCGCTATTTGTTATTTTTTCGGTCATTGCCCCCTTTACTGATTTTTACTAATGGTCTTGACCAAACCAAAAAGGAAGAACGGTAGGAGTTTAGTTGAATATACCCCCTCTTAAGGCCTGTATCCTGGTTTTTTAGTACTCAGTTACACAAATGTATTGTTCACCTAATCCGAAAGAAATGATATCGGTCATAACCTGAGCCCAGATTCCCTTAACATGACAATAGTCATATCCATACTCCCAATTATGCAATAATTTTGAGATTAAATATAAAAGTACGATCAATGACTACAGGTTTGGTATTATCCGGGGGTGGAATCCGGGGCGTTGCCCATTTGGGAGCAATAAAGGCCTTGGAGGAATATGGTATTTACCCCTCGCATATAGCGGGAACAAGTGCAGGTGCCATTGTTGGTGCCCTATACGCTTCGGGCTGTACTTGGGAGCAAATGTTGGATTTTTTTAAGACTACGGAAATTTTTAGTCTTACCAATTATGCGATGGGAAAACCTGGTTTTCTGGACACAGAAAAATTCCATCGTCAATTAAAGGCCTACATACCGGTTGATACCTTTGAATCCTTGGAAAGGCAACTTTTTGTTACAGCCACTAACTTGCTCGATGGCACACTCCATATTTTTAGTCGAGGAGAACTAATAAAACCAGTATTGGCGTCTGCAGCGGTTCCTGGATTATTTGCTCCTGTACAAATTGAAAAAGGATATTACGTAGACGGTGGCACTTTAAACAATTTCCCTGTGGATCTAATTAAAAAGTATTGCGATCTTATCGTAGGTGTTTATGTAAACCCTTTCAGTCCTGTAAGCATTAAGGATCTGAACCACGTTAACAAAGTTTTGGAAAGGGCCTATCATGTAATGGTGGCCAATGAAACGACCAAGAAATTCAAGGATTGTGATTTATTGATTCGCCCGTCTAACATGGATAAATACAGTATGTTCTCCTTAAAAAACCTGGACATAATCTTAGAACTGGGATATAATGCCACCATAAACGCCTTAAAAAACAACCCCATTTCTTCGGAATTACTGTCGGAGGCAGAATTGGAAGCTATGAATGGCTTTTCTTTGGACACTGCGGTTAAAGGGAATCCAAAAGATTGATCCCCCACGAAAATCATCACTTGTTATCAAGATTTTTATACTAGGTTGAAATATACAAGGTAAAATATCTCTATAGGTATTTTGCTTCTTTACCCCTACTTATCACCACATGATGTAACCCAGCCAAATTATGGAATTCAAAAGCCTTCCTGTCCAATATACCCTGTGTGGACACGTTTAGGGTTAAGACAGGAAGGCAATTGCTAACCAAATAAATAACCAATAACTAACTAACCTATCTGTACCTTTTTAGGAGGCATTTTTTTTGTCGTTTCTTTTTTGGCAAGGTTAAAGCTCAGTATACCATCTTTGTAGGCAGCCTTAATTTCTTCCTGCTTTACATTCTCAGGTAATTGTAAGGACCGCTCAAAGGAATTATAGCTAAATTCCCTACGTGTAAATTTGTCCTCCTTTTCCTCCTTGGATTGTGATTTCTCGGCAGCAATATTTAGGCATCCATCATCAATGGTTACCTCAAAGTCCTTTTTTTGAAATCCCGGAGCGGCCAACTCGATTTCAAAATGGTCATCGGTTTCCTTAATATTCAAAGCTGGTTCCGATCTTTTCCCGTTCCAGAAACTATCGGGCAACATATCCCTTCCCCAAGCACGATTATCAAAAAAATCGTCCAAATCAAAAAAATCCTGGTTCACTAAATTTCCAAATGGTCTTCTTTTAAATTTTACAAGTGACATAATACTGTGTTTTTTAGGGTTATACATATATTATAGCCCTAAATTACTTTCAAGAACAATGTAAAAAAATGACATAGGTCAGTCTCTCTAAATTTATTTAAATTTATTTTTACAGTATCATTATCATTGAGCTCCAACAAGGCTGTTAATCCCTTTTCATTCATATGCGATTACTGTTTTCTTTAAGGTGAGCTGGCATAATTCACTAATCCAATTATATGATCAATCCAATCGATTTTGGCATCAAAGGGCTTACGGATGAGGAGGTAAAGAACTCCGGGAAAAAGTACGGCAAAAATAGCCTCAGTTATAAAAAGGAAAATGGTTTCTTTGATGCCTTAAAAAGTATAGCTCAAGAACCAATGCTCATTTTATTGATGGTGGCTTCCTCCATCTACTTTATAACAGGAAATAATGGTGATGGTATATTTATGGTCGTCGCTATAATCCTGGTAGCTTCCATATCCCTCTACCAAGACTCCAAAAGTAGGATGGCCCTGGAAAAATTAAAGAATCTAACCCAACCCAATAGTCAGGTTATTAGGAACGGCCTGGTTGTAGAAATATCCAGTGATGAACTGGTTGTGGGCGACAGTCTCATGGTTGAGGAAGGCAACACCATTCCTGCGGATGGCACCATTGTACATTCCAACGATTTCTCCGTAAACGAATCCATACTTACTGGGGAATCGTTTTCTGTTTTTAAGGATGCTTCAAAATTGGACAATAAGATATTTGGTGGTACCACAGTTGCCAGTGGGTTGGCAATCGCCACCATTACAGATGTTGGCAACAGCACAAAATTGGGTAAAATTGGAAAAAGTCTTGAAAGTATTGAAGAAGAAAGGACACCTTTGGAACAACAGATTTCCAATTTCGTAAAGCATATGTCCATTTGGGGCGGTATAATCTTTCTCTTGGTCTGGGGAATCAATTATCTGCAAACACGGGAGATATTGGAAAGCTTGTTAAAGGCATTGACCTTGGCCATGAGTGTGCTGCCAGAAGAAATACCGGTGGCCTTTACCACCTTTATGGCCCTAGGCGCCTATAGGTTGATGAAAATGGGCATTGTTGTAAAACAAATGAAAACTGTGGAAACACTGGGAAGTGCCACCGTTATTTGTACGGACAAAACAGGTACCATAACCCAGAATAAAATGAAACTTGCAAAACTCTTCACCCTGGATACCGGAGAGATAGTTTCGGCCAATGCCCCTCTGAATACTTATCAAAAGGAGTTGGTCACCATAGCGATGTGGGCCAGTGAGCCAATACCTTTCGATCCTATGGAAAAGGCTTTGCATGAGGCCTATGGTAGCATTGCTTCTGTGGACCAGCGGCCCAATTATAAAATGATACATGAGTATCCCCTAAGCGGAAAACCTCCTATGATGACCCATCTGTTCGAAAATAGTGCAGGCAACCGTATCATTGCTGCCAAAGGGGCCCCGGAAGCTCTTTTGGAATCTTCCAACCTTACGGATGCCCAAAAAAAACAGATCACTGACGTATTGAACAATTTAGGGCAGGAAGGATACCGTATGTTAGGGGTGGGACAGGCCGATTTAAAAGGGTTCGACTTTCCTGAAAAACAACAGGATTTTCAATTTGAATTTAAGGGTTTAGTGGCCTTCTATGACCCTCCTAAGGAAAATATTCGCCAAGTACTTAAAGATTTTGACAAGGCTGGAATACAGGTAAAACTAGTTACAGGTGATAATCCCGCGACATCTATGGCCATTGCCAAACAAATTGATTTTCCCGGCTACGAAAAAAGCATGACCGGGGAAGAACTTATGAAATTACAGGATGGGGAACTACAACATAAGGTCATGGAAACCCAGATCTTTACACGTATGTTCCCAGAAGCCAAATTAAGAATTGTAAACGCCATAAAAGCCAATAAGGAAATAGTGGCCATGACGGGAGACGGTGTAAATGACGGACCCGCGCTAAAAGCCTCACATATTGGTATAGCCATGGGCAAAAAAGGAACCGAAATTGCAAAACAGGCCGCCTCCTTGATCTTGGTAGACGATGACCTTTCCAAAATGGTCGATGCCATTGCCATGGGCAGAAAAATTTATGGCAATTTAAAAAAGGCCATTCAGTATATCATATCCATCCATATCCCTATCATACTAACGGTATTTATCCCCCTGGCATTGGGATGGGCCTATCCCGCCATTTTTTCACCCTCCCATGTTATTTTATTGGAATTGATTATGGGACCCACCTGTTCCATCATTTATGAAAACGAGCCCATGGAAAAAAATACAATGATCCAAAAACCAAGGCCATTTACAACAACATTTTTTAATTTTAAGGAATTGATAACCAGTATCGTACAGGGATTGGTAATTACTTTGGGTTCCTTATCGGTATACCAATACGCCGTTTATGAAGGATATAATGAATCGCTGACTAGAACGATGGTGTTTATGGTATTGATCTCATCCAATATATTCCTGACCTTGATAAACCGCTCTTTCCTCTACTCCATTTGGACTACTTTAAAATATAAGAACAACTTGGTCCCCTTGATTATTGGGATTACCTTGATCTTATCGGCACTACTACTCTATATGCCCCCATTTACAAGATTTTTTCAATTTGAAGCCTTAAGCGGAGGTCAACTGGGGATTTCTGTTGTTGTAGGCATTGTCTCTGTGCTATGGTATGAAATAGTGAAGATGGTAAAACGGGCCAAGGGAAAATTAAGATAGTGCTTTGGATCTCCAGAAAGAAGGTTGGCTATAGTTTCACCCCAAAAGCCAAATCCCCAGCATCCCCAATACCGGGAACAATATAGCCTTTACTATTTAACCGATTATCTATGGCTGCTATCCACAATTGGGTGTTCTTTGGAAAAACTGTCGTAATATGGTCTATTCCTGATTGGGAACCAATTACCGATATAATATGAATCTGCTTGGGCCTGCCATGGTCCCTTAAGGCATTTAAAACATTTTCCAAGGTTTTACCGGTGGCCAACATTGGATCAGTAAGTACCAAGGTTTTATTTTCCAAGGATGGAGCGGCAAAATAATTCACTATGACCTCAAAAGCATCCTCATCTCCACGGTGGTGTCTAAAAGCCGAAATAAAAGCATTTTCCGCATTGTCAAAATAATTTAACAAACCCTGGTGTAAAGGAAGTCCGGCGCGTAAAACGGAACAAAGCACCAGATCATCAATGGGAATGGACATATCTTTGGTTCCCAGAGGGGTTACAACTGTATGGTCCTTATAGTTCAGGGTTTTGCTTAGTTCGTAGGCCAGAATTTCCCCAATACGTTCAATATTTCGCCTAAAGCGCATGCTATCGAGCTGTATCTTGGCATCCCTAATTTCCGAAACAAATTTATTAAGTAGTGAATTTCTTTCCCCTAAACCGTGTATGATCATGAATTATCTATTTTATTCCAAGATACAGATTTAAACAAAATAAACTCCCCAATATTGACCATGTCTATGGCACCTATTAACTTTGAATTCCGTGTAACGGGAAAAAAGCTCTTCTTTTCCTTTCCTACCAATTCCAATACTTTAAGGATTTCTGTAGACTCATCAACTGCCGTGAATGTTTTGTCCATTATATCCCTTACCAGAATTGAAGGGGTCTTGGCGTTCTTAATTATATCTTTTTGGGTTATTATTCCCAATATATCCTTGTCCTGGGCTACCACAAAATCCTTTTCCGTACTTGCCAGAAGAATATCTATAACCTCCTGCACATTATTATCCGGACGCAGTACCGTTATATTGGTCAATGTAGCTTCCTTTACCAGATGCCCTTGCAGCAGGGAGTTTTGCTTCACCATTTGGTTCTCGCCACGTGCCCCGAAGAAGATAAAAAAGGCAATCAGGATTAAAAAAGGGTTAACGAAAAATCCGAGTATAAAGAAAACAACGGCCAAGGCCTGGCCAATACTGGCTGCAATATTTGTTGCCTCCACTCGGCTCAATCTAAAGGCCAATAAGGCCCTAAGTACCCGACCACCATCCATCGGAAATGCAGGAATAAGATTAAACACTACCAACATTACATTGGCTATAAAAAGATAAAAAAGGAAATTCTGCAGGTTGGGGGCATAGAGCATCTCCTCCACCAAAATATTATCAAAATTAAAATAACTCTTAACAGGAATTATAAGAGCCAATACAATGGCTATTACTACATTAACGGCTGGGCCCGCCAAGGCTACAAGCAGTTCCTGCCCAGGTTTTTCGGGCATTTTTTCCAAAGTGGCCACACCACCAATTGGCAGTAATATAATTCTTTGGGTCTTAATCCCAAATTTTCTGGCGGTCAGGGCATGACCCAGTTCATGGAGTACTACACAAGCCATTAACACCAAAATAAATCCTTGGTTAACTGCTACCCTTTCGAGGTTTCCGCTATTCCGAAACTCAATAAAACCAGCCCAAATCAATAATAAGGCAAATGTCCAATGTACCTCCAATCGGATACCTGCCACCTTTCCCAACTTTAAAAAACCCTTCATAATCAAAATTTTGATGAAGATATTTCTGTAAAGCGACTTAGACAATGACAATTATCATATGTGGGAATGCTGTTGTTGACCACGTCCTTATTTAGCCCATACCCAAACATCAAAAAGCTATAATTTACCGGTGGACTTGAGTATAAAATAGAAAAGTAACTGTTTAACTTAACATACCCCCATCCACTACATGGGTAGTACCTGTGATATATTTGCTCTCGTCCGAGGCCAAAAAAAGCGCCATAGCCGCAATCTCACTAGATTCTGCATATCGTTTTAAAGGTACCGCTGCTTCAAAGCCTTTCATAATATCATTGGGACTTTCAGGGGACATATCATTTTCCAGCCGTCTCATCATATTATTATTGACAGGACCCGGATGAATGGTATTCACGCGAATATTACGGTTGGCATTTTCTTTGGCCGCTACCCTCATTAAGCCTACTACGGCATGTTTACTGGCCACATAGGCCCCCAATCCGGAAAAACCCCTTAAGCCAGCCACGGAAGAAGTGATTATTACACTTCCACCTTGTTTCATTTTTGGAATTACATGCTTGCAACCTAGCCACACCCCCTTAAGATTGACCCCGATTACCTTATCAAAAATCTCCTCCGGATATTCGGCAATTGGTTTGGAAGTACCTTCAATCCCTGCATTGGCAAAAAATATATCTATCCTCCCATGACGCTCAAGGATTGTCTCTACAAACTTTTCGTTGTCCAGCGCTTTTGAAACATCGGCAACACAAATAGACAAATTCTCGTCATCTACGGCCAGGGTTGCCTTTTCCAAAACTTCCCTATCGATATCCACAATTACAACCTTGGCACCTTCCTGTAAAAACAATTTAGCCGTGGCCAATCCAATTCCTCCAGCACCACCCGTAATAACGGCAACTTTATCCTTTAATCTTAACATAATCAATTATTTAAAGTTATTTTCCTCACTTCCCAACCTTCATCCTGGGAGTATACCCCGACCAAACCTTTCGATAATTGTTTTACCCCTACCGAAGGCCTCCTGTACCTTTTTTTGGTCATTTGGATATTGTTCCTTCTATTGAAGAACTCCACAATTTCCCCTGAAGTATCCAGCATAACATCGTGAAACTTAAATTCGTAAATATCTAGATTAAATTCATTTTTTCCCTTCATGGATTTCTCAAAAAGAACCCCTGTGGTAAAACCATTATCAAAGGGGTAAACATTTAGCAGCTGGGGTTCCAGTACTACATTTCCCTTGGTATCGATAAATCCGTAAACGGGCACACCATCCTCCACCATTTTGGTGATCAGACACCTTCCTTCATTAAACATGGGATATTGGACCCCTGAAATATCCTTTTTTGTGGTATCGGCATCACGGTTCCAATAAATGTCGCTGCGAAAATTAATGACCATTTGACCTTCTTCGTTAATAAACCCCCATTGATCCCCTTGTCGAACAGCCGCGAGTCCTTCACTAAATGGAGCTATTTCATCAATATTTTTAATGGTTTGGGAATGGAATACATTGGGAAGCATTAACATTACAAATACTGTTATTATAATTTTTTTCATGGCTTTGAATTTTATTTCCACTAAAGTAGTATATGAAAATTCAGTATAAAATGACCAATGTCAGTAATCCGAAAATAACTTTTACCAGCTCGGTCCCCCGCCCTTTTTAAAGGTTTTATAAAGGCATACAAAGCATAAAGGAATGTTGTGCCCTACCGGTCCAAGTATCCTCAAAATGTTTTAATTAAAATTGGGGTTAGTGACCAATGTCATTTTAAATGGTTCGGCTACTGTTTATTTTTGTTTCGGTAGATCAAAGCCTTATACCATCACTTGGGTCTGGACCAACCACAATTGACGATTTTGCAAAGGGGACCACAACTACCCATTAATAAAAGGTATTGAACCTAGATCTCGCCGAAAAAGGCGGGATTAGTTGAACCTGCAATTTTAAGTGCGTCTTACCGACTTCTCAAAATTGAGTTTCACTAATAAATTGACAGAGTTGACAAAAATAGACCTAAGAGGAGTACAACCATAAACAAAATATAATGAAACACTTATTGGTACCAGTAGATTTCTCAGAACACTCTGCCTATGCCCTAGAGGTAGCTGCCGGCATTGCAAAACAGCAAAACGCGGATATTACCCTAATCCATATGCTGGGAATTTCAGAAGCAGTGATTGCCGAAGATGATTTATTGGAGTATGAGGAAGCCAAATACTTTATGGGACTTGCAAAGAAAAAATTTAAAAGCTTCTTGGACAAACCCTATTTAAAAGATATCACTATTCGTAAAATAGTGCAGAACTACAAGGTATTCAGTGAACTCAATAATGTTGCCAAGGAACAAAATATAGATCTGATCGTAATGGGTTCGCACGGCAGTACGGGCTTCAATGAAATTTTCATCGGTTCCAATACCGATAAGGTAGTACGCACTTCCGATGTCCCCGTTTTGGTTATAAAAGGACAAAATTCCAATTTCACCATACGAAATATCCTATTTGCCTGCAGTTATTCGGAAGATATGATCGTGGCGTATAAAAATGTTAAGCTAATGGCAGAAAAATTTTCGGCCAAACTAAAATTGGTCTACATCAACACCCCCTATCAGGATTTTTTGAGTACACCTGAAGCTGAGAATCGCATAGCCAAATTTATGTTGAAGGCCGGGGACACCAAATCCAAAGTAGAGGTATACAATGACCACAGCGTGGAAGTTGGCATACTGAATTTCAGCAAGACCGAAGATTTTGATCTCCTCGCACTACCAACACATGGCAGAAAAGGCCTTTCACATTTCTTGCTTGGAAGTATTGGTGAGGATATTGCAAACAAAGCCGGACTACCGGTTATGACATTTAAGATCTGAACAGGAATCGGAATCCCAACCCCATCCAAAGTTCTATTTCTTTAGCAAAAGTTCCAATTTGCCCAACATTACCAATTCTGCCTTGTTTTTTCCTGCGAAACTATTGGAAATGGCATGGGCCGTATCCAAAATAAGCACCTTGATAAACGCGGTGAACAAACCCCCATTATCTTTATAGAACTCCTTAAAACTTTCATAGCACACTTCACTATCCAGATCATTTTCCATAGACCAATCGAATACCGATTCGATTTGAAAGGCCGCGTCCGTACCAAATTCATCCTCCAACCCATCAACCTCCAACCAGTATTTTATAATGAACGACCTAAGCTTGCTTATTTCCTTACCATGAACGCGGGAGTCTGCCTTGGCGATGGCATAGAATAATTCTCCAAGATTTTCATACAATTTCTTACCTATTGCCTTTGAATTTTTCATTTTCTTATTGTTGAAGATAACAAGCTAAAATTAGCGCATAACCCTATTTTTTTATATGACAATAATCAGTTTAAAAATTTTATCTTTGGATAATGCAGGCCTTTCAAAAAAACAGTGACATATTCAATCTACTTTCCGAAGGGGTATCCGAAGGAATTATTGTTGTAAATACCCAACAGATTATAGTAGCCACTAATTCCTCTACCGGATTAATGTTTGGTTATAATAAGGGCGAGCTCCTCGGAAAACCCTTGGACACCCTTATTCCAAGAAGGTTCCACAAGCATCATGGAGACCATGTGGAAGACTTTATCGAAAAAAGTGAACGCAGGCAAATGGGTAAGGGAAGGGATTTGCATGGAGTACGAAAAAACGGCGAGGAATTTCCAGTTGAGGCGGGCCTAAACCCTTTTGAGCTATATGGCGAAACCTATGTAATGGCCTTGGTAATAGATATTACCGAACGTAAGATCAAAGAAAGGGAACTTAGCCATTGGGCCAGAATATTTGATGAGTCCTTAAACGAAATTTACGTTTTCGATGCCATTACACAACATTTTGTAAGTGTAAACAAAGAGGCCCTTCGAAATATGGGCTATGACTTGGAGGAATTTAAGGCCATGAAGCCTTTGGATATAAAGCCCTATATGGATGCAACACAATTCCAAGGGCTTATAGAGCCTTTGCTTTCCGGGGCAAGGGACAAGGTGAAATTTGAAACCGACCATCAAAGAAAGGACGGATCCATATATCCCGTGGAAGTACATTTGCAGCTATCCACATTTGGTGAAAGGGATGTTATAGTTGCCATAATCCTCGATATTACGGAACGTAGGAATTATACCGAAAAACTAGAAAAAAAAGTCCAGGAACGCACCAAACAACTTACCGAAGCCCTGGCCAAAGAGAAGGAATTGAACGAACTTAAAACTCGCTTCCTCTCCTTGGTTTCCCATGAATTCAAAACCCCTTTGAGCAGCATACTTACCTCCATAACCTTATTGGCCAAGTATACCGAAAGTCACCAACAGGATAAGCGGGACAAACATGTGGAAACCATAAAGAACAAAGTACGTTATCTGGATACCATTTTAACCGATTTTCTTTCCGTGGAACGCTTGGATTCCGGAAAGGTAAATTACAAGATCGAAACCTTCCCCCTAAGCAAAATTATAAACGAGGTAGTCTATGGTGCCAACATGCTCCTTAAGGCGGGCCAAACCATTCAATATCCAGAGAATATCGACGACATTTTTATCAGATTTGATGAAAAAACATTGGAACTGGCCTTGTCCAACCTGATCCACAATGCCATTAAATATTCCCCTGAAGATACAACCATTAGCCTAGCGGTCAGTAAGGAAAAAAACAATGTATTAATTAAAGTCATAGACCGTGGGATTGGTATTCCTGTCGAGGACCAAAAACATATTTTCAATCGATATTTCAGGGCGGAAAATGCATTATTGAACCAAGGCACGGGCATTGGACTCAACATTGCCAAACAGCATTTGGAGAATCTTGGCGCCACCATTGAATTCACTAGTGAAGAAAACAAAGGATCTATTTTTACCATAGTGATCCCTTTAGAAAATATAAATTGAAAGAACAATGAAGACTATTCTATTGATCGAGGACGATAGGGCCTTACGTGAAAACACCGAAGAGCTTTTGGAGCTTTCAGGCTATAGTATGATTACCGCCCCCAACGGTAAAATTGGTATTCAATTGGCAAAGGAAAAACTACCCGATATTATCGTCTGTGACATTATGATGCCGGAAGTAGATGGTTATGGTGTATTGAAAGACCTGTCATCAGATGAAAAAACCAAACATATTCCCTTTATATTCCTATCTGCCAAAACCGAACACAAAGAGATACGGCGAGGAATGGATCTGGGCGCGGACGATTACCTTACCAAGCCTTTTGAAGAGGAAGACCTCGTAAATGCCATTGAAAGCCGTTTGGCCAAAGTGGAACTCTTGGGGCGAATGGCACAGGACGCAAAATCAGACCCCTCCAACCCGGAAGATCAGATTCGTACCTTGAACGAGTTGAAGAATTTTTTTGACGACAATGGCGAACCTAGTAGTTTCCCCCAAGGAAGCTCCATCTACCTAGAAGGTACCTATTCGCATAAAATATATCTTATCCTAAAAGGGGTAGTAAAATGCCATACAATGGACGAGGATGGAAAAGAGCTGATTACTTCCCTTTATAGGGCCGATGACTTTTTGGGATTTACCTCCTTTATAGACAATATTCCATACCAAGAATCGGCAACTGCCATTGAGGATACGGAACTGGCCGGAATTTCCAAGGAAAATTTAAAGCAAGTACTGGAAAAGAACCACAATATCTCCTTGGAACTAATGGAACTGCTTTCTGGAAATATTAAGGACATAAAACAACAATTGTTGCAAATGGCCTACAGTTCCGTTCGTAAAAAAACCGCCCAAACCTTGTTGCAATTTGCAGAAATAATGAATAAAAAAACCGAAGACCCCATTAAAATCTCCCGAAATGATTTGGCTAGTGTAGCCGGTATTGCTACCGAAAGCCTTATTCGTACGCTTTCCGGATTCAAAAAAGAAGGGCTCATAGATATCGAAGGAAGGAATATCCGTATCAAGGAATTAAAGGCCCTGCAGTACATAAATTAAGTATATTCTTACTCTATATTTTATTCAAACTGACCAATGTCATATTTCATTTTTGGCCTTAAGTATAATTTTGCTCCCAAATGGACATATAATATTGAATGAAGAGTATACTGTTCCCCACCGATTTTTCCCAAAATTCCAGAAATGCCATTGAATATGCCATAAAGCTGTTTAAAGATGCTCCCTGTAATTTTTACGTACTCCATGTTGATGCACTGAGTCAATCCGGTGTGGATAGCAATTCCCTTATTATGCCGCCCAAAGTAGCCAATTTACCCCATAGGGATAACCTTGCTGCTACCTTTGCACACATAAAGACCCTTAGCACCAATAAGGAACATCACTTTATTGCCCTCCATGAGTTTGGAAATCTCATAGATATTATTCGCAAGACCGTATTGGACAAAAAGATAGATTTGATTGTCATGGGCACCAAAGGGGCCTCGGGCTTAAAAGAAACCATCTTAGGGAGTAATAGCGGCAATGTCTTGACCAAAGTACCCTGTAATCTATTGATGATTCCAGAAAAGGCCGTTCAAAAAAATCCCAAAGAAATTGCCTTTCCTACCGATTACAATATCTTCTATTCCCACTCTATTCTGGAGGCAATTTCCCAAATGATCCATCTCACCCAAGCTAAGCTAAGAGTTGTTAATGTCTCCAAGCCCGGTGTTCCTTTAAACAATGTCCAAAATCAGAATATGACCTATTTGAAGGACTATTTGTTGGAGCTTTATGAAAAATCGCATAGCATCCATCATCTAAAACACGATAGGGTTAAAAGTGCCATTGAACAATTTGTGGTCAACGAGAAAATAGATCTGGTAATCATGGTGGCCAAAAACCTCAATTTCCTTCAACAACTGCTGTTCGACACCACCATTAAAAAGATTAGTTTTCAGACCAGCGTTCCCCTACTGGTTTTGCACGAATAAATTTATCCAAATAAATCGATGTTGGGCTACTGATAAATGTCATAGGTTTTATAGGTCGCTACCAATAACTTTGGTAAGTACACAAAAGAAAACCTATGAGAACAGTTCTGATTCCTACCGATTTTTCCAACAGCGCAATGCATGCCATAGATTATGCACTAAATCTATATAAATGTGAACGCACCAATTTCTACTTTTTGCACGCTTATGCAGACGAGGTTTATGGTCCGTACAAGACCAATGGGGAATCCTCCATACAAGTGCAAAAAGAAACGGTAGAAAAGAATACCGATGAGGCATTAAAAGACCTGATTCAAAAACTTACCGCTAGGGAGAACAACCCAAAACACTCTTATGAAACACTCTCTGCATTCGACACCTTGGTAGATGCTGTCAATGATTTTGTCAACCAAATAAATGTAGACTTGGTAATTATGGGTACCAAAGGTAAAACTGCCGACAAAAAAATTACTTTCGGCAGCCATACAGTGCAGGTTTTCAAATACGTACAGTGCCCCGTGCTCGCTGTACCACTGGACTATAAGTTCCAACAGCCAAAGAAAATATTGTTTCCCACAGATTATATGCTGCCTTACAAGCGAAGGGAATTGAAGTTGTTGAATACCTTGGCATCCGAATTTAAATCGGAAATACATTGCCTACACCTTTCAGACTTTGATGATTTAAGCACAAGACAGATAGATAACCAACGCTTCCTTAAGGAATCTTTGGCAGAGGCGTATTTATTTTTTGAACGACGCCCCACCAAGAATAAGGCGGAAGCTATAATGGATTACATTAAAAAAAATAACATCAATCTATTGGTCATGGTAAACTCGCGCCATTCATTCCTGGAGGATATGCTTTACAGATCCACGGTAGACGAAATTGGGCTACGATTAAAACTGCCATTTTTGGTGATGCAGAATCTACCCAGATAATTTTAAAAGCTAAAAGGATGAAAAAAATTCTATTGCCTACCGATTTTTCCGACAATGCCTGGAATGCCATATTTACAGCATTAAAACTCTATGCGGATGTCCCATGCAAATTTATCATTTTACATGCCTACGAACCAAAAGCCATGAACATGTTGGGGCAAAAAAGTCAACAGCGATTGGGCGTCATTTATGACTCCCTAGCACAGTATTCGGCCCAGGAACTAGATAAAATTTTAGCTTACCTCAATCAAAACCACAACAACCCGAACCACTTTTTTGAAACCATTTCCAAATCCGACACTTTGGAAGGATCCGTTAGGGATATAGTTTCTAATAACGACATAGACCTCATAGTAATGGGCACCCAAGGCGTCACCGGGGCAAAGGAAATCTTTATGGGAAGCAATACGGTAAGAGTCTTAAAACAACTTAAAAATATTTCCATAATAGTAGTGCCCAAGAACTATAACTTCCAAAAGTTAAAAACACTGGTCTTTCCAACGGATTATACTAGAAAGTTTGAAAAGTTTGGGCTATTGCCCATGACAGAATTAACAAACCTTTGGAATGCAACAATACAGGTAATCCATGTAGCGGTAGAATTTATTCTCACCGATGTCCAGAAAACGAACCTGCATATTCTGGAAGAACGATTGGCCGATACCACATATTCCCTTAATGAAGTAAGATTCGACACCAATATTGTGCAAAGTGTTGAGCAGTATGTCAACAAATCCAGGGCAGACCTACTTGCCATGGTGAGATACCACCATAGCTTTTGGGAAAGAATTATAGAGGAGCCTGTTGTTAAAAAAATAGCCTTCCATTCCATGGTGCCGGTCTTGTTCCTTCCCGGGCAAACCTAGGAAGACAATCAAAAGCTGTTCCAACATTGATATGGTCCCATGTTTCCGAAAATTAGTTCATAAACGGTCTTACTATTATTAAACCCCTAAAGGCTACACCCTCCAGGTAGAATTATTTGCACAGGGTGGCCCCAAATACACGGTAAATAAAAAAGTATGAAAGCAAAACATATACTCCTGCCAACGGATTTCTCTGCAAACGCCCGCAATGCCATAGACTACGCGGTATACCTATTTGAAAAAGTGGAATGTGTTTTCCATATTTTACATGCCTTTGAAGTTGGCCCGTCCAATTTGAGCAGTACTATGGGCAAGGCTAAAGACACTCGCTTATTTAGAGCTATAAAAGATGAATCCCAGAGAGACATAAAATCCCTAATGGACGAATTGAAATCGGTAAACAAAAATAGCTTGCACTCCTTCAACGGATTGAGTATCGCCGACTCCTTGGTAAACGCCATTGGCAGAACCACCATAGATAAAGATGTACAATATATTTTTATGGGAACCAAAGGTTCCTCTGCTCTCAAAGAAGTATTTATGGGCAGCAACACGCTAAGGGTGATACAAAAAATAGACTTCTGCCCTATTATTGCCGTTCCTGGGAAATATGATTTTGAGGCCCCTAAGGAAATAGCCTTTGCCACAAATTTTGAACATATATATAGTGAGGTAGAATTGGTACCGCTTTTGGAATTGGCTAAATTATGGGACTCTAAAATTACCATTGTGCATATCGGTATCGGTAAAGAATTGCACCCCCACCAACAAACTGCCAAGGATTTATTGCCCAAAAGGTTCCTTGACATAAAATACGGTTTTGAAGAAATTAAGGGACATAAGAATATTTCAGGGGCAATAAATAACTATACCCATGTAAATGACAATATAGGAATGATAGCCATGGTAAATTATTGGCATAGTTTCTTCGAGAAACTTACCAACGAAAACGTTATTAATAGGGTAGCTTTCAATACCGAAGTACCTTTTCTAATATTTCCGTTAATTGAACCCTGAAGACTGCTATCATCATGAAATTATTACAGCCAATATGATATATGTCATTGGGGAGCAAATAAAGAGCAATTAATTTTAGTTCGTTAAAGGGAACCTTATTGAACCGTTAAATCAACTTTTATGAAAAATATATTGATACCTACCGACTTCTCTGATAATGCGTGGAATGCCATTAAGTATGGAACAGCATTGTATTCCAAAACCAGATGTACTTTTCATATCGTCCATATAAATCCTATTTCCTATAATTCCGGTGGTGAGGCAGCCATGTATGCCTCGGCAGAACTCTTGGAGGAAAATATTCTAAAGGAGAGTAAGGAGAAATTGGAAAATTTGCTTAATGAGATCGAACGTCTGCCCTTAAACACTAAGCATAGCTTTAATACTACTGCATTGTACGGGTTTTTTACAGATCATATAAAGCAAGAAGTAAAGGACAGAAATATAGACCTGATCATTATGGGAACTAAAGGTGCCAGTGGCCTTAAAGCTGTTTCCCTGGGAAGCAATACGGGCAATGTCCTTACCAAAGTACGATGTGCGGTTTTGGCCGTGCCCGAGGACGCTGAATATAACAACCCACGTGAAATAGGGTTTCCCACAGATTTCCAATTAAGTTATGATATAAAGGTGCTGAACCATATCAAGGAACTTGCGGTAATGCATAACTCCGCATTGCGCTTTCTATATGTGTCTCAAAAAGGGAAGGACCTCAGTGATCTACAAATGAAGAACAAGGAATTTATAAAGAACTATTTTAGGGAAAATGAACATTCCTTTCATACCCTTACCATAAAAAATTTGGATGATGCGGTACAGGCATTCGTTGAAAGCAGGGATTTGGATATGTTGGTTATGGTGGCCAAGAACCTAAACTTCTTGGAGCGCATCCTATTTAAACCAACGGTCGAAAAAATCAGTTACCATACCAAGATTCCATTTCTAATAGTACACGAATAAGCATGTTGGATCTCAATTGCGGGGCAATCCTTGGGGTATCCCTTTAAATATGCTGTTGCACCACCCCAACAATGTCATTCTTTTGAAGTACTCCGGATTGTCGCCAAACCTGCTTTCCGTTTTTAAACAACAACATGGTGGGTACTCCCCTTACTTGGTAAGTGTTGGCCAAGGATTGATTCTTGTCCACATCGATCTTTATAATTTTTAGGGTACTTCCCAATTCGTCCTTTACCTGTTTTAAAATGGGCGCCAACATTTTACAGGGTCCGCACCAATCCGCGTAAAAGTCGACTAGCACCGGGGTATCGGAATTGATTATATTGTTAAAACTGTCCTTCATAATTTAATTTTTAGAAAGTAAAATTACCTAAACAGAGGGAATATGAAACTGACGAATATCATGGTTTTCAAAATTCTTCCGCTTTAGATTTACCATATTAAAGTAAAAAGCACCATGAAAAGAATATTGTTACCCACTGATTTTTCAGACAACTCCATTAAGGCTATTGGCTATGCCTTGAAGATCTTTAAAAATACCAAATGTAAATTTTATCTTGTGAATACCTATTTACCTCCGGTATACAATGCGGAATATCTGGTTGGAAGTCCGGGTCTTATAGGCTTGGGTGACGTAATGCAGGAAACGTCCATGACCCAACTGGAGAAACTAAAAAGTGATTTTGAAATGGAATACAACAATCCTAATCATAGCTTTGTTGTTCAAACTGCATTTAACACCTTGGTGAACGAAGTGTTGGAAACCGTTGAATCCGAAGGTATAGATTTGGTAGTAATGGGCACCAAAGGCGCCACAGGGGCCGAGGAAATCCTCTTTGGAACCAATACCGTACATGTAATACGAAAGGCCAACTGCCCAGTATTGGTGGTACCCCCCAATTTCGAGTATGAGAATCCTTTGGAAATCCTATTTCCTACCGACTATGAAATTGAATACCAACAGGAGAGGTTAAATCCACTTTTGGAGATAGCCAATGAGCATGGATCCCAAATAAATGTGTTGCACGTATCCACAGGCTATGAACTGACGCCGGATCAAAAAAAACAAAAAAAAGGCCTTGAAAAAATGTTGGGCCACAAGGCATTATTCCATGATGTACCCAATAATGAAATTATAGACGCCATCAATACCTTCCAGGCCAAGGAAAAAATTAACCTCCTGGTCATGGTACAGAACAAACATACCTTTATGGAGCGACTTTTTATTGAACCAGTGATCAAAAAAATAGGCCTTCACGTTACCATACCGTTTTTGGTAATTCCACAATTTTAAATCGTAGATAATGAAAAATATACTTGTTGCCACCGATTTTTCCAATAATGCCTATTGTGCCCTATTCTATGCAACAAAACTTTTAGCATCGGAAACTTGTACTTTTTATATTCTAAACACCTATTCGGAACTAACCATTTCCCCCGGCAGAACACTCCCCATCCTAAATATCAAAAAACATCTAAAGGAACTGGAAACCGAGTCCAAAGAAAAGTTAACGCATACCAAGCATAAAATAGTATTGGACAATGAAAATCCCCTACATACCTTCAAGACCATTTCCCAAAAAGGCGACTTGGTAAATATCATAGCGCAAAAAATAGAGGAGTTTAAGATCGATTTGGTAACTATGGGAAACAAAGGACTTACAGAAGCAACCGATGTGTTTTTTGGGAGCAATACCATTAAGGTTGCCGATAATTTAAAATGCCCCCTATTGGCCATTCCAGGCGAAATGGATTTTCATCCCATTAAAGAAATTGCCTTTGTTACCGATTTGAGAAAGGATTGCGGCCAAGAGATTATTGACCAGCTCTTGGAAATTGCTTCTTTGTCCAATGCAACTATCAGAGTCGTTCACGTTCAGGAACAACATATACTGAACAAGAGCCAGGAGGAGAACAGAAAAAAGTTGGAAGTTGGACTGAATAAGGTAGGACACTCTTTTCAATGGATCAAGAATTTTGACGACAAAGCCAAAGTAATAGATGTTTTTTTGGAAAAATTGAAAGTGGACCTGTTCGCCATGGTTCATGAAAAGCGCAATCTTTTTGAAAAACTTACCCGGGAACCAGTGGTAAAAGATCTAAGCATGTATTCCGATATCCCATTCCTCATTCTCCCTTCCCAAGACTGACCGTTGTCATAGTAAATGTCTCGAAAGGGTATTATTTTTAATAAAACGAAAGAAGCATTGCCATGGACAAAAGAATATTAATTCCTACCGATTTCTCCAAAAATGCCCTGAACGCCACCCGCTATGCCTTGGATCTTTATGCAAGACTTAACTGCGAGTTCTATTTTTTGAACGTTTTCCGTTTGGATAGTTATACTACAAACACCCTTATAATGCCAGAACCTGGCAGTGCAGAATACGAAACTGCCAAAGGGGCATCGGAGGAAGCCTTTGCCAAATTATTGGACATGCTGGAACTACACCATGACAACCCTAAACATCGTTATCACACAATTTCTTCCTTTAATTTCCTCTCAGAAGCCATAAAACAGACCATTGCCAGCAAAGACATAGACCTGCTCATTATGGGCACCCAGGGCGCTACGGGTACCAAGGGAGTTATTTTTGGCAGTAATACGGTAAATGCCATGGAGAAAATAAGGGAGTGCCCAGTAATGGCTATTCCTGAAGAATTTCGATTTTCAACCCCCAAGGAAATTGTCTTTCCCACCAATTACAAATCTACATATAGCCGTAAGGAATTGAATTATTTAATCGAAATAGCTAAAATGCACGATACGTCAATACGTATTTTACATTTTTCCAAAAAAACTGGGTTGGATGCAGATCAAGAAACCCACAAACAACTCTTGGACGATATTCTTAAAAGTGTAGACCATAGCTTTCACACACTTACGGACAAGGACATCGCCCAGGGCATCACCTCTTTCGTAGAAAGTAGAAACAGTGACATGATAGCATTCATCAACAAAAAACATTTTCTGTTCGGTAGTATATTTTCCAGGCCATTGGTCAAAGAAATTGGTTATGATGCCATCGTTCCCATTTTGGCTTTGAACGAATCCTAAAAAACAATGTTTTACCAAAAGTAATACATATTGGTCCTTGATGTCAACCGAAATCAAAGGTTTAAGAATACCAATTATAAATATACAAGGATCTTGCTTTACTGTTGATTAGCGCATTACTCCCGATAGTTGTCGGAAGGTCTTATTACTAACAAATAAATATAATCAGATGAAAAATATTGGAATATGGATGGATAGGGAAAAAGCCCATATCATTCGTTTGGATCATAAAGACGAAAATATGGAAACCATTTTTTCGGAAGTAGAATTTTTTAACCGTAAGGGAACATCGGGTCCTAGGGTAAAATCCGGTGCAACCCAGGATGTTACCCATGACCGCACCTATTTGGAAAGGGAGAAGGCACAACTAAAATCATATTTTAAAAAACTCGTAGATGCCATAAGCGATGCGGATGCCATAGCGCTTTTTGGCCCGGCAGATACCAATGAAAAGTTTAGAAAAGAACTGTTGGAACACCACAAAAGCCTGGCAGCAAGAGTAAAAGCCGTCACCAAAGCCGATAGCATGACAGAGAACCAGACCAAAGCCTTGGTTCGTGACTTTTTTGACCCAAAAAAATAGTTGGTTATTTTTTAATTGGAGACCGCTGCAGCAAATATTGTTCTGGCGGTCTTTTTAAAATCCTTTGCCCATGAACAGTCCCCTAGACCTTATAAACGACCCCATAGTAATGCGGTTTGCCCAACTTTTTCTGTGGATACTGGCCATTGTACTTTTTATTGGGTTTCTTAGAAGGACACTTAAAAAAAGAATAGAGAACGTCTCCGTTAGATATAAGGCTCAAAAAGGGGTGGAGATTATTGGTTACGTACTAATCTCGCTCTTGATCCTAATGGCATTTACAGTTGAAAATATTAAGGACTATACCATTATTATAGGTCTGTTTACAGCTGGTATAACATTTACCCTTCAAGAATTGATCCTCAGTATTGCTGGATCCTTCTATATCTTTTTTGTAAAGGTCTATAAACCAGGGGACCGTATTGAAATTAACGGTATTAAAGGAGATGTAATAGATATAGATAGCATCTATACTACTTTAATGGAGATCGGGGAATGGGTTAGTAGTGACAACTATTCGGGTAGGATCGTCAAAATTAGCAATGCTTTTGTTTTTAAGGGTCCCATAAAGAACTATTCCATGGATTTCCCCTTTGTATGGGATGAACTCAATATATTTATAACTTATGATTCGGATGTTGCGCTTGCCAAAGAACTGGTCTTGGAAAAAGCAACGGATTATCTATCCGAATACACCAAGAAATCGTTGGCAAAATGGGAGGAAATGGTGGAGCACTATTATATAGAAAATGCCAAAATTGCCCCTACCCTGGCCATTAGTCCAACGGATAATTGGATCACTATAAATTTAAGGTATATCACAGATTATAAATTAAGGCGTATTACTAAGCACGAATTGTTCCAGCAAATTATACAGGCACTTGTGGCTACGGATGACAAAGTAAAACTAGCTTCCACCACCCTGCAACTACTAAAAATACCTGAACTGGATATTAATCTTAAGCACTGATATGGAAAAGGAAATGGACATTAAAATACTAAAATCCTCTGGGGAACGCGCCATATTTTCATTGGAGAAACTGCGTAAATCCCTTAAGCACAGTGGGGCCGACCATAATCTAGTGGAACAAATCGTAGGCCGGGTAAAGGATGAACTCTACGACGGCATCTCTACCAATGAGATTTATAATAGGGCCTATGCCCTTCTGAAAAAAAACCAATCGGTCTTTGCTTCAAAATTTAAACTAAAAAAAGCCATATACGAATTGGGACCAACAGGCTTTCCCTTTGAACGCTTTGTGGCCGCCATCTTGGAGTATTCGGGCTACCAAACCCGGGTTGATGAAATTATGAACGGTATCTGTGTAACCCATGAAATTGATGTAATAGCAGAAAAAAATGGCACTGTCACTATAATAGAGTGTAAGTTCCATTCGGAAGAAGGGCGAAACTGCAACGTTAAGATTCCCCTCTACATCCATTCCAGATATAATGATGTAAAAGCACATTGGGCCACCAAGAAAGGGGAAAATAGGCCTCTGGATAAAGGCTGGGTGGTAACCAATACCCGTTTTACCGGCGATGCCATAGCCTACGGTAAATGTGCAGGCATGTATCTATTGAGTTGGGACCTACCTTTAAATGACGGTCTTAAGGACCGTATAGATCGTCTGGGGCTTTACCCCATCACCGTATCCACCCTACTCAGCAATAGGGAAAAACAGTTTTTGTTGAGCAGGAATGTTGTGCTATGTAGGCAACTATGGAAAGATAAGTTCTTTTTGGACCATATGGGCATTAAGAACACCAGAAAGGAAAAAATCCTAAACGAAATTAAACAGCTCTGTAACCATTAAAACATGAATACTATCAAAATACATTTTCTGGGGGCCTCGGGAACCGTAACAGGCTCAAAGTTTTATTTGGAAACCCCAGAATTAAACCTAATGATCGATTGTGGCATGTTCCAAGGTCTAAAGGAACTTAGGCAACTTAATTGGTCCCCCCTTCCAATAGATGCCTCCAAAATAGATTTGGTTTTATTGACCCACGGACATCTCGACCATACAGGATACTTGCCCAGATTATTAAAAGAAGGTTTTAAAGGAAAAATTATAGGTACGGCCCCCACCTTGGCGGTTACTCGGATAATTCTTTTGGACAGTGCCAAGATACACGAAGAGGAAGCCGAACGTGCCAATAAGGAAGGGTATAGCAAGCACAACCCTGCACTCCCATTTTATACGGTAAAACAAGCCGAGCGTACTATCGATTTGTTTCAATCCAAGGAGAAGGATATTTGGATTACCCTATCGGAGCATATTCGTCTCAAATACAGATATAATGGCCATATCATCGGTGCCACCTTTATTGAACTGGAGATCTTTGGAAAAATGTTCGTTTTCTCTGGGGACGTAGGCCGATTGCAGGACTACCTTTTGGAAACCCCGGAACGTCCTAAATGGGCCGATTATCTTTTTGTGGAAAGCACCTATGGGAATAAATTACATCCAGAGGAAGATGTGGAGGAAATACTCAGCAATCTCATAAAAACAACCCTTCGGGAAAAGGGAAACCTGATTATCCCGTCCTTTGCCGTAGAGCGACTACAATCTTTAATGTATCTGCTTTGGCAATTGTATAAGAAAAATAAAATCCCCAATATTCCCATTTTTATCGATAGCCCTATGGGCAACAATGTGCTAGCTGTTTTTGAACAATTTCCACGTTGGCATAAACTGTCCACGAACGAGTATAATGCCATGTGCAATCATTTCAATATCATTACCTCTTATGCAGACACTTGGAAGACCATTGACGATCCCAGATCCAAAATTGTTATTGCTGGAAGCGGCATGGTATCGGGAGGCAGGGTTCTTACCTATTTAAAACAGTTGATAGACATCCCATCAACATCGGTTCTATTAGTAGGTTACCAAGCGGAAGGAACCCGGGGCCGCCAACTTCTGGAAGGGGCCTATGAAATAAAGCTGTTTGGAAAATATTATCCGGTTAAAGCAAAAATTCATCATTTGGAAAGTCTATCGGCCCATGCCGATCAAAGTGAGTTGTTACATTGGATGGAGGAAATTGAAAATATTCCGGAAACCGTTTTCCTTATCCATGGCGAACCTACTTCCTTGGATGCATTTAGGGTGAAGATAAAGGATGTTCACAGTTGGAAGGTGAACATTCCTAAATTGAATGAAATAGTTAAGATATTTATTAGTGAAACTCAATTTTGAGAAGTCGGTAAGACGCACTTAAAATTGCAAGTTCAACTAATCCCACATTTTTCGGCGGGATCTAGGTTCAATACCTCGACCCTAGGGTCGATTCCTATCATTGGGTTCAGGGCCTGCCTTTGTCGGCAGACAGGCCTACCTTTATCGGAAGACAGGCCTGCCCTGAGGTTTAATACCTTTTATCTAAAATGAAGATGACAATTCTCATTGCAAGTGTTTTTTCCAGTCGCTAAATTTATCCGATCTCCAGAATTATGAAAAATAAAGAACCTATTATGGACAAAGAAAAACAAGCTGCCTCATGGCACTGGAAAATACAGCAATGGAAACTGAAGTTTCAATTAATGGATGACGAAATTGTTTTTATTAAACGTTTATTGGATTCCAACGCCTTTAAGGATAACATTCCCAACCTCTTTGAACGTCTACAGGATTTTAAAACCCGGTTGCAAATAATCGACAAGAGAAATGCTGCCATAAGGGCCCAAATTTCCTTGCACGAAAACAATTTGGGTAGCGAGTTGAATGTAGGGGACAACTCCATTGGTGCGGACGACATTAAAAAAAGTAATAGTCTACAATTGAAGGTCGATGAATGTCAGGGGGATTATCAAGATCTAAAAAGCGAAATTTTTAACTATACTGGAAGCCTACTTATATAGAGCAAGCCCAAAGTGAAATAAGGGTAGTAATGACCAACGTCATATTATTTTTCAGTCACATTTACTACCTTGGCGACTATTCCTGAACATAAAAAAGATAAATTGTCATTACAAAGGCCTGTACCATGAAAAATATATTAATTCTATTCGCAATATTACTAACGGGATGCACTTCCACGAGTCTGGTTGAAAACTGGAAAAACCCGGACATTGTACTGTTCCATGCCAATAAGGTATTGATCGTAGGCATGGCATCAAACGAGGAGGCCAGGTTGGATTTTGAAACGAACATGCAGAAAGAATTTAGCAAGCGGAATATTGAAGCCATGCGCAGCCTTGATGTTTTTGACGTTTCCTTTACCGATTCCAGAAAGACCGAAAAAGAACTTGATGATGTGGAACAAAGTCTATTGGACAAGGATTTTGATGCCATATTGTTTACCAAAGTCGTTGGCTCCGAGGACAAGGAAAGCTTTTTGAAATCCATTTCCAGATGGAACAATTACCAAGGTAGGTTCAATGATGATTATTTAAGTCACCAGGACATCTATTACGACCAAGGGTACTATGATAAATTTACGGTATACCATGCCGAGACCACCCTGTACTGTATATGTGAAGGCAAGGAAAGGTCTATGATCTGGAGGGGAAGCATCGACATCTCAGACCCCAAGAACATTCAAAAAACCATTAAGGATTATATAAAGCTTGTTATACTGGCCATGGAAGACCAGGATCTAATATTTATCAAAGAAGAAAAAAATGAAATTACTGGTCTATAGCGCTAAAGATTTTGAAATCCCTTTTTTAAATAAGGCCAATAACAACGGTCATAAAGTTACATATACAAAAGATGCCTTAAATGCCGAGACGGCCATCCAAGCCGTTGGCCATAAGGCGGTTTCCATATTTTCAGGCGATGATGCCTCTTCCCTGGTATTGGAAAAATTATCGGATCTGGGAGTTCGTTATATTAGCTTGCGTTCGGCTGGGTATAACAACGTACACTTAAAAACAGCCCATAAATTTGGGCTTAAGGTAGCCAATGTTCCTGAGTATTCCCCCTACTCCATTGCCGAACATGCCGTTGCCCAATTGCAGACTCTTAACCGGAAGATTATTTTGGCAGATAAACAGGTACACTCCTATAATTTTCTACAAAATAATCTGATGGGCTTCGATTTGAACGGAAAGACCGTAGGCATTGTTGGAACGGGCAAAATTGGCAGTGTTATGACGAAGATCATGCACGGTTTTGGTTGTAAAATACTGGCCCACGACCTCGAACCGGATTACAGACTTGTTCAATTGTACGACGTAACCTATACCTCATTGGATAAGCTATGTGAACAATCCGATATAATAAGCCTTCACATACCGCTTACCCAGGAGAATTATTATTTGATAGGCAAACAAAAATTAGCCCTAATGAAACCCGATGTTATATTGATAAATACTGCCAGAGGGGCCTTAGTGGAAACCAAGGAATTGATCAGTGCTTTGGAAAAAAAGGCAATTGGTGGCTACTGTACAGATGTTTATGAAAAAGAAGTAGGGTCGTTCTTTAAGGACAATTCTACCGAAGGGATCAAAGACGAACTCTTAAAAGAATTGTTATCCTTTCCCAATGTACTGCTTACACCACACCAAGGTTTTATAACCAAAGAGGCGTTGACCAATATAGCCGAAGTTACCTTTGAAAATCTAAATAGTTGGGAAAAAGGTAAACCATGCACCAATGAATTGGGTCTTGAGACCATCCATTCATAACAACGGACTAAACACTTTTCCGAAACCTTCCCTTAGCTTTTCTCCCCAAGGTCTCTTAATATGATCTTCATAGTCCAACATTCTACTTGAGTAGGCATCCTTAAGAAAATCTTCCTTCAAAAGTTGTGCAAAAGGAGCATCATAAACAATGGCATTTACCTCATAGTTCTGCTCAAAACTCCTGTCGTCCAAATTGGCCGTACCTATGGTAGCTATGGCATCGTCACTAACAATGATCTTACTGTGTAAAAAGCCGTCAGGAAATAAATATATCTTCACCCCGGATTTAAGAAGCGGCTCAAAATAAGACCGTACACTCCAGCTTACTATTTTGTTGTCCGCATTCTCGGAAACCATCAAACGTATATCTACCCCGCCCAAAGCAGCGGTCTGCAACGCTTGCATAATGGCCTGACCAGGGATGATATAAGGGTTGGTAATGTACAGATAGTCCTTAGCCTTATTGATAATGGTAAAATACGCCTGTTCCAAGGAAGGAAAATCATCGTCCGGTCCACCAGCTACAATCTGGACAAGCTTGCCTTTTACTTTTTCAATTTTATCCACACCTGGTTCCAAGGGCAGCACAGTAATGGTCTTTTGGCACACTAAGTACCAATCCATTGCAAAAACAAAGTCCAAATGACTGGCAGCGGCTCCTTCAAGTTTCAGGTGCATATCGTGCCAGTTGCCCAGTTCCACATCACCTTTCAGGTATTTATCCGATACGTTGATCCCTCCGGTAAATGCCACCTGGCCATCTACAACAATTATCTTTCTATGATTTCTATAGTTTAAAGAGGAAAAAAAACGTCCGAACTTAAAGGGCAGAAAAGGATATACCTCTACACCAATGTTTGCCAATTTCTTCAAATAGGCCTTACTTAATGAAAAGCTACCAATACCATCATAGATCATTCTTACCTCCACACCTTGTGCAATTTTACGTTCAAAAAGCCTTAATAGTCTTTGTGTAAGTTCCCCTTCTTCAAAAATGTAATATTGCAAGTGTATTCTGTGTTGGGCATTTTCCAAAGCTTCAAAGATAGATTCAAAGGTTGTTTTACCATCTTTCAAGAGTTTTAGTTTGTTGAATTCCGTGGGAGGGAAATGGGAACTTCGGTATACCAAGGTCATCAGCTTACGGTACTTTCCGCTCATGGAGGCCATGTGCTGCATCAAGGGTTCCGGCAGGTTCAAAAATGCCTTCTTTTTTAATTTTAACAATTTATTCTTTCTCCGATTTCTTCCCAAAAGAAGATACAGGAACATCCCACCCACGGGAATGGTGAAAATGACCAAAAGCCAGGCCAAACTTTTTGAAGGTCTGGCACCGTGTAAAAGGATACTTATAATGATGGCTAAAGCAATAAGTAAATAAAGACTAAGAAAAATCGTATTCCACATATTACCTTTTTATTTTGTTTACTGGGATAAGTGCAATAGACAAAGTTCGGGAATTACTGTATTTTAACTATGATAATTATCAGCTATCGATATCATTGAGCAATTTACAGCTATCCCTTATAACAGGGAATAATAAGTAAAGAAACCCTCAAGGCATTATTTTTATGTCTTGAGGGTTCTTTGATGTTCTTAATACTTAAGTTCCCACTTCTCTGGAAACTAAATTTATGCCCGAATTAATGGAGGTTTTGAATTTCTAAACCTAAGAGTGTGCCAATTTTCCTGAGAATAAGCCAGGTCCTTTAAATAATTGTAAAAAGGATTTTAAAGGCCCCATTGTTTTAAAGGGTACAAAATTAAACCGGAGGATGGCTTCAGGTGACTCCTCTCCCATAATGGTCAATCCGTTCGCTATCTCGAAATCCATGAATTCAATTCCTTCCGCACGCTCAATACACCTATCACTATAGGTGATTCTGCTCCCAGTTTTCGCAAGATAAAATCTAAATTCCCTATATGAGCCAGGTTCCAAGGCAAGTACGCTTTTGGATTTTAAAAAAAGACCGGTATGCATGCCTTTGACAGGTATGGAAGCCTGGCCTGGGAAGTCGGCAATAAAATGCTCCCGTCCATTAATATCTATAGCAGAAAACTTGGTGATGTTCAAATCCATTTCGGACACTTTCATATCCGTGACATATGAATTACACAATACTAAATCCTTTATACATTTTCCATCTGAATCCATTCTATACCTATCGGAAAGCAAAGGTACCACTTGCCAGGTCTTGGGATAAAAGTTCAATTTTTTCATAACGAAGTATTTATAGAATATAGTTGCAAAGTTATGGGTAGGTGTACACCAATGGAACAACAGGATTTTCCAATATCTGTGCTGTTTTACCCCACTACCTACAAATCAATTGACCGATTCCTTTAAAAAATTTATATAATTCTTCAATTCCGCTGGAACGTCTACATTTTTTTCTATATCGTGAAAGTGATGGGTCGACAACCTTTCCAAACCGGCAAAGGCATTCATTCTGTGAAAACCAAACATTACACCATCATCTACAGAGGTCTGACCAAAGAATTCCCCTTCCAAAGTAAATGCCTCCTTTGGTGCATTCCAGCTAGTGGTCAAAATATATTTTTTGCCCTTTAACAGGCCCCCGGTTCCATAATTTATTGCTGGATTTTTTCTACTTCTACCATCACTGTTGTAAATTCCATTTTGATGACCTTCGGTAAATACTTCATCAATATATTTTTTAAAACCAAAGGGAAGTTGAAACCACCAAATTGGAGTATGGTAAATTATAAGATCCGCCCATTTATATTTCTCGACTTCCTCTTTCGCATCATAGTTTTCACCCACCCCTGTTGATTTTACGGTATACCCCTCTTGGGATGTAAAATGCGAAATAGTAGTATTGAACAGGGTTTCGTTAAACCTACCTCCAGAATGAGCAAAGGGGTGGCCGCCATTTATGATAAATATCTTTTTCATTGTTTTGATTTTAATATGGCACAAAATTAGTCGGCTTATATGTATTTTAAAAATAATACAAATCATACCTTTGTATTAAAATTTTAATAGACATGGTAAATTTGGAATGGTATAGGACCTTTAAGGAAATCTATGAGAACGGCACCCTAACCAAGGCTTCCGTGGCATTATATGCCTCACAACCTGGAGTAAGTGTTCATTTAAATGCACTTGAAGCCTATATTGGCAAAAAACTTTTTGAACGTACTTCAAGGAAAATGATTCCTACCGAAGAAGGTAAATTTCTTTATGAGTATATAATAGATTCCATAAAAACACTTGAAATAGCGGAACAGCATTTTAAAAAAACAACTCTAGATAAAAATCCTTCCCTGCATGTTGGTATGTGCTCCGAAACCTTTCAAATTATTATTGAGCCCGAGGTACCCAAATTACAATTTGATTTAGTGGCCAAGTTTGGAAACCATATGGATTTGATAAAAGACCTGAACAACGGTATATTGGATTTGGTCATTACCCCTAAGAAACATACCAACAAAACATCATTGGTTACCTATACCCCCTTCTCCAAGGAAAGGATTGTATTGATTGCGGGAAAACAAACAGATACCACCCCTATAAATATCCTCCTCAAAAACCAAGATAAGGTGGCCTTGGAAAAGGAATTGCAGCAGCACAGATGGTATAGTGCCTCCAATGAAATGGAACACTTTAGAAGGTTTTGGTATGAAAATTTTAACAAGCGCCCCTCTTTTAAACCTAATTATATTTTGCCAAGTATTAATTCGATCATCCGATGCTTGAGCCATGAGAATGGCTTGGCTTTGGTGCCTGATTTCCTGTGTAAGGAAGCCATTGCCAACCATGGGATTGAATTGGTATGGGAGGGAACTGCCCCTACAGAAAACATCCTCTACTTCGCTTCGCGGTCCGACTTAAAATACAAAAAGGAATTGGCCATACTTCAAGATATCTTTATTACTAAAATGAAAAGTGACGTTTAAATATATTCAAAAAATATCGAAGCCCATATCCTTTTGGATACAACCCTTTAGGGCAAAGTGGGATTTGTTAAAATAACATATATTTGAATGTACAGAAGTCCCCTAGAGGTACCATAGCACAACGGAGGAGACAGGCATAGGAGCTTTTTAAAACTGATGGCGTACCTTTACTCGGGAAGATTAATTCAAATCAAATCCAACGAATTTCAAAATGATGTTTTGAATACGATACACGTAAATGGGCCAAACTGCAACCTGAGTGTTTATGGTTTACGGCCATATAAAAAAATGTATTTGGAATGAATTTTACCAAGGACAATAACAAATCCCTAACAACCAATAAATACAATGAGGAGAACGTTTTTAGTGTTAGTACTAATTTTTGCTGTTTTAGTAACACCAGCGCAAGGACAGAATAGTGAGCAGGTATATTTTACCAATGGCTTTAAGATTGGAGAATTAACCGATTCCTCCGCAATACTATGGACCAGATTGTGTAGTTCCGAAAAACCGGTACCCATAAAACATAGGCAGAAAGGCGCTCCCTTTAGAAGTCCCATCGATTTTGACAATCATATGCCGGTAAATGAAATGGACGGGGCCGTGGAGGGCTCCTTTGGGCAGATCAGTATTGAAGTGCGGTCCAAAGATACTGTGATAAACACGCCATGGCAATATGTCTCCGAGTATAGAGATTTTACCTTCAAACATAGGCTTTCCGGGCTCAAATCCAATACAACCTACTCTGTAACCATTAGGGGTAGGAAGTATAACAAAGCGCCAATTTCCCAAATACAGGGAGTATTTACCACGGCCCCCAAGGCCAATGAAGCGGTGCCAGTACTTTTCACCTCTTCCACTTGTCAATACTTTTGGTCCTATGACGATCCCAAAAGAGGGTTTAAGGTATACGATAACATGCTAAAATTAAATCCCATGTTTCACTGCCAAACGGGCGATTATGTTTATTACGACAAACCCGGGCCCATGGCCTATAATCTGGAGTTGGCAAGACATAAATGGCACGCCATTAATTCCTGGCCCTCTTTGAACAATTTCTACAACAATACGCCCCTCTACCTGCAAAAGGACGATCACGATTTGTTAAAGGACGATGCCATGCCTACCTCCTCCCCTTTTGGGGAGCTGAGTTTTGAGGATGGTCTCTTAATTTGGAACGAGCAAGCACCGATAATGGATAAATCCTACCGAACATTCAGATGGGGAAAAGACCTTCAAATATGGATGGTGGAAGGCAGGGATTTTAGAAGTGACAATAAGGCGCCCGATGGAATGGAAAAAAGTATTTGGGGCAAGGAACAAATAGAGTGGTTTAAACAAACCGTAGAGGCCTCCGATGCAACTTTTAAAATACTTAGTTCGCCCACACCTGTAGTTGGACCCGATAGGGCAAAAGGTAAAACTGACAACCATTCCAATGCTTCCTTTAAAACGGAAGGCGAGTGGTTGCGCAAATATCTATCCGAACAAAAAATGTTTGTAATCAATGGGGACAGGCATTGGCAATATGTCTCCGTTGACCCTGTAACCGAGTTAATGGAATTTAGTCAAGGACCTTCCAGTGATTCCCACGCCCAAGGTTGGGATCAAAATGACAAGAGACCCGAACACAAATTTCTAAGGGTAAAGGGAGGTTTTTTGGCTGTAAAAGTATATCGGGAAGGGAATACCCCTATTGTTGAATTTATACATTATGACGTAGATGGGAATGTTGTGAACAAGGAAACCATAAGAAGGTAAGAAATACCAACTGTACATTTTATGGCACCCTTTTTTACAGATATTGCAAACAATCTCCCAAGCCCTGTTAAGGGGTTTAAAATAGTTTTTAGCCCAGGACTTCCATACTTTTTTTATATCTACTGCCAGAACTGATCTTCAATCCTTATTTTTGCAAAATATTCAACATTGCATTCCGGTCATGAACAACGGTTTAAGACGATTACTTTACGAGTACCTTATCCAGTCGGGTTTGGAAGCCAACACGGCCGCCTACCTAAATGCCCTAATACTATTCGTTGGAATAATTTTAGTGGCCTTAGTAATGGATTATTTCCTTTGGAAACTATTGAGATTTTTATCGGTAAGGTTTGCTAGGCAATCCAAGACCAATTTTGACAATTTTTTAGTGTTCAATAAGGTCCCTAGACTTGTGGCGCACATTATACCGCTATGGCTGTTGTACCGATATCTACCTTTAGCCTTTCTAGATTTTGAAAATACTGAGGGCATTATTTTGAAGGCCATTGAAATCCTAACCATAATTTTGGTGCTTCTTTTGATACGAAGTTTGTTGCGAAGCATTAAGGATTATCTAAAGACCCTGCCCCATATGAAAGATAAACCCTTGGATAGTTATATCCAGGTGTTTATGATATTTGCCTGGATAGGCGGCCTATTAACTCTATTTGCGGTATTGACCGATACCACCATTTGGAAATTTTTTACCGCTTTGGGTGCGGCCTCTGCTGTAATCCTTTTAATTTTTAAGGATACCATATTGGGCTTGGTAGCCAGTATTCAGGTGAGTATAAACGACATGGTCCGCATTGGGGATTGGATAACTTTTGAGAAATTTGGGGCCGATGGTAATGTTACGGAAATTTCCCTTGCCACAGTGAAAGTTCAGAATTTTGACAAGACCATAACCACTATTCCCACCTATTCCCTAATTTCCGATTCGTTTAAAAACTGGAGAGGTATGGAGGCATCCGGGGGTCGAAGAATTAAACGGGCGCTGCTTATAAAACAGAAAAGCATTAGATTCCTTACTTCTGAAAACATTGAAACCCTAAAAAGTATTCAGATAATTTCCAAATATCTGGAGACTAGGAATGCAAATATAGAAACCTATAATAAAGAGCACGATATCAACAAACAATTGGCCATAAATGGAAGGAATCTCACCAATTTGGGTGTTTTTAGAAAATATGTGGAAACTTACCTTAAAAACCATTCCGCAATTAACCAGACCATGACCCTCATGACCAGGCAATTACCTCCTACCCCCCAAGGTATACCCTTGGAAATCTATGCCTTTAGCAGTGACAAACGTTGGGAAAACTACGAATACATAATGGCCGATATATTTGACCATCTATTGGCCGCACTGCCATATTTTGAGTTGGAGGTATTTGAACTACCAACTTCATTTAACGATGTATTGGACAAAGGGAACTCTAAGAAGCAAGGACCGCAATAATAGATAGATATACCAAAATTATCGGAAACGAAACCTTTGTTCCAGAGTTTTCCATTAAATTGAATGTATGAAACGAATATTGATTTTGTTTGCACATCCAAAGTTTGAACAATCCAGGGCAAACAAAGCTTTGGTCAAAAGGATTGAGAACAAGGAGGGCGTTACCTTTCATGACCTATATGAACGGTATCCGGATTTTAACATAGATATCATTGGAGAAAAAAAACTTTTGGACGAGCATGATGTCATTGTTTGGCACCATCCTTTTTATTGGTACAGTTGTCCGCCCTTAATGAAACAATGGATGGATGTTGTCCTGGAATTTGGTTGGGCCTATGGCCCCAAGGCAAATGCACTACATACTAAAAAGTGTTTAAATGTAATCACCACTGGGGGCACCAGGGAAGTCTATTGCCCAACGGGCTCCAACAACTACTCGATAAACGAATTTTTACGCCCTTTTGAGCAAACGGCCAGACTTTGTGGAATGGAATATCTTCCTCCGTTTACGGTTATGGGGACCCATAACATATCCAACGAAGAACTGGACAAATATACCCTCCAATACGAACAATTAATTGTTGGATTAAGGCAGAATCTTCCTTTTGATGAGATCGCAAACTGTGAATTCTTAAATGACACTCCCCAGCTAAATAAAGTAATTACACAATGAATGGTAGCTTTCTGTTCGCGGCAATTGTATTCCTGACCGGTGCCATTATTTGCGTACCCATTGCCAAGAAATTTGGATTAAGTTCTGTTCTTGGCTATCTGTTGGCCGGAGTACTAATAGGACCTTATATTTTGGGCTTTGTTGGCGATGAAGGCCAGGATATACTTCACTTTGCCGAATTTGGTGTGGTCATGATGCTTTTTCTTATAGGCCTCGAAATAGAACCAAAGAGCTTTTGGCAAATGAGGAAAACTATAATTGGTATGGGTGGAGCCCAGGTCTTGGGTACCATGATAGTTTCCTTTCTCCTCTTTAACACCATTGGATTCGATTGGAAAGTTTCCCTGATCATATCCATGGCAGTATCCCTCTCCTCCACTGCCATAACCTTACAGACCATTAAGGAAAATGGTTTAATGAATACCACCTATGGAGCCTCTTCCTTTTCCATTCTTCTGTTTCAGGATATTATAGTTATTGTGATGTTGGCGGTTATCCCCCTACTTACGGATTCGGAAAAAACTACAATTGCCGACGGTCATTCGGATCATATATATCTACTTGAAAATTTGCCATTAGGTTTTCAGGCCATGGCCATTTTCCTGTCGGTTGTTTTAGTAATACTAGCCGGCCGTTATTTTTTCGTACCCATGTTACGGCTTGTGGCCAAAACCAGGCTGAGGGAGCTATTGTCCGCCTCTGCCCTGCTTATTGTAATTGCCCTTGCCTATCTTATGGAATTGGTTGGTTTAAGTCCGGCATTGGGTGCATTTCTCGGCGGTGTGGTGTTGGCTACCAGTGAATTTAAACACGAACTGGAAAGTAATTTGGAACCCTTTAAAGGCCTATTGTTGGGCCTGTTCTTTATGGCGGTTGGGGCATCCATCAATTTTATTGTTATTGGGGACAATCCTTTAATGATTAGTGGTTTAGTGGTCGGCGTAATCGTATTAAAGGCCCTAATCCTATTTTTGGTCGGGGCCCTTTTTAAACTCAAGGCCGATCAAAGGCTACTGCTAACGGTTGGGCTTGCGCAGATTGGGGAGTTTGCATTTGTACTACTTTCCTTTGCCTTTCAATTGAATATTCTGGATAGGGTTGAATTGGATATGATGCTGGTGGTAACCGCACTTACCATGGCCTTTACCCCCATAATTGGAATAATAAATGAGCGAATGATCCTACCACGTGTTGGAACCAAAAAAGTGTCAACCAGACAGGTAGATCATATAGCAAAGACCCACAAAGTTATTCTGGTAGGTTTTGGCCATTTCGGTAGTACGGTTGGAAGGTTCCTAAGATCCTACGGTATTGAAGCCACCATTTTGGATAACGATTCCAACCGGGTAGATCTTCTGCGGAAAATGGGGTTTGAAGTCTACTATGGGGATGCCACCAGAATAGATCTTCTGGAGTCCGCCGGAATAGCAGAGGCCAAAATTTTAATCTCGGCAATCGACAATAGTGATAATGTGATCCATTTGACAAAAATGGTCAAGGAAAAATATCCAAACGTAAAATTGATGGTCCGTGCGAGAAATAGATATGACGCTTATGACCTACTTAATATGGGGGTTGAGGATGTGTACAGGGAATCTTTGGAAACCTCCGTTAAAATGGCAGGTGATGCCCTAAACCATTTGGGATTTAGAAAATACACCATATACAGACAGGCCCAGAAATTTATTCAATACGATGAGGAAGGCCTGAGACGTTTGGCCGATAAACCCAAAACTAGGGACGAATATATATTTAAGGCCAAAGAAGAGATTAAACAACAAGAAAAACAATTGGAGGAAGATTTAAAAAGAGGGATTATTGAATTTGACAATCATTGGGATAGCGATCAATTGAGAGCGGCCCACAAACTACCCAAGAAGTCATAAATCTTAGTAACCAACCAACTATAGACATGCCTTTAGAGCATCGGAAGGAACTACTGATATCATTTCGGCGCTCCCCCTGAACGGGATCATAAAAGGATTTCAAGTGATAGTTTAGTATATCAACTATGTTTAGCTCCAGTTCACATATACGAACACCAAACTCCTAGTTAAGCCATTTACATAAGCCGCCTCCCGTGGAACCTACAGTATATTCCATCCTAATGGATCTAAAAACAAGACTGTAAAGGATATAATAAAAAAAGCTCATTAAACAGATCACTGTTGTTTCGAATGGGCAATTGAAACATTGATAAAAAAGTATAAAACTTAAGGTTACCTTAGGAGAAGATCCAAGACATTTATTTTACCGCCCTATTGTAAATAATTCAACAATTAACACGAAAATTGTAATCTTTTATTAAAACGTATCAATAATTTTAACGATTCACTAGTTTTGACATTTTTTAGTGATTTTTAACCAATTAGTTAACATAAATCATTTTTAACCAAACCATTGACCAAAATGAAAATAGGCATATTAAAAGAAACCTTGGATGGTGAAAGACGGGTTGCCATTACGCCAATTATTGCGAAACAATTAAGGGCCTCGGGTTTTGAAGTTCTCATAGAGGAAGGTGCAGGTGAGTACTCTTCCTTTAAGGATTCGGATTATAAAAATGTTGAGGTTGCTGTTGAAAAAAGAGCGGTCGTTTTTCACGAAGCAGAGATATTGCTGAAAATCAACCCTTTTGATGAAGAAGATTTAAAACTTGTGGACAAAGGTCAGATTCTGATCAGTAAACTGTACCATAAGTCGAACCCCCAACTAGTCCAAGCCATTGCCAATAAAGGGGTAACCGCTTTTTCTATGGATGCCATTCCAAGGATATCAAGGGCCCAGGATATGGATGTACTGAGTTCACAAAACAATTTGGCAGGCTATAAGGCGGTGATTTTGGGAGCCTTTGAAATGACCAAAATATTTCCTTTGATGATGACATCGGCGGGAACCATACCACCCGCAAGAGTATTGATATATGGTATTGGCGTTGCAGGTCTTCAAGCCATAGCTACAGCCAAACGATTGGGGGCCATTGTTGAGGCCACTGATATTAGATCCGAAACCAAGGAGCAAGCAGAATCCTTGGGAGCAAAATTTATCTCGGTCAACAATGAGGGAGAGGAATCGGAAGGGGGTTATGCCAAGGAAGCCTCGGCAGATTATCAAAAAAGACAAAAAGAGGCTGTAAATAAATCATTGTTCCAAGCAGACTTGGTTATTACCACGGCCAATATTCCTGGAAGAAAGGCACCGATTCTAATAACGGAGGAACAGGTAATGCAAATGAAAAACGGTGCGGTAATCATCGACTTGGCCGCCGCACAAGGTGGAAACTGCGAAGTTAGTCAGATAAACAAGACCATTGTTAAAAATGGAGTAAAAGTCATAGGCACCAGTATTGATCCAAGAAGCGTTTCTACCAATGCCAGTGATCTTTATGCAAAAAATATCTACAACTACATTATGCATTTAACCGAAGAAACCCATTTTAAATGGGATCTGGATGAACAAATTACAGATGAGACCCTGATTGTTAAAAATGGAACCATTAGAAAAAATTAAAACAAATAAATGATGAATGAGATTTTGGAATTTATTGGAAACAACCTACAGATTACATACATACTTATCCTGGCCATATTTGTTGGTGTAGAGGTAATAAAAAGCATTCCCGCAGTTTTGCACACACCCTTGATGTCAGGTGCCAATGCTTTGAGCGGTGTGGTTATAGTAGGGGCCATTTTAGTAATGCTTCATGCAGACCCTACTGATTATGTAGCCTTGTCATTGGGTTTCGTGGCAGTAGTTTTGGGGGTCTTAAATGTAGTTGGTGGCTTTGCTGTTACCGACAGAATGTTACAAATGTTTAAAAGAAAAAAATAATGGGGATTTTATTGAATATAATATATCTGATCGCAACCGTTACCTTTATAGTTGGCCTAAAAATGCTAGGCCACCCGGAAACGGCAAAAAAAGGTAACTTAATTGCGGCCGCCGGGATGGGTTTGGCCATTGTGGGTACCGTTTTTGTGCATGAACAGCAGGTTCCACCTTTAATTTATATCCTGATTGCCGCGGCAATACTTATAGGCTCCTTAATTGGCTGGCTGATAGCAATAAAGGTGGAAATGACGAAAATGCCGGAATTGGTCTCTGTGTTCAACGGCTTTGGCGGTGCCAGTGCAGCGCTTATAGGGTTGGTAGAATACAGTAAAAATGTAAATAACATTACCCAGTCTACCACCATAGTTTCTGGCATAATAATCGGGGCCATTACATTTTCCGGCAGTTTAATTGCCTGGGGCAAACTAAACGGCTCGTTAAAAAGTGTGGTGAGGATACCCTACTACAATATCATAAACAACCTTGTAATTATTGGAATTGTCATTTTTGCAGCATTTATGGTCGCTACAGGCGTAGATAGTCAACTACTATTATATGCGTTTTTGGCCTCAGGCCTGATCTATGGCATTCTATTTGTCCTTCCCATAGGGGGAGCGGATATGCCAGTGGTAATTTCTTTATTGAATTCTTTGACAGGTATTGCTGCTGCCATTACAGGGATACTTTATAACAATATGGTGATGCTCGTTGGGGGTATTCTGGTAGGATCTGCCGGTATTATTCTAACGGTAGCCATGTGCAGGGCCATGAACAGGACTTTGGGTTCCGTAATTTTTGGTGCATTTGGAGGAGCAGCTACCGCCATAGGCGAAAATAAGGCCTTAGGGTCTATAAAGAGCACCAATCCCAGTGATGCGGCCATTATGATGAATTACGCCAACCAGGTGGTGATAGTTCCTGGTTATGGCCTGGCAGTGGCACAGGCCCAACATGTAATACATGAGTTGGAAGAGCTATTGACAAAAAAGGGGGTGAACGTAAAATATGCCATTCATCCGGTAGCAGGGCGTATGCCGGGCCACATGAATGTACTATTGGCGGAATCCAATGTGGAATACAATATGCTGGTTGAAATGGAAGATATCAATCCCCAGTTTAGCAATACCGATATAGTGCTGGTTGTTGGAGCTAATGATGTTGTCAACCCTGCTGCGCATAACAATCCAGCGAGCCCAATTTACGGTATGCCTATTTTGGATGTGGAAAATGCCAAACATATCATCGTAAACAAACGCAGCATGAACGCGGGTTATGCCGGGATAGAGAATGAGCTTTTCTATAATTCCAAAACCTCCATGCTTTTCGGAGACGCCAAGGCTGCGCTGACTGATTTGGTGGCCGAATTGAAAAACATGTAATCATCCCCTTCGTAGTATTTTGACCTATTGTATAAGGAGAATCACTTTGAAGGATTTGGATTGTGTTTTCCAGTTTAGGGAGTTTAAAGGTAGTTGCATCTGGGAATTGCGGAGCACTCCCCTTATTAACACTTGGATCCTATAGGATAATGCCTTAGTATTTGTCCCAGATTCAAGTGAAAAGTGTTATCAAAAAAAATGGGAGTCCCATTTAGCCCTATCTATGGCTGGGTAGCGTCTAACAGATTAGGAAACACCTATCACTCGAAAACTATATGTCGGCTCATATTTTCCTCAACGGACATAAAGGATTCTACCCCTTTTATGCCTTCAATGGTTAAAATAGCATCCTGGTATACCTTCCTGTAGTGCATACTATCTTTGGCATGCATTTTAAGAAAAATATCAAATTTACCGGTACTGTGATGAATTTTAACTATTTCCGGTACCTTGCGTAAGGCTTCAATAACCTGTTTGTACATAAAACTTTCCCGTAGATAAACTCCTAAGAAAATAGTCATTTTCCACCCTATTTTACTGTAGTCCAAATTAAGGGTTGAACCTTTTATCAACCCAAGGTTTATCATTTTTTTGGTTCTTGCATGGACTGTCCCTGGTGAAATACCTGCCTTTTTCGCTACTTCGGTATAAGGCATCTGGGCATTATCTGCCAGTAAACTTAAAATTTTGAAATCCATTTCATCCATTCTATCTTTCATAGTGCTCAATATTAGATAATCCAGGCCTAACAAATTTGCCAGCACCTCAGTAATATTTACCAAATGCTGTGTTTTACTCTGATAATTGTTAGTTTCAGTAAATTTAATTCATCATTTATCGAAAAACACCAATAATATGATAATAAAAGAACACAAAAATAATTTTATATCATTTTTCATAAGTAGGATTTTTCATATTCATAAATAGCTATTATGCCACCTGCTTATTGGTCTATTTAACTTCATTTCCGATCTTCCATCACATGTATTATCTGTCCTTTTATTGTCTTAAATAGCCCTTTGTTCTATTTACCATCGTCAAGTGGTTAGGTAATGTTTATTTGATAATCGGTTGCCCCCTATATCAAGTTTACATCTCCTTTTTTAAAATCGATTTGGCTCACCAAAACGATGCTGTACAAACGGAATCGAGAACCTTATTTGCAGTTAACATTAGGTAATTCAACATAATTAAGGTAACTTTGTACATGTTCTGCACTACAGAACAGTCAAAATAGTATTACCTATTGCCAATTTGCAGTAGTTCGTTAAGCAATTATCACAAGATTTTACTTCTCGTTTTTTTACACATTTTGAAGTAATTTATTGTTTAACTAATTCTTTCATTTATTAAAAATCTATCTTTTCCAACATCAGTAGGCTCCGATTTTTCAAAAACACTAAAAAAACGTGTTTCCGAATATTTCAAAAGCACTAAAAAATCTAGGCATGGCAACCGTCAAATGCTTTTTAAAAGCATCGTAATGTTATTGCTGTTTTTTACCCCTTTAGCAACTATTATTTTCTTTCCTCCCACAAGTATCCTGTTATTGTTCGGATTGTACATCTTGAGTGGTTTGGGTATGGCCGGTATAGGCATGGGAGGGATCAAGTCCAAAAGTTGGGTTTTTACCATTTTAAGAATATAATTTAATCAAGCGATATAAGAAGTATTCCGTATTCCTGACTCCCCTAAATTGTGATCTAAAAGCCTTTACTTTGGCATT